>PLKU01000450.1 GCA_003140705.1 Acidobacteriaceae bacterium
AACTCCAGTGAAAAGCGCCTGGCGAGGATTCTGCTGTTGATGGCGGAGTATGGCAAGCCGGGCGAGCCGGAACAATACATTCCCAAGATCTCTCAAGAGGCGTTGGCCGAGATGATTGGGACGACGCGCTCACGGGTAAGCTTCTTCATGAACCGGTTCCGTAAGCTTGGGTTTATCGAATACAACGGGCGAATCAAGGTTCACAGGTCCTTGCTCAGCGTGATTCTTCACGATCAATTGCCGCACGAGAGCGCTGAACCGCCAGCTAACCCGACCAATCCAGGGAAGTAGTTCGAAGAGCGCTTTGCGTGCCAATGAACGGGATTCTCGAAGACAATTCCCAGATTTCCTCGAGACCTTCCGGGACCGTATTCCCATCGATAGTTCCTCGTCGTTCGGAAAGAGAAATCGACGACTGCAAACGAAACCCCCAAAGGGCAATCCTCAACTGCAAGCGCTCCAAGAGCCTCGGCGATCCTGTCCGAAACTGATCAGCATTGCAAATTGTCTAATGGGATACTCACACCAATTCCCGAGATGAATCTTCTGGAGGGGTGAGTGATGAACGAGGGAAACAGGGTACGTCTGGCAAGCCTTCTCATTGTGGACGATGAGCCGTCGATCCGGTACTCACTCTCGTGCGTACTCACTGAAATTGGATACCAAGTTCGGTCCGCTGAAGACGGAATCTCCGCATTGCTTGAAATTGGGAGCGACGCACCGGAGATTCTCCTCTCCGATCTGCACATGCCGGGGATGTCCGGTTTCGAGTTGTTGTCGGAGGTCCGGCAACGGTTTCCCGCGATCCAGACGATTGCCATGAGCGGAGCGTTCCTCGGTGATGAGGTTCCTTCTGGCGTTGCCGCCGACGGTTTTTATCAAAAGGGCAGCAGCATGGGTTCCCTTTTGCGGATAATGAGCAGTCTTCCCCGGCGGGAACGGAACTCTAGTGACCTGCCTGACCGAACGGGGGAGCCTATTCTGCAAGATTCCAGCCGCGAGTCGAACAGGGTGGGTATTCCCCAATTTGTAAACTGAGAAGGAGATCCTTCGATGCGTCGTATTGCTGCATTGAACGTACTTTTGCGCGAGCGGATTGAATTGCCCGCTGGCTTCAAATTGGCGACAGAGGAGTTCCGCGAGGGTTGGAATTTTGTACGGTCCTCAAATGCAAAGCGACTCAAGAAGAAGATCCACACCCAGGGATGGAACTTCATCAAGATTGCCGATGGCTCCCTGCGCAGCGGGGTAGGCGATACATCGCAGGAAGCCATAGCCAGTGCGCTCAAGCTGGCGCTTCGCAAAGTGAATGAGAAATTCAACGCTGCGGAGGTGGAGCACATTGAGCTGACCGTGTATCCGTGGTTCTTTCTGGCGCGGGTGAGGGTCAGTCCATACCGGGTGCAGCGAGAGGCTATGCTGCCGGAGCTCGATCAGAGTCCTCAGGAACCAAATGTTGCAAGACAGCGGCGGTTACCACCCCAAGCAGTGGAGTTGTTTCCGGGCTTTGGCAGCGCGATGCCCATGCTCAAAAAGATGCTGGTCCAATCCAGAGGGTCTGAGGAAAGCAACCAATGACAATTGCGGATGCGGCGATTGTCTTGTTTCTATCCGGTAGTGTTGTTTTCAGAGAGTCTTACGCGTTGATCGAGAGCCGGTGTTGAGCCGCGCTCGCTCCCGCTGGAGTTCCCGGTAGAGTTCGCTCTTTGATTGGCCCAGTTCACGGGCGAGGCGCTTAAGGGCTTCCTTCTCGTCAATGCTAAATTCTGCCTGAAGCCGAGCAATCCGGTCTTGGATTTTTTCTTGAGCAGCACCTCCCGAGGGTGTGCCGGCGTGATTGCAGATTTGAGGAAGGGCTTCGATCAGCAGGGTGATTTCGCCACGGATACGGTCGCGGGCGGTGAGCTGCTGGCGGGCGAACGCAACTGTTCCGCGGACAAATTCTTCGTGAATTTTGGTCAGCTCGCGGGCTACGGTCACGCGCAGACCCGGCCCCCAGACAGATTCCAGGTCGGCCAAGGTCTCAACGATCCGATGGGGTGCCTCGTAGAAGATGATCGTTCGCGGCACTGTGATCTCTACGGCCAAGTCTTCAAGCCGGCTGCGGCGGGCGCCGGCCTTCTCTGGCAGGAAACCCAGGAATTGAAACTCAGCGGTAGGAAGCCCTGAAGCAACGAGAGCGCAGAGTGCGGCATTGGCTCCGGGAATAGGAATCACTGGAACCCCAGCAGCGATGGCCTCGGCGGCCAACCATGAGCCCGGATCGCTGATGCCGGGCATTCCTGCGTCGGAGACGAGCGCGATGCGGCCACCCGCCTTCAGAGCGTCGACGAGCTCAATTGCACGTCGGCGCTCGTTGTGTTGATGGCAGCTTACCGTGGGGGTTGCGATCTGGAAATGGTTGAGGAGCTTTTGTGTCTGGCGCGTATCTTCGCAGGCGATGCGGTCTGCGCGTTTGAATACGTCGAGGGCGCGGAGTGTGATGTCGCCGAGGTTGCCAATCGGGGTGGCTACCAGGTAGAGCCCGGGGGCAAGCGGAGTTTCATCGCTGGCGGGCATAATCACTTTCAGTCCTGGGATTCCTCGTTTTCGAGGCGGCGCTTCTCAGCCAGCAAGGACATGGAACTCATCAAATTCTGCACGCTGACGATGCCGACGACCCGGCCGCTCTCGGTGATGGGGATGAGGGCGAGGCCGTGGCCTGCGGTCAGGCGGCGAATGGTGGTTCCCAGGGTATCCTCAGGGCAAGCCACCTGGAAGGCCCGGGACATGACAGATTGCACGTAGCCATTGCCGTCGTTGCGCAGGGCGTCAACGATGCGCTGGCGAGAGACGATGCCGACGAGTTGCGGGCCACGAACGACGGGAAAGTCTTCCTGCAGAGAGTGAACGCAGCGTCCGAGAGCATCGGCCAGCGTGTCAGAGGGTGAGAGCGTGGCGAAGTCTGTGAGCATCACCTCGCGCATCTGCACCGTATCCACGACCGACTGGAAAAAGACGCCCTGATCTTCAATCTGCGCGCCGATCATGATGAAGAAGCCAGCGATGCTCAGCCAGTAGTCATGAAGAAGCATGCCGCCAACGACTGCGGCGAGGGCAATCACCTGGCCCAAGCCAGTGGCGGCGCGACCAGAGAGCGCAAGGCCGTGCTTGCGTGCGAAACTTCCGCGGATGAGGCGGCCGCAGTCCAGTGGGTAGGCGGGCAGCAGGTGTATCAGGCCCATGAAGATTTGCATCCACATTGCGCTGCGAAGCAGATAAGCAGGCGTGATCAACGGCTCGCCAAGCAGATGCATATCGCCGCTGGCGCCCAGATAAATAGACGCTAGTACGAGCCCCGTGGCCCAGTTGGCAAGAGGCCCGGCGAAGGCCAGAGCAAATTGGCCAGTGCCGGCGTTAGCATTTTCCTGGCTTTCAGGATTGGCGTACGCGAAGAGACCGCCGATGGGAAGCAGGAGTACCGCGCGGAGGCGCAGACCCAGCCACGCGGCGACCAAGAGGCGTGCGGTCTCTCTCACAAAGACTGCAGCCGCAACCACCAGGAACAGGCCGACGCCACGCGCCATGCTGGAAGAGACGCTCAGCGCCAGGCAGACTACGGCGAGCAATGGGAAGAAGGCGTGGACGCGCATTTCGACGCCCATCCAACGACCCAGCGGGATTGACCAGCCCCTCATATCTGGATTGTAGTGGGTCGGGGCCCGTTGCGCTTCCGGTATGCTGGTCTGCTATGCGCATCATCGCCGGATCGTTCCGCTCCCGCACCCTCGCGGCGCCGGCTGGCCTGGCCACGCGGCCCACCAGCGACCGGCTGCGCGAGACGCTCTTTAATGTGTTGGCGCCGCGATTAGACGGTGCGGCATTCCTGGATTTGTATGCGGGATCCGGCGCGGTGGGGATCGAAGCGCTAAGCCGGGGAGCGGTGAGGGTGGAGTTTGTCGAGCGCGCTCCAGCAGCGTTGTCAGTGCTCAGTGAAAATCTGGCCAAATTGGGAGTGACGGCAGGACTCCGGATTCACAGCCGAAGTGTGAGTGGGTTCCTCATGACCCTCAAGGCGGGGGTGGGATTCGACGTGGTCTTTCTCGATCCGCCCTACGACGCGGACCGGGAGTATGCGGCGACGCTGATGCAACTCGGCGGGGATGCGGTATGCGCATTGGCTGCCGGAGCGTTGGTGATCGCCGAGCATCGGCGCAAAGAGAAGCTTGGGGAGCGATACGGCTCGCTCGAGCGTACCCGATTGCTGGAACAAGGCGACGCAGCTTTGAGCTTCTATTCTGTCAAGCCTGAATTTGGGGCCGATTGAAGGGCGCTCCCCCCTCCAGAGGCGTGAGGGAGGTCAAGAGGGTTAAAGTGTTGAGCATGAAAAAACTGCGATTCGCTCCCGGATTGAGCGTGGGATTGTGTGGATGGGTCATGGCGGTGGCTTGCTCTGCCGGAATGTGGAGCCGACCGCTCTTTGCCCAAGGCGAGCATCCCGCGGCTTCCTCAATGATCAAACCAGAGTTGGCGATTCTGGACACCGACATCGGAGACGACATCGATGATGCCTTTGCGCTGGCGCTGGCACTGCGCAGCCCAGAGCTGAAAATTCTGGGAATCTCGACCGCCTACGGAGAAACGGAGCTTCGAGCCCGTCTCGTGGATCGCTACCTGGCCGCGGTGGGGAGAAGGGATATCGCGGTTGCAGCCGGTGTTGCGACTCCTCACATCAACGTATTTACCCAGGCAGCATACGCCCGACAGTCACCAGACAAAAGGCATCCAGATGCTGTTGAGTTCCTGCTTGGCCAGATCCGCGCCCATCCTGGCGAGATCACGCTGATCGCGATTGGTCCGCTTTTCAACGTCCAGGAAGCCATTAAGCGGGACCCGGCAACATTTAGAAAGCTCAAGCGGGTGGTGCTGATGGGGGGAAGTATCTACAGGGGCTACGGAGACCCCAGCGCGCCTCCAAGCTCCGAGTGGAATATCAATCGCGATCCAGCAGGGGCCCAGGCTCTGCTGGCTGCTGGAGTGCCGGTCTTCATGATGCCGCTCGATTCCACACAAGTTCGTCTGGAGACTGCGGACCGCGAGAGGATCTTTTCTTACGGATCGCCGCTCGCCGATCAGCTCACGCTGCTCTACCACCAGTGGATGGCTGGCAGCGAAGGCCACCCGGTCACGCCCACACTGTTTGACCCGGTGGCCGTAGCCTATGCGATCCGTCCCGAACTATGCCCTGCGACCCCGATGCGCCTGGTGGTTGACGACAAGGGATTCACTCGGCCGATTGAGGGCGCACCCAACGCGCAGGTCTGTCTCAAATCGGACGAGAAGGGATTTCTCGAGTTGTTGCTGAATCGCATTACAAAGGACGAACTCCGCTGAGAAGAGGGCGGCGGACCGGTTTGGGGAGCTTGAATTGGCTTGATTTGCTAATTCCACAGCCAAATTCGGACAGGTGTGCGCCCGGTCGCTTGCATCCCCATTTGACAGTGCTGGAAAGTAGGTGAAAAATGACGGGTCGAGCAAACATGAGCCGTTTTTGTGCGGTATACGGAGGGAAAGTGAAAAAGGCAATGAAGGTGGGAACTTTTGCAGCACTGGCATTTGTGGGGCTGGGGTTCACCGTGGGATCGATGCTCAACGGCTGCAAGTCGGCTCCGGAATTAACGTCAGCCGAGGCGCAGGCCTTGATCCAGGCAAAGTATGATCAGAATCCCGCGGAGGGCGCCAATATTTATGTGGACGACCTGGGCATGCGGATGGGTGTGACCGACAAGTATTGGGACCGGACCAGGGCTTATCCGAACAAGTTCTGGGCCGACTTTACTCTGACCCCGGAGGGCAAAAAGGCGATCAAGCTGGCGGACGGGGGCGACGTGATCAAGTGGCGGCCGGAGAGTGAATTGGATAACAAGTTCTCAATCATTGTGGTGACCACGGTTGCCAATCATTTGAAGGCGCATGATGTGCAGGATCCGCAGGATGATGCGGGCGGCAAGGGCGTCTCCTTCACGGAGGCCGTCAACCTGGACGGAGTCCCTGGTCCCTTGCAGGACATTGCCCACAATCCTGGCAACAGGCTCAGCAGCAAGCGCCAGGCCGAGTTTGCCCTGGACGGCGGGGCGTGGAAGCTCGTCAGTATCGAGTGACACGGCGGGATCAGCGGGGTGGGGTGAGATTGGCTCATCCCACCCTGTTTCCTGCGGTCTTGCCGGGAATTCTGTCGCTGAATCTTCCCTGATATCAGGATCATTGTCCGCCATATCCTTGACGATCCCCGGTCGGGAGCATGGACTACAAACTTGACCGGTGTCGTCCGCTGCGACCCTGACCCTGGCCTGTTCCAGACCCCGGAGGGCTATGAGGTCCGCGAGCGCCGGACGAAAGGCGGTCAATAAGTCCGAAACTGCTGCTCTTATGTTGGCGGGAGGCTGTGACAGGGCCTCTTGAGGGCTTGGCTCGTGGATGGCGAGGAAGAACGGCAAAAAATCGTTGCGTGGGGTGGAATTCATTGACCCCACCTCCATTTCTTGCTATTGTAAGAAGGTTCTGCAAGAACGCCTCCGTTCGTGTGTCTTAACGGCGGCCGCGTACGGGAAGCCCGGTTCGGCAGCAAGTCCGCGTGGTGATCCCCAAGGCCAGGGGCAATCGACCGGCCAGACATGACCCTGAAGTCGCTCTCATCTTGCGGAGGGCAGGGGCTAATCGCATCGGAGTCCGCGCGTTCTCCACCTTGGNNCTCGTCTGAGATTGGAACGAAGACAGACGCGAAGCAGTAACGATAGGGCTTCTGCGCGCTTGCGTGACCGGGAATGGTTGCGTCGAGTGGCAGCGGGAGGCCCGATTGGTCTGCGCGCGGCTTTGTGAGTTTGGGAAGAACGGTTTTTGGCGTAAGGAGTTTTGGTTTGCCTACATTCAATCAGTT
>PLKU01000207.1 GCA_003140705.1 Acidobacteriaceae bacterium
CGGATGGCTGCACACCGGCGATCTGGGTATCATGCACGAGGATGGGTGCATCCACCTGACCGGGCGGTCGCGAGACGTGATCATTCGGGGCGGAGAGAATATCTATCCGCGCGAAGTGGAGGAGTTTCTCTATATGCATCCCAAGGTGGATGAGGTCCAGGTTGTTGGGATTCCCAACGCGCGGCTGGGCGAAATTGTGGCAGCATGGGTGCGGCTGCGGCCCGGAGTCATGTCCACTGAAGCGGAGATGCGTGAATTCTGTCAGGGACAGATCGCCTACTACAAGATTCCTGAGCACGTACGGTTTGTGGACGATTTTCCGGCCACGCTGTCAGGCAAAATTCAAAAGTACAAGATTCGCGAATTCGAAATTGAAGCGCTCGGATTGCAGCAGGTAGCGAACGCCGCTACAGCGTGAGTTCAAGCTGCAGTCGCAATGGCAGCGGCACGCGCAATTGTGGCCNNCGCAATTGTGACCACAGTGATATCGTCCTCCTGTCCGAACTGCTTCGCTGCTTCCACAATTGCGGCGGCAGGCTGTGTGGACATGGCCCTTCCGCGTTCAAAGCCGAAGAGCTCGCCCTTCTGGTTCTAGGCTTCAACCACACCGTCAGAATAGAAAGTCAGCCGGCTGCCCGGCTCTATGCGGAACTGTGTAGTCTCGTAGCGGGCGCCGGCCGCTACACCCAGCGGCAGCGCGCCAGGCAAGTCAACTTCTTTTCCGTCTAAATAAGGCGAAAGATGTCCTGCGTTGGCCACTTTCACGCGGCCATCGGCGGCGATGTGCGCCGCAAGGGCCGTGGAGAAGGCGCCGCCGGAGCGGCCGACGAGTCGCTCGTTCAGGCCAACCAGTAGTTCGGCTGGATCCGGTGTGTACTCGCTCAAGCCGCAAATTGCCCCTACCAGCACCGAAACCAGCATGGCAGCAGGAAGGCGATTGCCCGCGACATCGCCGACGACGATCACCAGGCCGCCGTCGCCTGCAGGCAAAATCTGGAAGAAGTCGCCGCCGACCTGTTGTGCAGGCTCATAGACCGATTCGATCGTGAACCCCGGGATGATGCCCCGATGCTCGGGCACCAGGACCTTCTGCACTTCCTGCGCCGCGGCCAGTTCGTCCTCGAGCTGCGCCTGGCGGTGGCTCATGGTGCTGGAGCGCAGCAGCATGATGATGGCGAGCGAGAGCGTGGACAGGATTCCGGAAACATCATCGAGCGAGATCGAAAAGGGGCCGGCAGGGAATCGTTCACTCAAGTTGAATCCCTGGATCGCAATCGAGCGCCAAGCAGGAATCTGGAACATAGTGCCCAGCGCAATTTCGGCATAGATGTAGAGACTTAGAAGAATGACCGGGGTCAGCAGAATACCCGCCTCGGGATTGCCACGGCGCAAATGCTTCAACAGAACAATGGGAATGACAATCGAAAGAAGCCCGACATAATGGATGCTTTCGAGCATCTGAATGGTCACCGATGGAGTGAGTATCGAGCCTTGAAGCCCGCTGAGGACCAATGCGATGCCGGTAAAACCGAGAAAGATTCGCCAACGCCAATCGATGCGGTGGCGGACAAACGAGAAGTACAACGAAACCCAGAGATATGGGTGGAATATGCGGAGCATTTCCGCGGCAACCTCCCCGGCCATGGGGATATTTTGAAACCTGAAGATGACGCGGATCGGCAATTGCAGTAAAGTCAGCGCGCCTACAGCGAAGATCCATAAATATTCGGCCTGGCGGCGCTGGGAGATGTAAAGCACGAGGGCCACCTTGCCAAGAGCGATCAGGAGCAGTTGGCCGAACCACTCCAGGGCATTCTGGCCAATGACCGCGAGCCAGTCATAGCGGTAGAGGGTGTTTGCCTGCCCGATGGTGAGGTTGGAGGCATCGAAGCCCGGGTTCTGGTGCCCCACTCGACACTTGAGATATGAACGCGCAAGGCAATCCCCAGAGAACCCGTGGCCAGCAGACGATTGGGAATGCGTCTCAACACTCTGGCGTTCACGGTGTACGGGTTAAAGGGGGAGACTTGGCCTGCCGCGATCAGTCTCTATCCGTTGACATAGATTTCGAATGCGCGGGCAATCTCAAATTCCTTCAATGCCAGGCCCGTTTGGGCGGGGTCAACCTTGACACGCAATCGGTACCAGACCACCTCAGGGCGGATGTGCGGGAAGAGAGTTGTAATTGAGGTATGCGGATCGAAGAGCGTCCACAGAGCGTCGTCGAAATCCGGACGAGCGTAGGCGGGGTCGTCTCCGGCATGAACCAGCCATTTGCCGCCGAGGTCGGCGGGCTCGCCCAGATTGGTGGCGTCGAAGGTCTGCGCGTGGGCAGCAGGCGCCGCCATTGAAATGCAAAAACACGCAACCGCGATCGCCAACAGAGAAACTGCACTGAGGCTTCGCAGCCGAGATGAAATGCGCGGGACTAGAAAATGCAAGCAGCACCCCTGGGGATTCGGTTCAACCCTACCATTCCCTGAGCAGCACATTCCATAGGATTTTGCGGAATCATGGGACCAGAGCGGCCATCTTCATCCCTTGCGTCTGCGCCGGCTCAGGATGAGCGCGACGAGCAACAGGAAGACCACCCCACCGGTGATGCGAACCAGCTCAGCGTGTTCCATGGCAGACTCCTGTACGCTTCCTGCCCAGCGATCACTGCAATGTTATGCGGTGAATGTGCTCGACCTGTTTGCCGTAGCGTCCACGTAGGGCGTTCCATCGGATGATTGCGATCTCCTCGAGCATCTTAATGCCGTCTTTCAGATAGCTCATGCGGGTGCGCTCATCATGTGCCCAGCTCACAGGCACTTCGACGACCTGGTATCCCCGCTTCAGGGCGATGAAGAGAATCTCCGGATCAAATCCCCATCCTTCAATGGTCTGCAGTTGGAAGACGGTCTGCGCAGCTGAGCGGGTGAAAGCTTTGAATCCGCACTGGGTGTCGGCAAAGCGCAAGCCCATCACAGCCCTGGTGACTGCATTGAAGCAGCGACCAAAAAATTGGCGGTAAAGTGGCTGGCGATGGGTCTGCCGGCCTTTTTCCAGCCATCGAGATCCGATGGCAATGTCCGCACCCTGCACGATGGCCGCAAACAGTAGTTCGGCCTCTTCGATCGGCGCCGAGAGGTCGGCATCCGTGAACATGACTATATCGCCGTTAGAGTGCAACAGGCCGGAGCGCACGCTGTAGCCCTTGCCTCGGTTGCCGGGATTCTCAATCAGGCGAACATCAGGGTTATCCGCAGCAAAGCCTTGCACGACTTCGGCTGTGGCGTCACGCGAGCCATCGTTGACCACGATGACTTCTGCATGCCATCCGCGCCCGCGGATGCAGTCCACAACCGAATGGAGCGCGCCAAGAATACGGGCGCTCTCATTGAAGGCCGGAATCACGATGCTGTATTTCGGATATTGGGTCACGTGAAGGGCCACCGCGAGCCTGGGTTCCGGCCCCGTAGACCAGATTTCGGGGGATAGGCTCTAGATATAATAACGCCATATCATAACGCCGCAGGTGGGGGTGGCCCCGCCGAATCTCCGGCAGAGGGCATTTTCAGTCCTTTTGGCGGACGGGGAGGACTCAATTCCCACAAGAAAGGCTTCTTTTTCACGCTCTTAGGAGCAAAATCCGGTTATGCTGTGAGCGGAGGCCTAAAGAATATGACAAAAGCAGACCTGGTGGAGAAGGTCACCGGATTGGGCGATCTGACTCGACGCGACGGTGAGGTCATTGTTGAAACCATCTTTGGGTCCGTGATCGGAGCTTTGCAGAGCGGAGACAAGATTGAGATTCGTGGCTTCGGGTCCTTTCGCATCCGCCAACGCAATCCCCGCATTGGACGAAACCCAAAAACAGGCGAACGCGTGGAGGTTCCGGCCAAGCGGGTTCCCTACTTCAAACCTTCCAAGGAGCTTCGCGACCTGGTAAACCCGAATGAGGCAGCCAAGGCCTCCTGACCGCCTGCACTGAACCATCCTTCCTGCACCGGGCAGGCCTTCGGATTATCCTGCGGAGTCAAGGCTTTGTGAGACCATCCCCGCTCCGAGTCCTGGCGTGTACCCGGAGAATCTGCGGATGCCCTCTGATCAAATCAGACTTGCCGACCAGGAGTTACCGGGCGATGCGCGCATCTGGTTGAGGAGGCGGTGCGACACTGCCGGCTTTCTGCTGCGCAGCGCGCTGACCAGGGGCGCATGGCCGTACTGGAGCGTCTTGCTGGCATTGATGGCTGGCTTTGCGCTGCGCTTGTTCTTCATCCTCGTTTATCCGGAATANNGCCAAAAACATGCTAGTGAATCACGCGAATGCACTGGATAAACCGTTCCACCTCACGCTCATTCGCCTGCCGGGCTATCCGATGTTCCTGGCAATGATCTTCAAAGTCTTTGGCATGGACAATTACAACGCCGTCCGTCGCGTGCAAATGTTCGTCGACATCGCCTCATGCCTGCTGATCGCCGGATTCGTGCGCGATCACGTTTCGCGGCGGGCCGCTGGATGGGCGCTGTGGCTGGCCGCTTTCTGTCCTTTTACGGCGGACTACACAGCCGTCCCGCTTACTGAAACAAATTCGATCTTCTGCATCGCACTCGGACTATTCGCGGCAGGCAGGCTCATCACGGGCATCCGGGCGGAGAGCCGGATCCACTGGGCCTGGCTGGCACTTACCGCTGTCGGACTGAGTTGCGCCACCCTGTTCCGGCCCGATGGAGTTCTGTTGCCATTGGCCGTCTTACCCGGAATCTGGTGGTATACCCGTCACTGCGGAACAAGAGCGTCGTCGCGGGCAACATTGATTTGTGCACTGCTCGCCATGCTGCCACTGGCGCCATGGACCATTCGCAATTACCGTGCATTTCATGTCTTCCAGCCGCTGGCGCCACGCTATGCAAACGATCCCGGCGAAGACCCGCTGCCCGGTTATATTCGCTGGACAAAAACCTGGCTGGTTGAATACGTATCTTCGCCCGACGTTTACTGGAGAGGCGACGATGTTGCAATCGACATCCACATGTTGCCGAGCCGTGCGTTCGATTCCGCTGAAGAATATCGTCAGACCGACCAACTCATTTCGGACTACAACGTGGACACCACGATCACCCCCGAGCTCGATGCGAGGTTTGCGACCCTGGCGCAGCAGAGAATCAGTCGCCATCCGCTTCGCTATTACCTGCTCTTGCCTGTCGCCCGATTGGCCGACATGGCGCTGCGGCCCCGCACTGAATTGCTTTCTGATGCCCTGCCCACGCGATGGTGGGAATGGCGCGATCACCCCGCAGGCTCGCTGCTTGCGTTCAGCTATGGATTACTCAATACGTCGCTGCTGGCCGTTGCCGCGATCGGATTCGCTCGCAAGCGCGTCCCTTTTGCCGGCATGCTGATGGCTTACATGATTCTTCGCTGCGCGCTGCTGTTGACGATGGAAAACGCCGATCCCCGCTACACTCTGGAGTGGTTTCCGATCCTGATCGTTGCCGCTGCAGTGGCTTTCGCCGCGCGACCCGCACACAATCCTGAAGCATCGAATTGAACTAACGCGGCTTGATTCCAATCACGCTCATCATCCGCCCGGCGTGGCCATGAGACGTGCGATGCGAAAAAAACAAATCCGACTGACAGCTTGTGCAGCCGCCGATGGATTGAATGGCATTGGGCTTGAGTCCCGCAGCGAGCAACTGCCGCCGGTTAGCCTCCACCAGGTCCAAATGCAGGCTCGGGCCGATGGGAGAGTGGCCCGGAGCGCGCTGGGTTAGGAACAGCATGGGGTACTTGGTGCGAATCGGATCGCTGTCGTAGACCTCGTGGAAAAGATCGGCGGCATAGTCGAACTGGGACTGAAAGCTGGAGAGCAACTCTTCTCCGACGGCGTAGCAGCAAGCGCCAATGCCGGGGCCGATTGCAGCAATCAAGTCTTCTGGCTTCGATCCGAACTCGAGTCTCATCCTGCCAATACCGATTTCGACAATCCGCTTCACTGTACCCCGCCAGCCTGCATGGAAGGCCGCAACAGCGCGCCGCTTGCGGTCAGCCACAAGGACGGGGATGCAATCGGCCGTTTGCACAGCCAGCAGCAGACCGGGCTCATCGGTCATGATTCCATCGGCTTTCCGGGGGCGCTCACGGCCAGCGTCGCCAGCGGTAGCCCGGACCAGGACGTTCGAGTGAATCTGGCGGATGGTGATCAGCGGCGTCCCTGCATGTCCGGTAACTGCTTCGGCCATCAGCCTTCGATTCTTGCTGACTGCTTCCCGGTCATCAGCGGCCGTGAATCCAAGATTCAGCTCGCCCTGTGCATCGTCAGCACAATACGCCCGGCTGACGCCCCCTTTACGCGTGCTGAACCCGTTCCAGAGCCAGGAAGATCTTCCCCTGCCAGAAGGGTGCCAACCAGGAACCGGAATCCAATGAACTCCATTGGGCACCACAATCGGTGCAGGAGCGGGTTCATACAACTCGGCCTTTGAGAGCATCTTTTGGGCAGCCCGTTCCGGCCGAACACGGCGCGTAACTCCGGCGGCGCTTCCGCGCAGGTTGCGAACAAGGCCCGCGTGCTGCAACAGCGCGTCCGTGGTCCGGACATCATGATCAACATCCGATGCGAAATGAGGGCCGGGAGTAGTGGGAGGCTGCATGTCTTCCTGATTTTAGCTTGAGCCAATTTCAGAGGGAGACCCAGAGGGAGCAAATGGGCCTGCCTTCCGGCAGGCCCGCTCGAGAGGCGGTTGAGGGAGGGGGTCCAGAGGAGGGAAACGGGAAGAGATCCGTAAAGGATCCTCAAAAGGAATGGGATACCTTCGTGGAAGGGTTGAACATCGGGGAAGCCTCTGCTTGTTATTTGATCAGATGCAGAACGGGGAGAAAAGTTGCGTGGGGCAAATCAGTTCCTGTTGAAAAAGATCCGCGGCCAGTTTTTGGCCACGTGTCCTCTTACCTGTCTGGCACCTCCGCGTGCAAAAGACGACGAATCAACTTGCATCGAATGAGCGGAATTGGCACTCTCTAAGGTGTGAAGTGGTGGCAGTTCATCATCCTGGTAGGAATCGGGGTACTGGGAGTCGGCTACGTCTATCTGCATCGGGTGGATCTGGGACTGGTTCGCCCGGCGAGCCTGAACGCCGACAACGCTTCGGGCGGCGATTTGGCGTCACCGCCTCCCCACCCTGCCCGCATCAACTGGGAGTTTCTCGATCGCAGTCCCGACGGCTTCAAGGTGGAGATGCCCGCCGACAGCAAGCAACTGCAGGTGCCTGCCAACAATGAGCGTGGCGGAATCGACGAAGTGAAGATGATTCTGGCCAACGCCAATGCTGAAACCACGTTTGCAGTGGCCTGGGCTGATGATCCGCCTGTCGCGCGTGAGAACGATCGCAACGCGGGGAGAATTCTCGACATGGCTCGCGACGATGCAATGGAGAGGACTCAAACCTCGCTCACATCTGAGGCAAAAAACACCATTGGCGGCTTTCCTGCAAGAGATTTCTCCGCCAGAAACCCGAGCGGCGGGATTCTCAACTCCCGCCTGATCTACGCCAGTCCCAGACTTTACATGCTGATTGCGGCATTTCCGTCGGCAAGCGCTCGCCGCGAGCAGGATGTGTCCCGATTCTTCGACTCCTTTGCAATCGTCTCGCAGGACAGAGTTCTTGAAACATTGCCCGCGGCTCCCGCCACCCACTGATGCAGGGCCGCTGCCCGTACGCCGTGCCCCAAAAACGAATAAATGGATTGACTGACGGGCGATGTTCCTGAGGTGTATCCTCTACACCAACTATGAACACCCGACTTTCGCACGCACTCGCGTTGGCAACCCTTGTTTCCGTGGCCGCTGCCCTTTCAGCGCAAGAACCCGCCAAGCCTAAACCTGAAGAAACCGAAGTATGGCAGCCCGTGCCAAAGATCGTCACTCCCGGCGCCACCTATGCGATGCCGCCCTCCGATGCAATTGTTTTATTCGATGGAAAGAACCAGGACGAGTGGGTCTCGGCCCAGGACCATATGCCTGCCAAGTGGATCGTGTCAGACGGCATACTCACGGTCAGCAAGGCTCCGGGCGTCGGAAACATCGAGACCAAGCGATCCTTCAAGAATTATCAGCTCCACATTGAATGGAGAATNNACGCCGGATACGAGCTCCAGGTTCTTGATTCGTACATCAACACGACCTATGTGAACGGGCAAGCGGGAAGCATTTACAAGCAGAGCGCTCCGTTGGTGAATCCGAATCGCAAACCGGGCGAGTGGCAGAGCTACGACATCGTGTGGACCGCACCCACCTTCAACGCAGACGATTCGCTCAAGACACCTGCCTACGCTACCGTCTTTTTCAACGGAGTGCTGGTACAGAATCACTTCGAGTTGAAGGGACAGACCCTCTACATCGGTAAACCCTTCTACAAGAAATACGAAACCGCACCCATCAAGCTACAGGCGCACGGCGACCATAGCGAGCCGATCAGCTTCAGGAACATCTGGGTCAGAGAACTCAATTAGACGATCGCGCAAACTGCACATCGATTTTGCGAATCGGCGCTCGTAAACACCGTTAG
>PLKU01000239.1:0-171 GCA_003140705.1 Acidobacteriaceae bacterium
TGCGGAAGTTGCGGTTGATCTCATAAACCCGGTCGAGGCCGCCCACGACGAGGCGCTTCAGATACAGCTCTGGAGCAATGCGCAGAAACAGGTCCATATCCAGCGCGTTGTGGTGTGTTCTGAAGGGCCGCGCTGCTGCTCCGCCAGCAATCTGCTGCATCATCGGCGTTT
>PLKU01000239.1:195-7440 GCA_003140705.1 Acidobacteriaceae bacterium
TGAAACTTCTCCGGCAGCGCCAGCATGGCCTTGGAGAGAAACGTGAGACGCTCCACCTGGATGGTCAGCTCGCCCGTTCGCGTGCGGAACGGGTAGCCCGCGGCGCCAATGTGGTCGCCCATGTCGAGCAGTTTGTAAATCGCAAAGCCTTGCTCGCCCACGGCGTCGAGGCGAACGTAGATCTGCAGCCGCTCGCNNAAGCCGGCCTTGCCCTGGGCGCGGATGGCCATGATGCGCCCGGCGACGGATACCGTCACGCGGTTGGCTTCAAGGTACTCGGCCTGGGCTTCGCCCCACTTGGCGCGCACTTCGGGAATGGTGTGCGAGGCAGGGAACTGGTTGGGATATGCGGCCTGGCCGAGCTTCTCGATTTCTTTAAGCTTTGTCTTGCGCAATTCAAAGAGACTGCGCTCAAACTCTGAGTCGAACACGGTGATTCCTTCCATCTCTAAAGGCGTGGGCCTATGGGGAAGTATACCCGCTTGATCTGTTCTAGAATTCAGCTGCTTTTGCATGCGTAGCGCCAATCACCGGTTGGCCCTGTATCCTTGAAAGGAGATCAAATGCCGTTCAACCGTCCCATCCCGGAGACCAAGCAGCGCGGGAAGATCGCGGGAGGAATTGGGGCGATCGCTGAAGCTGAAAAGCTGATGCAGATCGCGCTGCTGCTGCCCTCGGCCGCGGTGATTGGGTGGCTGGCCGGCGCCTTTCTCGACAGCCGCCTCCATCAGTCCTGGATTGCCATCGTCGGGGTCGTTTTTGGATGTATCTCCGGCCTGGTGTACGTCATCCGGATGGCTTTTGCCGCCGAGCGGGATTCCCGATCCGGAATCAATGCCAGCGATGATGCCGGAAAGGGAAGCTCCAACCTGCAACCATGAACGAAGAGACCCACCCTATTCTCGATTTCAGTAACCAGGCTGTCGAAGCAGTTTTCAAACGGGCTCTGCGCAACACGCTCATTTTAGGGCTGGTTGCTGCGGCGGTAGTGGGCCTTGCCTCGGGCTGGCGGGACGGCGCCATGCTGGCGACGGGCGCGTTGATCTCTGCCGCAAGCATCTACGAGTGGCAACGGCTGGTCCGGCTGATCAATGCCAGGCTCGACAACCAGAGGACGCCAACAAGCGCCGCCGCGGTGGTCATCTTCTTTGTGCTGAGGCTCACCGTTTTTGCAGGGGTCATTTATGGTAGCCTGAAGTGTTTCCAGGGATCTGTAACTGCGCTTCTCTGCGGCCTGGGCCTGGCAGCATTGGCCATAGGCTGGGAAGCGATACGGATGCTTCGTGATTGACGCGCCCAGCGCCGGCTGCGAGCCATCCAACCCGGAGGCAGAAGGACTCAAGTTTTCATGCCGGAATCTTTCGCGCTGGTACGTTTGCTGAACGACCTTTTCATGAGCGTAGAGGTCAAAGCCTTTCAATCAATTGGAGTTGTCCCGACTGAAGCCGCGCAAACCGCTATCAAGGTCAACCAGGCCCTTGCCCTGGAGCTGTTGGTGGCCATCGGCATGATTGCCTTCTTTGCGCTGGTGCGGATGACACTTTCAGTGGAAAAGCCGAACTCTGCGCAACAAATCGCAGAGATGATTCACGAGACGGGCGGCGGCCTTGCCGACCAGATCATCGGTCATGGATACGAACGATTCCAGGCATTCGTAACCTGTATCTTCCTCTTTGTCTTGATCAACAATCTGCTGGGGCTCATCCCCGGCATCGCAGCTCCCACCGTGTCGCCATGGGTTCCGTTGGGACTTGCGGTACCGACCTTCCTTTTTTACAACTACCAGGGAATTCGCGCGCAGGGATTTGTCGGATATCTTAAGCACTTCTGCGGACCGATCTGGTGGATGGCGTGGTTGCTGCTGCCCATTGAGCTGGTCTCCCACCTGGCGCGCATGCTGTCGCTCACGATTCGTCTGTATGCCAACATGTTTGCCAGCGACATGGTCACGCTCGGCTTCTTCTCACTCATTCCGGTCGGTGTTCCGGCCATTTTCCTGGGACTGCACGTTTTTGTATCGATGATTCAGGCATTCGTCTTCATGCTTCTGACAATGATCTATCTCTCCCTGGCCGTGGCCAAGGAGCACTAGGGTTCGAGTTTTCAACACTCTCGTCTATGACGAACAGATTCGCCGGAGAGCGCTTCCGCTCCGGACAAACGAAGGCCGCAAGCGTGAGGGGGCCAGTACGGTGAGCTTCAACCACCCACTGGCGGCCAAATCCAAGGGAAGCAGGAGAAATATGCGGAAACTTCAATATGTATTCATGACCCTTGCGGTTCTTTGCTTCGCCATGCCTGCCTTTGCAGATGGCGGATCAACCGCGATCAGCCTGGTGCCGATCGGTGCAGGCATCGGGATGGCTTTGGCTGCGGGTCTCTGCGGTCTTGGCCAGGGCAAGGCAACTGCTTCAGCTTGCGAAGCGCTCGCCCGCAATCCCGGCGCACGTGGCGGCCTGATGATCTTCCTGGTTCTCGGCCTCGCCCTCATCGAGTCCCTCACCCTGTTCACCCTGGTCATCATCCTGGTCAAGGTGAAGTAGTTCAGACTTCAANNCACCCTGGTCATCATCCTGATCAAGGTCAACTAAGACCGGTCTTAAGACAACAGAGCGGCCTCACCTTTGCGGGTGAGGCCGCTTTCTTTCTAGGAAGTATTTCTATCGGCCAGCTTGCGCCGACCCACCAGGACTAGCGCGGAGCATCTGAATGGCCTGTTTGTAGCTCAGTCCTGTGGGGAGCGGCGAGAACTCGGTGTAGTCCTGTACGGAATCGGAGTTTTTAGTCTTCCAAAGCAAGCGGCCGTTCATCTTCAGTTGCAAATGCACAATCCGCCACTGGTTGCCGCCCACATCGGCCTGATCGATCTGCACCCAGCCACCTTTGTCCAACTCCCCAATGATGCCCCAGCCATAATTCTTGTCCTGCTGCAGACTGCCAGCCAGGCGCACCACGCGTTCCTGAACGGGGTCGATCCAAAGTTCACCGGCCATCGCGGTCAACACTCCCGTTTCCAGGTCAGGAGGGTCGAATTGCGGGTTGGGTTTGAAAGTGAACTTCTCGACAGGGCCGGAGGCCGCTATGCCGGTTCCCGCAAATTGGTAGAGGAAGGCAGTGGGCAGAACTCGCAGCACCTTCATGGCGCGTGCCGTGTCGTTGTCTTCACCCTGTTTGCGATGCTGCTGAAGGCTTGGATTATTCAACAGTGCATCCAGCCGGGCCTGCTCGGCCTGCTCGTCGGCCGGGCTCAGCGGCTGGTCATTGATGAGCAACAGGCGCGCGACATCACCGTCACCGGTTTCCACAATCTCTTTAGTTGAAGTCAGGCGCGGACTTAACTTGCGCAGCCTGTAGCGCATGGGATGGCTTGGGTGGCTGAATTCCTGAGCGGCGCGGGCCTCCGTGGCCAATACACGGTCGACGAGGGCCTGGACCTCGTTCGCCGTCAGACTGGCGGCTGNNAGGAGATGGAACTGCCAGGCAAAGCAGCAGAAGCAGTGTCAAGCGCCAGCGCATCATCACCAGTTTACCGGCCATGGGCCTGTTTTCGAAAGAGGTTGTTTCTCATCTCCTATTAGACGCAATGTCACTCCTCGAGACTTTGAGTGCACCCTGGGATTGAAGCGGGTGGCCGGGTTGCGTATAGTGCGGGCAGGGGCCTTGTTCTGGCCCACGGAAGGAACAACATACCATGGCAGTGGAGAATGCTCCTGCGCGCATCGGGAAAACCGTCATCATTTGCGGCGAATTGAAGGGTAGTGAGGACTTGATTGTGGACGGTCACGTGGAGGGGACGATCACCCTTCCAGAGAGCCGGTTGACAATTGGGGCCAATGCAATCATCGCCGCCGACCTCACCGCCAAGGATGTGCTCATTCTGGGCCAGTTAAAGGGCAACGTTAATGCCACCGGCCGTGTGGAACTGCGCGCCGGCTGCAACGTTGAAGGGGACATTCGCGCGCTCCGCCTTGCGGTGGAGGATAACGCGGTATTCCGGGGCAAAGTCGACTTGACGCAGGCCGCGGGCAAGGGACATGAGACTCCCCATGCTGCGCAGCCCGGCCTCGCTTTTTGACAGGCCGCCGCACTTCGGTCGGGCGGGCAGTGATCTGCCTGGCCGCAAAGGGAGTTCGGGTTGTTTAGCCGCTGGTTTGAAAAGAAACAGGAAAGCAAGCCACTCGCTTCCACCCTTGGGCTAAGCGGGCCCAGAGTGCCACGTCACTCGGGTGGTTGGGCGGCGCTGCGCAGTCGGCTTCAGGCAGAGCCAGGGCTCTCCATCATTGACGTCGGCTATACATCCCCAACGAATATCAACTACTTCACTGGGCTGGGCCACAGTGTCTTTCTAGCCGACCTGGTTCATGATTCTTGCACGGGAGGCTGGCAGACCGGTAAGGATGAGGACGACAATCCAATTTGGAATGTCGGCGGCTTTCTCAAGCAGTCCTTGGACTTTGCAGGGCGCACGTTTGACGTTGCGCTCTTGTGGACGGCGCTTGACTACATGCCTGAGGCATTTGTAGCGCCAGTGGTTGCCCATCTGTACTCGTCGATGAATCCGGGCGGGCAGGTGTTGGCACTGTTCCACACTCGGACCCATGGCGAGGAGACAGTGCATTGCCGGTTCCACGTGACTCCAGGCGACGATCTGGAAGTTCAGCTCGCCGAGTCATTTCCTATCCAACGCGCCTTTACCAATCGCAGCATCGAGCGCTTGTTTGCCGGCTGGTCCGGTCACCGGCAGTTTCTCGCAAAAGATAGCGTGTCTGAAGTCATTATGACTCGGTAAAAGAATCGTCCGTCGCAATCGCTGCCGAGGAAAAGGAGAAGACTACGATGAAGGGAACGCGCATCACATGGCTCGGGCATGCCACTGTGCTGGTGGAAACCGCCAAGGGGACAAATATTCTGATCGATCCGTTCATCGCTCAGAATCCCAAGTACCCAAAGACGTTTGTGCTGCCGGCAAAGATTGACTACATCTTGCTGACGCATGGCCATGGCGACCACATTGCGGACACCGTGGATGTGGCGGCCGGTCACGGTTCAACCGTAGTGGCGATCTACGAACTTGCGGCCTATGTGGGCGGCAAGGGAGTCGCCAATACGATCGGAATGAATCTTGGCGGCACGGTCCAACTGGGCGAAGTAGCAGCGACGATGGTTGAGGCCAAGCACTCTGCCGCAGCCCAGGATGATCAGGGAACGCATTATGTTGGAGTGGCCGCTGGGTTTGTCTTAACTATCGGGGATGGCCCCGTGCTCTATCACGCAGGGGATACGGCCGTCTTCAGTGATATGAACCTGATTCGCGAACTCTATCATCCGGAGGTGGCTATGGTTCCCATCGGCGGCCATTACACCATGGGACCCAGGGAAGCGGCGCTGGCTGTCAGCTATCTCAAGCCCGAGGTTGTGTTGCCCTTGCACTTCGGCACGTTTCCACCGCTCAAGGGGACGCCGCAAGAACTCATCGCGCTGCTTGATTCCAGCGTGTTCGTTTTCCAGGGCAACCCGGGAGAAGCTATCTAGGGAATACAGCATCTACTAACTGCCACTGGACGGAGATGGAAAGGGACTCGTCTTCAAGACGAGTGGTAAAAAACTGCAACGGGGAACTTTGGATAAGTTGCATTCAACCAATAGGCAAATGCAAATAATGGAAGTGAAAACACTCATGTCTGACTGACGCGGAGCCCGGTCGCAGACATGGAAAATGGGCCGGCAATCGAGTCGGCCGATTTGCATTCAGTCCCAGTTACTTGCCGGCTGCTTTCTTCTGCTCTGCCCAACGCCGCTTGACAGCCTCGGCGATGCGCTTCCGCCCTTCAGGCGTCAGGTTTCTTTTCTTTTTGCGTGTCTTCTTCGCTGTGGGCGTCGAGGCGGACTTCTTCGATGTCCGACCTGTTCCCTCCACCAGCAGGTTGCGCGCCTGCTGCAACTTGACGATCTCTCGATCGATCTGAACCAGAATCTCTGAAACTCCCACGGTTCCTCCTTTTAGGTCTTGATAAGTGGCCCAATTCCCGATCTGCCTAAGTGAAAAAAACGTGTGCGGGTCAACCACTCGCCCACCAAACACAATACGCAAACGCAGACTCTTTGACAAACAAAAAATGGAGAATATAAGTGACGAAGAAACTCGCTGACTTAGGCAGGAGATAGAGTCTCTTGTGACGAAAAGGCGCAGGCGGAAGTCTAATGAGGTGCCGGTGTCTTTGGAGGGGGGGGTGCAGGAGCGGGGGAAGATGGTGGTAGATTCTGAAGTGGCTGGCCGCCAAGACGCAATGTCGTCGGGGCTTCTGCTGCCCGATAGTTACGCAAGTCGCGAAGTATTTCCTGCTTCTCGCGGGCATATTGACCGGCTAACCGCGTCAGGGCATAGGTGATGATGTCACTGTGATGCAGGTCCGGCACGGATGGATCGCGGCGCATATTCAACCACAACCTGTGAACCAGTTGCACGTCGTCGGGGCTCAGGTTGGGAGCATGCGGGCCGATGTAAAACACCTTGACCGCACCAGTGGGATCAATGACGTAGAAGTTAAACTGGCGCTTGGGTTCAGGCAGCGCTTCCCAGGCTTGTCCCATGTGGAAGGCCTGGTCTTCGGCTGTCATCTTGCTCGAAACTCCGGAGACAACGGAATCCATCTCCAGCGCATTAGCGCCCTGCACCAGCGCAGCAAAGACATCGCCCGCAGGAACCACCAGGAGCGACACCTTCTTGCCAAAGCTCTCTGCAATGGAGACAGCCTTGGTGAAGATCATCTGCTCGTGTTCGCTGAAGCTCTGGTCTTCAGCTTTCAGATACTCCGGCCCACCAACGCCCATCATGCGGACGCTGATGACGACCACATCCTGCTCATCGGTGCTNNAAAGTGTCCACTTGAGCGCCAGGGGATTGGCAGCGTCGCGCATGGTGACCATGACGCCCCCGGGGCGAATGGCTACCGACTCCCGGTCAATCGTGTCCTGGTGCTCCAGTTGAAAATGATCCTTCATCTGCCGTGCAGTGATTGCGTGTCTGCGCAGATTCATGCGCTCAGAGACAGTGAAGATGATAAAGAAAGCTGCAGCAAACACGATGCCGCTCACCGTGGCTACAGATTTGGTGAACAGATTGACGATGGCGATGGAGAGCAGCACCAGAAAGACTGAGAGCAGGCCGACGGGAACTTCAGTCTTGCCGATCCTGATATTCGGCGGAACTTTCCAACCGCGCTCGCCATGATACTTCCAGCGCAG
>PLKU01000210.1 GCA_003140705.1 Acidobacteriaceae bacterium
CAGTTATCAACATTTGACACATGATTCCTAGACCTCGAAGATCCGAGCGGCCCGATGCCAACCCCCGAGGAAACCTTGTCACATGCTGACTTGCGAGTACCGATCTTCCTTCTGTGAGTGATCCGGTTATAGAGCTAGGGGCATGCGAAAAACTGTGGCTGGCCTCGCTTCGTTCAACTACTATTGTTCCACACTGACTGTTTGGATAGACGAGATTTGGGGGCGAGCATGAACCGGCGTCAGTTCTTGGGCCTGGGGGCTATTGGCCTGTCGCAAAGGCTTGACCTTTCCAGGTGGGCGACTGCATTCGGAGCGGATACGGCAGAGGTGTTGGCCAGTTCTACCGATNNTTCCGATCCCGCCGCCGTCACTCCTGTCCATCCGCAGTGGCGTTCGGCCACCGACCACACGCATCAAGTAGGAAACGACAGATTGGTCGCGGCGGTTTCAAACTACGGATACGTGCAGGTGAGGCAGGATGAAGGTGGACCGAAGTTTCTGAACGACTTCGAGCCCGAACACGGTCTGTATGGCGCCGGTATCGGCTTCCTCACCGATGGCGAGACCATTCTGAGCACCTATTATCCCGGACACGGCGAGAGCTTCGAGCGGATCTTCGGAGAAGGGTATTACCGAAAGACAGTCAAAGGGAGCCACTTTGAAATCGATCAGGCTATCCTGGCTCCGTTTGGCGACGATCCGGCGCTCATCTCGCGTGTGAAGGTGACCAATCACTCCGGCAACACTGTGAAGCTGNNGTCGAGTATTGGGGCTGCGTGAACTACCAGTTCTCCTACCGCGCCCGCATGGAGTCGAGCCTGGCCGGCCTTGGGCCAAACGCCGCCCAAGTCCGTCGGGGTTTCGAGGCCCGTTTCCGGCATGAATTTCGCCTGGTAGCGGATGGGCATGGCTTGGTTGTGACTCCACGGTTCCAGGGAAGGACGGCGGAAAACGTTGAGGCGTGGAAGAAGGTTCAGGACGTTCTGAAGAAGAACCCGACAACGTTCTATGGGGACCCGTTTCCTGAGCCGGCGCCGGGAACCGAATTCGACGATCTCAATCCACCACCCACTTTTCTGGTTTCCCTCGACGGACCGATCGACGGCTATACAACTGACGGCGCAGGATTCTTCGGCAGCGGAGGAATTGACCGGCCGATCGGCCTGGCCGCTACCCTCAACAAGGATCTGGGCCGTGCAGGTCGAGAGAGTGCGCTGCTGGTGGAGCGGCAATTCGAATTGGGACCCGGCGAAAGCCACAACCTGCACTTCCTTTACGGCTACATTCCCGAAGGATTCGATCTGGACTCGCTGGTGAAGAAATACAAACTCGATGTGGAGAGTGTTTGGGAGCGGTCCAGTGCGCAATGGAAGAACGAAGGCATTCGGCTTCGTGTGCCTTCGGAGCCATGGGTAGAACGAGAGACCTCATGGCACAGCTACTACCTTCGCAGTAACCTCACTTTCGATAGCTTCTTCCAGGAACACATCCTTTCGCAAGGAAACGTGTATCAATACATTTTGGGATTTCAGGGCGCGGCGCGCGACCCGCTGCAGCACGTTCTGCCGTTAGTTTTCGGCAACGCCTCAACGGTAAAAGAAGTCATTCGTTACACGCTGAAGGAGATTCAACCCGACGGATCGATCCCATATGGCATCGTGGGCTGCGGCGTTCCAATGCCCGTGATCTATCGGCCGAGCGACCAGGAGATGTGGTTGTTGTGGGTTGCGAGTGAATATGTTTTGGCTACGAGGGATCGAGAATTTCTTGATGGGCGTATCCCGATTTACCCGCGGCGCTCCGTGCAAGCCGGCGATCCGACTGTACTCGAGTTGCTCAAACGCTCCTATGATCACCTGACCAAAAGCATCGGGGTTGGTGAGCACGGGCTGATGCGGCTCTCGAATGGTGATTGGAACGATGAGGTGGTGGTGGACCACGTGCCGTCGTCGCAAACATCGGAAGTTCGCGCGCACGGTGAGAGCGTGCTGAATGCTGCGATGGCCGCATATGTTCTCGACTACTACGGTCAAATGCTCGGTTACACGGGCGATACGGCGGGGGCTGACGATGCTCGCGCCAGGGCGGAAGCGCAACGTCAGGCAGTTCGGGCGCAGTGGGCAGGGTCTTGGTTTCGCCGCGCGTGGCTGGGCAAGCAGCTTGGATGGGTTGGCGTCGACCACGTATGGCTCGAGCCCCAACCATGGGCCATCATCGGCGGTTCCGCCTCGCCTGAACAGCGCGGACGCCTGGTGCGAGCATTGGACGAGCTGACGCGCAAGCCATCCCCCATTGGCGCATTGCTGCAAAGCAAAGGTGACGATGAGATCGACACCCCAATCGGCACCTTCACCAACGGCGGAGTCTGGCCCGCGATTAACGGGACTTTGGTTTGGGCCTTGGCACTTGAAGATGGAACCCTGGCCTGGGACGAATGGAAGAAGAACTCGCTTGCGTTTCATGCCGACGTGTATCCGAAGATCTGGTATGGCATCTGGAGCGGGCCGGATTTCTACGACTCTGTGCTCTCCCGGTATCCGGGGCAGACCATGTTTGCCGAGCCTCCCTCAACAGACCACAAAGTGCAGAGAGACTGGGGCTTCAACTGGACGGACTACCCGGTGATGAACATGCATCCCCATGCCTGGCCTCTGTACAGCGCGTCCAAGCTGATGGGACTCTCATTTAACGATGCAGGCTTGATGCTGGAGCCAGGATTGCCAATGGAAGAGTATGAATTCTCTTCTCACTTACTGGGCTTTCACAAATCGAAAGTTGGCTACGCCGGCTGGTACAATCCCGCTGTCGCCGGAAAGTGGAAGGTTGAATTGAAGCTTTCCAGTGCGGAGAGGATGCGCATGCGGCAGATCAGGGTCAATGGTTCGGTGCAGCATTTGCCATCGAACACAGGTGTAGTCGTCTTTGAGGGACAAAGCGAACCGGGCAAGCCGCTGCGATGGGAGCTCAACTGACACGCTGATGGCGGGATCAAAGTTGCGAATAAAGATGAACATTTCGACTCGGTCTGGCGACGCAGACATGGCCTTTCACCGGCTCAGTCCCGAAAACGCCGTTCGGTCCGGGAATGATCGCGGAGACCGCATGGACGCTCCGCTAATTGCTCAGCTGTTCGGGCGTCAACTGGCGCTATGCCCAG
>PLKU01000381.1:0-2056 GCA_003140705.1 Acidobacteriaceae bacterium
GATCCCGCCTCCTACCCGATTGATAGGCGAATGCACTTACTGCGTTTGGCGTATATGCTCGGCGCGGACGTCATTCGCGCTAAAGAGGGCCAGAAATGGGGCTCCAGCCGCTGCCGCCTCGACAGCGGGGCGCCCATTTGCTTCCTGACGTTCCACAATGCAGAACACGGCAGCGATTGTCATTCCGGCTTCGCGGGCGGCCTCGATCGCATTGATTGTGGATGCGCCTGTCGTGCACACGTCGTCGACGATCACGACGGTGGCCCCTTGGCGGCAGAAGCCTTCGATGCGACGACCTGTCCCGTGAGCTTTCTCTGCTTTGCGAACGAGGAATCCATGCAGTAGGGGAGCGGTGGGATCCGTTTGGGCGCGCCATGCACTGGCTGTGGCCACGTTCGAAACGATTGGATCTGCACCAAGCGTGAGTCCGCCAACAGCATCTGCTTCGATTCCTTTTTCACCGAGCAAATCGAGAATCGCTTCGCCTGTGAGGCGGCCGCCCTCGGCGTGAAGAGTCGTCGTCCTGCAATCGATGTAGTAGTCACTGGTTCCGCCTGAGGAAAGCTTGAATTGGCCGAGACGAAAGCTTGTGCGAGCGAGGATGGCGAGTAGTTGCTGGGCGTGGGTAGTCATCGTTCTCGATTGTATCGGGAGTGGCAAGCGAGTTTTCACATTTTGTCCAGGTGCTGGAAGCCCCCGGTCGTGATCAGCATAAGAGAGAACAGCACAAAGTTGTAGGAGGCATGGACCAGCATGCTGGCCGCAAGAGAACGGGTTGCGAGGCGAACCCCGCAGAGCACCAGACTCACCGAAATCAGCAGAAGAAATGGGCCCAGCGCATTGGCCGTTTGTTCGGCATGCATGAGCGCGAAAGGAATGCTGGTCAGGACCGAGGCAATGATCATGGAGGTAATGGACCACTGGGGGTGGCCATTCTGGTCGAGCGGACGGGCGCGCGTGTGTCTGAAGCGTTCAGCGATCCAGTCGCACGCCGTACAAAGGGCAGGCAGCAGAAAGCCCCGGAAAAGAATCTCTTCAAAAAAAGGCGCAAAAGTAATTCCGAACACGAAGAGCAGCCAGGCCGCCAGCCGCGTCTGGAAAAGCTTATCAATGGGAGCATTGTCAGGGCCAGGGATCACCGTCTGATCGATCATCGCCAGTGCGAAGCAGAGGCCCGCCGCTCCGANNAAGCCGACGCCGTAGCCGAAAAGCGGTTGCGCCGTTCCATTGCAAGCCAGCAAAGAGACCCTCTTGCCAGACAATCGGGAAAACGATGAGGCACCCGCCGAAGGTGAGGAGATAAAGCACAACCATGGTTCCAAGGGTGTAATGGATGTCGGTTGTGGCATTTTGGATCGTATTTACCCCAAACAGATGGAAATGGAAGGCAGCGAACGCCAGACCGATAGCACCCAACCAACCCACCACTAGTAAAAGTGCCAGGATACAGAGGTGGCCAAAATTGGGGATGCGGGTGGGAGGGGGAGTCTCAGGTGCTGACCATGACTGGAAAAGAGCGGACCCGGTGTTTGCTGCATTCTCGGAGAGAATGCGTTCCTGCTGAGCATTCGGAAAGACTGGGTGCACCGTCGCCATCATCTCTTCCGATGGTGCGGGGGCCTCTCCTTTAGGAGTCGAGAATTCGGGTTCGAAGGGATCTTGCTCATGCATATCGTTCATGCAACGCCCGTTTTCTTTTGGCGTGGTCCGGAGGCCTTCGTGGATATTGGGTCTGGAGCTATGAGATTGGCCTTCGCACGCGTGGCTGCAAGATCCTCTTCGGCAGGAGTGGCTCGGGTGATGCGCTTGGGCTTCGTTTTTCCAGGTTCCTGATTTCCGACGCCCGGTCTCAAGGGTTGTGGAATGGAAGGCGGGTCGAGCATTGTTTCAGAATCCGCAGCGATGGAATCTGCTTCGGACTCAAGATCGCCAGCGGTCAGTTGGCCGTTGGCAGAGGAATAGTACCGGGTAAGAAACTGACCTGTGTACGATCCTGGTGTCGCGGCAATCTTCGCCGGCCTGCCCTGGCCGACAATGCGGCCGCCATCTTCGCCGC
>PLKU01000381.1:2066-3350 GCA_003140705.1 Acidobacteriaceae bacterium
CGGACATCGTCGAAGTGCAGGCCGGTAGTGGGCTCGTCGAGCAGGTACAGCGTTCGGCCTGTCTGTCGCTTGCTGAGCTCGCGGGCCAGCTTCATGCGCTGAGCCTCGCCGCCCGACAGCGTAGTGGCACTCTGGCCAAGGTGGACATAGCCGAGCCCGACATCGACCAGCGTTTGCAGCTTTTGGCGGACCAGTGGCACGTCTGCAAGAACGGTGAGAGCGTCCTCAATGGTGAGGTCGAGAACGTCAGCGATGGAGTGGCCCTTGAACTTTACGGCCAGGGTCTCCTGGTTGTAGCGACGCCCATTGCACACTTCGCATTGGACGTACACGTCGGGCATGAAATTCATTTCAATCCGGCGCTGCCCGTCACCCTGGCAGGTCTCGCACCTTCCGCCGGTCACATTGAAGCTGAATCGCCCCGGCTTATATCCGCGCTCTCGGGATTCCGGCAGCATCGCAAACAAGTCGCGGATCGGCGAAAAGACCTGAGTATATGTGGCGGGATTCGAGCGCGGGGTACGACCGATAGGGGACTGATCGATTCGAACGACCTTGTCCAGCTGTTCAGCACCGCTCAGAGACTCATGCGCGCCTGGTTCTTCGCGAGAACCATAGATGGTCTGCGCGAGAGAGCGGTAAAGGATATCGTTAATGAGCGTGCTCTTGCCACTGCCACTGACGCCCGTGACGACCGTCATGACGCCAAGCGGAATGCGAATCGAAATGTCCTGAAGGTTGTGCTCCCGTGCGCCGGTGACGGTGATCCATTTGCCGGTGAGTGGCCGAGGTCGGGCCCGATGCAGCATGGTTGCCGCTCCTGAGAGATAGCGTCCAGTAAGCGATTCAGGGCAGGCCATGATCTGGGCAGGTGTTCCCTGGGCCACGACCGAACCACCGAGGCGACCAGCGCCGGGGCCGAGGTCCAGCACGTAGTCGGCGTGGCGAATGGTGTCCTCATCATGCTCAACCACTAGAACGGTATTGCCCAGGTCGCGCAACTTCTCGAGAGCATTGATCAGACGCATGTTATCGCGCTGGTGAAGGCCGATGGNNGGGCTCGTCGAGGACGTAGAGAACACCGCGCAGTCTTGAGCCAATCTGTGTTGCCAGCCTGATCCGCTGTCCTTCGCCGCCAGAAAGTGTCGCTGCGTTGCGGTCGAGAGCGAGATAGTTGAGGCCAACCGCGCAAAGGAACTCCAGGCGCTCCACGATTTCGCATCGAATGCGCTCTGCGACCAGTGACTCGCGCGCGGTAAAGCTGAGGTTGATGGCGGCGGAGAG
>PLKU01000041.1 GCA_003140705.1 Acidobacteriaceae bacterium
CTACACAGGTGATTTCAAGGATTCGCCGGGTGCTGGAGGTAGACCTGCCGCTGCGGACGATGTTCGAGACGCCGACGGTGAGCAGGATCGCAGAGCGGATCGAGGCGGCACGGCTTCCCGGGGGAACCGCAGCCGTGCCGCAGATTACGCGGGTGAAACGGGATGGACCGCTGCCACTCTCGTTTGCGCAGCAGCGGTTGTGGATCCTGGACCAGATGGAGCCGAATAACTCGATCTACAACATCTCGCGCACGATGCGACTACGCGGGAAGTTGGATGTGACAGCGCTGAGCAAGAGCCTCAACGAGATTATCCAGCGGCATGAACCGCTACGGACATGGTTCGGGACTGAAGCGGGTAAGCCAGTGCAGCACATTGAGCCGAGTCTTGAACTGCACGTGATAGAAGTTGACCTAAGCGAGATTCCCGCAGTCGAGCGTGAGGAGAAGGCCAAGGCGATCGTATTTGAGGAGCGGTCCAGGCCGTTTGATCTTGCTGTCGCACCACTTCTTCGGGCGATGCTGTTGAAGCTGGGGACGGATGAGCATGTGCTGATCCTGATCATGCACCACATTGTGAGCGATGCGTGGTCGGCGGGCCTGTTTACGCGGGAACTGAGCACGCTGTACGACGGATATTCAAGCGGCCGGCCGTCGGAACTTCCTGAGTTGACACTGCAATATGCGGATTATGCAGCGTGGCAGCGCAACTGGCTACAGGGCGAAACGCTCGATCAGCAGCTGGCATTCTGGCGCGACCAGCTTGCTGAGGCTCCTCCGCTGCTGACGTTGCCGACAGATCGCAAGAGGCCGGAGAAGCAGACATTTGAAGGCGATATGCTGCGGGCCAGTCTTCCCGCAGAAGTCTGCGAGCCTCTGAAAGCGTTTTGCCGCGCGGAAGGCGTCACCTTATTCATGGCGCTGCTGGCCGGGTACCAGACGCTGCTGTCACGACTGGCAGAGCAGGAGCAGGTGGTGGTGGGGACCGATTCAGCGAACCGCTTCACGGTCGAGACGGAGCGGATGATCGGGTTTTTCATCAACCTGATGCCGGTAAAGCTGGATTTGTCGGGCGATCCGACATTTCGCGAGGTATTGAAGCGGGTGCGTGCAACGACGCTGGCTTGCTATGCGCACCAGGAGATGCCGTTTGACAAGATTGTTGAAGAGCTTCGCCCCGAGCGCACCCTGAGTCACAACCCGATTGTGCAGGTGCTGTTTGTAATGCAAAATACTCCGGCAGCGGAGCGGAAGCTGGGCGCCGTCGAGGTAAGCGGATTCAACGTGCCGATTACTCGTTCAAAGTTTGACATTGCCATGTTCGCAATGGAGTTTGAAGGGCGGGTTGACTGCAATTGGGTTTACAGCTCAGAGCTGTTCGAGGCCTCGACCATCGGCAATATGGCGGAGATGTACGAAACGCTGGTGCGGGATGCGGTGGCGAATCCGGATACGAGAGTGAGCGCTCTCACGCTGATCAGTGCCGAGCAGAAGAAGCGGTTGAAAGAAGAGCGGCTGGAGCGCAAGCAGTCCAGTCAGAAAAAGCTGATGAGCGCCGGAGTCAAGGCCATTGGAATTGAAAGCGGAGTGAGGGAATAACGATGGCATCCAGCGCTGGGTTCTTTTTATCGCCACAACAGAAGCTCATCCTGAGCATGGCGCCCTCAGCACGCACTCAGATTGCTGTCGTGATCGAAGGCGAGTTCGACGAGGCGCGGCTCAAGTCCGCGCTGCTGAAGGTGGTTGCAGAGAACGAAGCGCTGCGGACGGTGTTCCAAAGGCAGACGGGTATGAAGCTGCCCTTCCAGGTAGTTCTGGACGCATGCGAGCCGGTGTGGAACGTCTTCGCGCCCGCCGGCGTTGCGAATGTTGCCCGGGTGATGGAGAGTGAGGCGCGTAAAGAGTTGCCGGCGGATGGGTCGCAGCTGCGGTCGGCGCTGGCCTCGCTGGCGGACGGGTGGAAGCTGTGGGTGCTGACAGCTCATGCGGCAATTGCCGATCCGGCGAGCATGCAGTTGACGGTAGCGGAGACGCTGAAAACCTACGCAAGAGTCAGCAGCGAGGAGAAGGAAGAGGCGCTGCGGTACGTGCAGTTTGCGCAGTGGCAAAACGACCAACTGGCGGGTGAAGACGACGACGCAAAGAACGGAGCGAAGTTTTGGGAACGAATTACGCAGGCGACAGAACCGCTCCTTGTTGCCGGTGAAGGCTCAGGGGATGACATCGGGCCTGCGCGAGGAAGCATCGCAATCGATGTGGCGGAGGATGTGAGTGCGGTCGCGGCAGCAATCGACGAGGAGATTACGGCGAGTGACGTCGTTCTAACCGCGTGGGGTGCGGTGATGGCGCGTTGGTGCGGGCTGGAGCGAGTTGAAATTGGAGTGATTCTGGCAGGGCGTGAGTACGACGAGCTCGCCGGACTGATTGGTGCGGTTGAGAAGATGTGCCCCCTTGTCGTATCGCTCAAGGGGCAGATCCGATTTGCGGAGCTGGCTTCTCAGATTCATACCGAGCGCGAAGATATTGCAAGCCGGCAGGAATATTACTCGCCACAGGGACCGTTCAAGGTGGGCTATGAACATGTCGCGCTGGCGGCGCCGGTTGTTGTGGAAGGGGCGAGTTTTGCAACGGTGGATCTGCACAGTGCGGGGCATGATTGCGCGCTGAAGTTGAACGCGGAGGCGACCGCGAGCGGCTTACGGCTTGACGTCGATTATGATCGCCGAGTTTTTTCTGATGGAGTTGTCGCTGAGATTGCGGAGTCACTTCGGAGCTTGCTGGCCGGTGCGCTGGCAGCGCCGCAGCAGGCGGTGAGCAGTTTGCCAGTGGTGTCTGGCGCGGGGAAGAGGCAACTCGTTGAAGATTGGAATAGGACTGCTGTTTCGGTGACGCCGTCCACGATCCATTCTTTGATTTCGTTGCAGGCTTTGCGTAGTCCTGGTGCGTGTGCAGTTCGCAGCGGAGCGGAT
>PLKU01000010.1 GCA_003140705.1 Acidobacteriaceae bacterium
AGAGCCGGTTCCGGAGATTCGGACAGCGGGATGAGTGGAAGGGTTGTTCCCTGACAGCCATTAAGATGGCAGAAATGAGGAGCAACGATGACACGACGTCCACGCCGGAACCACACAGCAACGTTCAAAGCGAAGGTGGCCCTGGCCGCGCTGAAGGGGGATAAGACCCTGGCGGAGTTGGCCCAGCAGTTCGATGTCCACTCCAACCAGATCACGGACTGGAAGACGCGGTTGCAGGAAGGTGCGATCGGTGTTTTTGGCGAGGACAAGGCCGAGCAGCAAGTCAAGGTCGATGTGACCCGGATGCAGGCCAAGATCGGGGAGCTGACGCTGGAAAATGATTTTTTAGAAACTGCGCTCGTCAAAGCGGGTCTGTTGAGCGCAAAGCGATGATCAACCCCGAACACAAGTTGTCCATCCGCAGACAGGCGGAATTGCTGGAGATCAGCCGCTCCACGGTCTACTATCGGCCGCGCCCAGTTTCTGACGCCGACCTGATGCTGATGCGGCGCATCGACGAACTGCACATGAACTATCCGTTCGCCGGCAGCCGCATGTTGCGCGACATGCTCAGCCATCAGGGTCTTGAAGTGGGTCGCCGCCACGTGCGCACACTGATGCGGCGCATGGGCATCGAGACTCTCTATCGCAGACCGAACACCTCCAAACCCGCGCCAGGGCACAGGATTTATCCCTACCTGCTGCGCGCTCTCTCGATCTCGCGGCCCAATCAGGTTTGGGCAATGGACATTACCTATATCCCCATGGCGCACGGCTTCGTCTATCTGGCTGCGGTCGTCGACTGGTTTAGCCGCCGCGTGTTGGCTTGGCGGCTGTCGATCACCATGGACACTTCGTTCTGCATCGAAGCACTGGACGAGGCTCTGAGCCAGTACGGCCGGCCCGAGATCTTCAACACCGATCAGGGCAGTCAGTTCAGCAGCGAAGCCTTCACCGGGCGGCTCAAAGAAGAAGGCATCCAGATCAGCATGGACGGCAAGGGCCGCTGGTGCGACAACGTCTTCGTCGAGCGCTTCTGGCGTTCGCTCAAATACGAGCACGTCTACCTGCACGCCTACGAGTCGGTTGGCGAAGCCAGAAGCAAGATCGCGTGCTACATCGAGTTCTACAACTCCCGACGCCCGCACTCCAGCCTGGGGGCACAGACGCCCGACCAGGTATACTTCCACCGTCCGCCAGAAGCTCTGGCGGCCTAACGCGCGACAAAACAGGCCGTGGAAATGCCGGTCTTATGGAAAGCGCGGAAAACTATAGCACTGTTTTCCGCCCTTCCCACAAGACCTTGAAAATCGATGAAACCGATTCTCACATTCCCACCGCCACGACGACTACTGAACAATTTTTCCACTTAAAACCCGAAAAACCTGTCCAGACGATCGGAGCCACCTCAGTCTTCAAGTGATGCTAAGAGAAAACCTATAAGTGCGACCCACGAAAGGGAAATATCGATGCACTTGAAGATGGCGGATCATCCTGTAGTAGCGTTGAAGCGTCTGTAACGGACGGGGAGCGAAGAGGATGACATAGCTCGATGGAGGGCTTGGCCAACTGGGCAACCAGGAGGAGCCTTCTCCTCCGGAGACGGATTGCTCTCGCAGGAGAGCAATCCAACGCTATGAAGAGCCGTATGTCGCGAGAGTGTCACGTTCGGTTCCGTGAGGGCCTCGGGGTGAAATTCCCCGGGGCTACTCGACCTTTTGTCCCTTCCGCTGGAAATTTGACGGGAACGCCGTCTGGAATTGCAGAGGCAGGTCCCGGATGTTGGGCAGCAGAGACGTTTTCCGCATAAGGTATACCGGCGGAATCGCATCTGATTGGGCGGCGTGGGCGTTGAATGTGCGAATCGCATCGTATGCCTACTGTCACAAGGAATGGTCCTGTGGTCGCATCGATTATGTCCTGCATTTTTGTACTGTCCGAGAAGGATCGCGGCTGCCCAGACTTCCGGCTTGCTGTTGCTATCGTTGAGCAAAAAGGCTTTAGCTTTCGCCTCAATGACAGCTTGACGATTTTCCGGAACAGTTTCGATTCTCTTGTCGCCCGGGACAACAATCCAGTTGTTTTCCCCGTACTTCTTGATCCAGTCCGGATCAAGAACGCTCTCGTGTACATTGTATGGGGCAATAATATACTTGACAAAGTATATGATTGCCCTTGTCAGCGACGCAGATGGTCAACCAAACCCCAAATGCAGCCAGTACAAAACTGACCACAATTGAGACCACGCCCCAAGCGCACAATATGTGTGTCAAGCGTTTTATTGCCCGCGTAGCGGCTCGATCACCGATGCCATATCCGATTCGCCGAAGCCCTTAGCAATCGCGGTTTCAAAGTGGCCCGTTGCGGCTTCGGACGTTTTCAAATGGACGCCGCAGTCTGACGCCTCTGACTGCGCATACGCAAGATCTTTGGCCATTAGCTTGAGAAGGAAATTGACCGTGTAGTCATGGTTGACCATCCGCGCTGAAATAGCCCCGAGCAAAGGGCTGCCCGGGGCACCGTTCTTCAGTATGGATAGCGCCTTATCACGGTCGAGGCCGCTGCGCTCAATCCATGCAAGCCCTTCTGCCAGGGAAGCGACCTGGACTCCGCAGAGAAAGTTATTGATCAACTTCATCTTCGCTCCGCTCCCAACCGGCCCCAGGTGAACGATCTCTTTGCTCATCGCTTTCAGCACCGGCGTTGCGGCTTCGAGAGCCCGATCGCTTCCGCCCACGAGGAATGTTAGCTGGCCAGCGGTGGCCTGCGACCGGCTGCCCGTCACGGGAGCGTCCAGCAACTCCGCGCCGTGCGCCGACGCAAGCTGAGCCAGTTCCGCGATCAAGACAGGGCTCACCGTGCTTGATTCAATCAGGATGGCGCCCTGTTGAACGGCTTCGAGGGCGCCGTCTCTGCCCGCCCAAACTTCGCGCGACGCTGTGTCGTCCGCGAGCATTCCAATGACAATTGATGCTCCCTTGACAGCCTCCGCCGGCGTGGACGCAAGCCGTGCGCCATCCCTCACAAGCGCCTCCGCCTTCGCCGCCGTGCGGTTATATACCGTCAGCGAAAACCCCGCCTTCAGTAGGTTTGCTGCCATTCCGGAACCCATCGTGCCCAGACCAAGTATCGCTACACTTTTACTCAATGGTATAGTTCTCCTCTTCGTCTATTCTCAGTCAAGCGGATGGACCGCAACTATTCGGTTCTTGCCTCTTGCCTCGATCCGGATTGGGTTGCGCAGCGCACGTCCGAATCCGTCATAGCGCACTTCCATCCAGTCTCCATCCTGCAGATCAATGCCGTCTCCAAAACTCAATGAATGTGCGCCGAAGAAATGCACATGCACGTCGCCCGGCTGGCGATGGCCTTCAAATTTGAAGTGATGATGCTCAAGATTCGCAAGGCTATGACACATATTCGCCTCGCCAGTCTCTATCTCTTTTGACCAGATCGTCTCCGCGCCGCGCAGGATCCGTACTTCTCCAGCAACCGACCGAAACTCCGCGCCAACCACAAGCTCGGGTCCAACGCTGCACGTCCGCAACTTTGATCCCGCGAGGTTAAGGTAGTTGCGCCTTTCGAATTTGTGGTCAGAAAACTCATTGCCCACGGCCATGCCGATGCGATAGGGCTCACCGTTCGCACCAATGATGTAGACTCCAGCCAACTCTGCCTCTTCACCGCCATCCTCCGCGTAGGCCGGGACCGACAATGGCGCAAACGGCCCACGCAGAATGGAGCTATTGCCCTTGTAGAACCACTCGGGCGCAATCCCGATCTCGCCCTGCGCAGGGCGTCCACCTTCGACGCCCCAATGAAACATCCTCATGCTGTCCGTTACAGTTTCGGCGGCCTTTTGATTCTCGGCCGCGTGCATGGCCTGCCGATCCTTTGCGCTTCCCAGATGGGTCAGGCCTGTTCCCGCGACGGTGAGGCGCGACAGCTCTCCCGGCACATCGATCGGCACGAGAAGATGCCAATCTGAATTCCCTGCATAGACCGCGTCGTAGTCAAGCGTCTCGCCCTGAGCAAGAGCAAGTGCAATCTCGGTCAATTTGCCGCCGCGGTTCAGACAATGTTGCGCCAGCTCGTAAATACTCTGTACTTCAGAAAGGCAGCGGAGGTGGGGCTCCTCAACAAGCGCGACGCGGCGCGACCAACCGTTGCCAATCTGAACCAGATGAATCACGCTTAGGGCTCTCCTACTCAATGATGGTGAAGCGCTTCAGAGATTCTTCGTTGACCGTCAGGCCGAGGCCTGGAGTGTTTTCATCGAGATCGATATAACCATCCACCGGAGTCGGCTCACCGTCGAAGATATACCAGAACAATTCATTGCCCACTTCAACGTCAACTTTGGGAAAGAACTCAGCCATGGGCGAGTTCAAGCTGGCCATTACAACGTGATAATTGTGCATCTGTCCCGCGTGAGGAATGACTGGAACCTGATACGCTTCAGCCAGCGCAGCGATCTTACGCGACTGACTGATGCCTCCGACCCGGCTTGTGTCGAACTGAATATAGTCGAGTGCATTTGCCTCAAGCAGATCGCGAAACCCAAAGACGGTGAACTCGTGCTCTCCGCCGGCAATCGGCACCCGCCCGTATGCCTTCAGCTCCTTGTACCCGCGAGTGTCGTCTGGGATCACGGGTTCTTCCAGCCAACGCAGATGAAACGGCTCGAGCAGAGGCAACATGCGTTTCGCGTAGTCGAGTGTCCAGCCCATGTAGGCATCGGCCATTACATCAACCCCGTCGCCCACCACCTCGCGGACCGTTCGTACCAGCGCTACGTTACGCTGCATCCCCTCCGCGCCGTCGACAGGGCCCCAACCGAAGCGCAGCTTCATCGCCTTGTAGCCTTCGTCCTTGTACCGCTGCGCTTCCACGCGCAGTTCGTCCAGCGGCATGCTGTAGAGGCGGCTCGCATACACCGGGATGCGAGTCTTTGTGCGGCCTCCAAGCAAGCGATACACGGGCTGTTTTGCGGATTTTCCGAGCAGATCCCATAGTGCAATGTCGACGGCGCTGATCGCCGTCATCCCGACACCTTTGCGCCCGAACGCCATCGTGCGGCGGTACATCTGCTGCCAGAGATACTCGATGTCCCAGGGGTCGGCGCCCAGCAGCAGTGGTTTCAGGTAGATATCGATGCATGTTTTGGTGACCAGCGGCGATAGGGCAGCATTTCCCAGACCAACCAGGCCGGCATCGGTGAATATCTCCACCAGCACCCAACCATGGAATGCAAAATTTCCCATGGAAGCTTCGCCGAACATCACCAGGTCCATTGGATTGGTGCAAAAGTGTGGAGGAAGCGGAGTAGTCTCGCCCTCCCATTGAACAACGCGCGTCCGCACTTCAGTGATCTTCATGAGTTGCTCACTTTCGGTAATAGGGCTGCGATATTGAGCGGTTGCACATTGCCCACCCAGAGCAGAATGGCAAGAAATCCGATGAGGTGAAAGGTTCCTACAACAATAAACAGGGTCCCGTATCCAAATCCATGGCCCAGCAGAAATCCTGCGACCACGGCAAAGATAGCTCCCCCGATGCCTCCGCCAAATCCGATCAGCCCCGCCACTGATCCCACTGTGGACAGGGGAAAGATGTCGGCTGGCAATGTCATAATCAGCCCGGACCAGGACTGCTGGCAGAAGAATGCAATGCTGAACAGCATTAACGCCCATCCCACCGGCACATGCGGCACAAGCATCACTACAGGCATAAACAGCGCGCTCAGGCCCAGCACAAACTTCCTTGAGAAGTTCAGTGACCGTCCCCGACTTATCAGTGCGCTGGACAACCATCCGCCGAGAAAGCTCCCGATACCGGACGCGGCATAGGGAATCCAGGCATAATAGCTCACATGCTTAATGTCAAAGCCGCGCACATCGTAGAGATACTTCGGCAGCCAGAAGAGGTAGAAGTACCAAGCCGAGTCGCTCATAAACTTGGCGAAGACAAGCACTTGCACCCGGCGCATTTTTGCAACATCCAGAAAGGATAACTCCCGCGCTACAAACCGCGCATCTAGTGTGGTCACGGAAACGTCATTGCCTCCCCGGTAGCTTACCAACCACCACACCACCCATGCCAGGCCAGCCGCGCCTGCCGCGAAGAACACCATCCTCCATCCACTGGTCATGAGCATGAGGCCGATCAACGGCGGAGCCACTACCGATCCAACCGCAGTCCCCGCGTTGATGATCCCCATGGCCGTTGAGCGACGATCGAGCGGAACCCACTCTGCCACTACTCTTGTCGCTGCGGGAAACGCTCCGCCTTCGCCCATTCCAAGCAAACAGCGAGCCGCCATTAGAAATCCGAAGTTCATCGCGAACCCGTGCAGAGCGCAGGCGCCCGACCACCACAGCATGATCAGGATGAATCCGCGCCGCGTGCCCAAAACATCCAGCAAGCGGCCGCCAGCCGCATACAGGAGTGCGTACGGGATGAGAAATGCAAACTGAAGCCATGAGAACTGCTGATCGCTCAGAGGGATTGTCCGCTGGATAGCCGAGATCGCTACGGGCAACGTCTGCCGGTCGAAATAGCTGATGGCAATTGCCGCCGTGACCAACGCGACAAAGAACCACTCCGTCTTTTGAGGACCGGGACGGATCGCGCCAGGCCGCTTTGTTTGCGTGGCTTCTCTCAACAGCGATACCATCCGATTACCACTTCAACAGCATAAGAGATGTGGCCTGCCGTGGAAGATCCGTGCCGATCGTGACCCTGCCGTCGCTTACATCAAGCCACTGCGGGGAACCGAGAAGCTCCAACTGGCCAGATTGTTTCAACCGTGCATACTGATCCGGCGTCGGCGTCTGTGGTGAGCCCATTGCCTTCCAAACACTGTATGAATTGCTGTGCGTGTCGTCGATGCGGTAGTGCTCAAAGAGCACTTTCTTCACGCCTGATGGAACTCCGGCAATCGTCACTTGCACAGCTGCACTGGCTGCAGGCAAATCGTCGTCATGATAGTTCCACACCATGACCGCGGCTTCGCGGTCCGATTTGGTCGCGAGGGCGTCCACATCCGCTGTCTGTGTGACCCCCTTGCTCAGCAGGTCATCGAGCGGTATCCGTCCGGTGCTGCTCGTCATCACCCGTTCTCCGGACATCAGCGCAGCCATCCGGAATACATTCAACACAGGCTTGTCGACGCCATTCGTAGCCAGGGTGCGGAACCCTTCGAAGTAATCCTTGCCCTCGAACTCGAATGACCAGGAAAGCATTCCGAGCAGGTTTACCTTGGAGCGGTCCTGCAAATCGAAAAGAGCCTTGATCGCGACCGCCGTGTAGGTTGCGTAGAGTGGTCCGTTCCGGTACGCGTTCGCCGGATTCACTTTCATCGAACAGGCCGCGCATCCCTCCGGATCGGCCTCACTCAGAACGATCGGCAGATGGATATACTGCGGATACTTCGCGACAATCTGGAACCCGGCTTCGGCTGCCTTCAGCTCATTCATGAGCCCCATCCGCACATGCCCGTCCACCACCGTCGGGTGACCCTTGGGATGGTACGAGATGAAATCGAGCGGAACTGGCGTTCCATCCGCCACGCTCCTGTCGTTCAGGCAATGCTTCAGGAAGTTATCAAGAAATGCGCCGGCTCTCTCTGAGTTCGGCCCAGTGCTTGCAGGTCCACCTACGATTGCATTCGGCAGCGCCGCTCGCACCCCGGCTACAGCATAGTCGTAAAGCCTTAAATACTCCGCGGGCGTCCCATGCCAGTACGAGATGTCCGGTTCATTCCACACCTCAAAGTACCACGTGCTTACTTCCTGCTTCCCGTAACGCTCGACAAGGTGCTCGGTATACTTCCGCACCAGTTCGCCCCACAACGCATAGTCCTTCGGCGGATTGTTGGAAGCGCCTGATGTTGTGCTGGCCGGATAGTGAACCTGGTACGCATTCACTCCGGGAACCGGCGCAGCCAGATCCTTAGGCATAAAACCAAGCTCCACCATCGGCCGAACGCCAGCTTTCTTGTACTCGTCGAAGGTCTGATCGGTAATCGTGAAGTCGTACACCGGCTTGCCGTTCGTGTCCAGACTGAATACGTTCGATGAACTCCACTTGAGCTCAGGCACTCCGTTGCCCGATGTGAGCAGATGATGCGCGCGGATGTAGACCGGAACTGGGCTCAGGTCATGCAACTCCCGAAGCAGCAGCTTGCCGTACTTCATGGTCGTGTAGTTCGACTCGTCGTAGCCGAACC
>PLKU01000199.1 GCA_003140705.1 Acidobacteriaceae bacterium
CATTCCTCCGGAACCATCGCGAGGCAATTGCAGCCATGGACTTCTTCACCGTACCGACGTTGACAATCGGCGTTCTCTACTGCTTCTTCGTCATTGCGCATGACCGTCGGCGTATCCTGCACCGCAATGTTACCAAGCACCCGACCAGCGCTTGGGTCGTTCAGCAGTTGCGCGAAGCGTTCCCTTACGACTCGGCGCCCGGGTACTTGATCTTTGATCGCGGTACGAACTTCAATTGCGAAGTGATCCGGTGGCACAAACGACGCTCACCATACTCGCCCGTCTNNTAATCATCATGCTCGGCTCCTTTCCTCCCGAGCTCTTGGTCGTTTCGCAGCAACCAGGCTACTCAGGTCGGAGGAGCCGACGCTGTCATGTAATCACTTATCGCCACGTGGCGATCAATTTCCAGATATACGCCAGTTGTTTGGCTGTGGTTGGTAGATTCTGAATGATAACTGCTGGTTGGAATGACTCCCAATCGCCTTCGAGAGATTACCTGCTACCGGAAAATCCCGTGAAGTTGCCGAAAGCATGACTTTTTAACCAGTTCGTTTCGCCGACTATGATGAATGCGAAATCATCACCGGCTCTGCTTAGGTTTAATTATGACGCGTTTCACCTTCGTGGCTTCTACTGCACAGGCACCTGTATGGAGCAGGACGGCCAACTTTCACCGGAGCGGCCGTCCCGCTTAATCCACACCTAGGACGTGCTGCGCTGTTGCAAGGCATAGTCGTCCCGTGGCCACAACCAGCGGTTGGATTTAAGAACTTGAACCTCCCTCCCGCGTTTATTGCAGGAGGGGGGTCGCCAACAGGTCCGACGCCCAAAGCGCCGCTATACTCCGACCGGGGCCGAAGTTTAGCGTGTCATGCGCGTCTCGATGCGCTCCTGCTCGCGAAATGCTTCCTGCTTTTGAGCTTTCTTCGACGCCTGCGCCTGAGGGGTTTTCTGCTGTTGCTGTTGCTGTTTCTGGTGTTGCTGCTGTTGGTCCTTCTGTTCTTGCTTCCTGGGTAGATTCTTATTGTCTTTCATGGGAAAGACTCCTTATGCGCAGCAATATACTCCACTCGCTATACGGTTGTGTGACCCGCATGGACCAGAGAAGACAATTTGCGAAATAGCGAGGAAGTTAAGGCGCGTTAACACTATATCTGCCCTAACTGGATTGAATGGAGATCAGCGAGCGCGCCTCAACGTTAGCCTCCCGGTTCAGCACGGCAACGTGAGTCTCACCTGTGCCTCGCCAAAACTTCATCCGACGAGAAATTGAATAGAAGTCCCGATGTCTTAACCGTTAAGAGCAGGTTGGATCCCCCCGACTCGTGTTAGCTGAAAAGCTATGAAAATAAAGGCGGACGGGATTTTGGCGAGGCACAGGCCAAAACAGACAAACAGAGCGCAGATTGAGCGCGTTTTCACAGCCTCTGTGCTGTAGGTTAGACGCTTCCCTCAAGAATATAGCCCTGCTCTCTCGGGTTGGCCAGATTAGAACGCAACATGGTGTCAATCACGATTACCGCCATATCGCGGGAGACCTCCACATCATCATCAATGCTCATCCAAACCGTGAGCTTGAGTCTCATCCGGGTCATAGTCTGCACTGGAGTTCCGCCCCGGAACCATTCACCCATGTTGGTGAGCGGTATGACAGCAACATATTCCAGACCACTTGGGTTGTCTGCCTTCGAACACGGGAATGAGCCAAATGCGTTTCCATTCTCATTGAAGAGTTCAACATGGGTGAGTGAGGCGCTTGGGTCTTTCAGTGATAGATTCACTTTATAGGGGGCATTTCCCGCTTGATTGCCCCGCGCCGTGATGGATACGCGGCTGGCTCTTAGCCTGAGTTCCTGAATCTCCCTCTGCTGCTTTAGACGGGAGACCACACGGGCAACGTTCGCCTTCACTTCCTCCAAATGCTCGCTGGTTGCGGCAGTGTTCCCCTCTACTCGTGCAAGGTCGTTGGCAGTGGGGGCGGCCTTGGCGTATTTCAGGGCAAGAGCTGCAGCGATTGCAGCCGGAATCGCGACAAGGACAGCGACGATGGCAACAACCAGACTCCACACGGCTATTGGGTCGGCATCAAAGAGCCGCATCACTGGATAACCTCCGGCACTATTGGCGGGGCAGCAACAGGAGGAGTTGTCGCAGCAGCCGTTGTACCCTCGGGTGTAGCCCTGCCACGGGTGACTAAGGCAGGAAGGACGAACAGGAATTGTGCAAGAGCCTGAGCGAACTCGATGGCCTTCTTGGCGTCAGCTTCCGATGGCAATGGGGCAGACTCATCGGCGTGGCGCTGGTCATTGGCATCGAGCCTGACCTCGTGAGCCCATAGCTTCATTTCTTCCGTGATGAGATGGTTGGTAGTTGCCTCATCAATGCGGGTGTACAGCGTCCCGTTCTTGAGCCCCTTCGCCTTCAGCATCGAATCCACCGAGCTTGCTGCCAGTATCACCGCACTNNTAAGGAACTCCCTAGCCCGGTCAGGTATCGTGTCCGACACGGAAGCCGGTTCAGGCCAGATGGAGAGAATAAACGTCCTTCCAACAGGTGTCATCGACATAACGCATCCACCACATGTTGAACTTGAACCTACAACCCTTCAGTTAACAATTGCAAGTGAGCCAAATTCCCCCGTTTTACATGATTGCCCTTGGAGGGCTCGGAGGCCCGAATTTACAGGGCTTTCGAGCATTTTCAATTTATGCTCGATTTCCACTCAATACCCTCAAAGGTCCCCGGTATTTCCCCCGGTACGATCCACCCAGGATTTAGCGCATGTGCGCAGCCTGATGGCCCATCCAGTGGGCATCCCTCCAGGCTGCCTTCAAAAGGAGCACCGGCACAGCGCGATTGTGCCAGCCGGAGGCACAGGGCAAGTGCATTTCCCGCCCTTCGTCTGGCCCGTCCTGTGTCCGCTCCCGATCCGCTCAAGGACAACCAGGGACCCCTCCGCCCTCCGCGTCTCTCCTGGCATCCAACAAGGCCCTGGCCGCCGCCCTAGACTGCGCAGAGCCAAGGGGGAAGCCGCCGGGTCCTTATCCCCGAATCTGTTGCGCCTAGCCGCCCCTGAGAGCCTTTATTCACCATCGGATGCACTTTCCTGGCTGTCGCCCGCTGTTGCGGGCAGCAGGTGAGTCTGCAAACAGTAAGGCTAACTCGTCGGGGAAATCCTGCCCGAGATTCGATCTGGGACGACGGTGCGTCTGACGACTGAAATCAAAAGTCGTTTAATTGAATCCTATCGCGACGGTCAAAAAATGAAGGTTGCCTTGTCTCAGACATTGGCGGTTTGCCCCTCCTCACGGCGGGGCTCTCTATATCTATGTATTTGTACTGTTCGAGAATTTGCTCGCGTTCAGTGTTAAGAAAGCTGAGCACTCGCTGACGGTTGGCTTCGCTGACGGTCATAATTCTCTCTCTACTGGAAGAAAGTGTAAGGCCGCCTTGAGCGATAAGTATGTTCCCTTTTGCACTCTAACCCCGCCTGACCTTGCCGCGTATTCTGCGGTGGGTATCCGTCTGTAGAAATAGCAGTTAAGCTGCTTCGTGGGGCCCGGGTAGTGCAACCGGAGTTCTGGGCATGGGATCACGAGTACCCTGATGGACAAATGGCTACAGTAGATCCGTCCGTCGTCTGCGGCGGTTGGTGTCGCTTCGATGGATGGCGCGTGCATCAACACGTGGACGGCCCTGATTGCCTGGTTCACTTTCAGAATGAGAGTAAGAACCGGATCCGCGACGCACAGCTCGTTGTGATTTACGAAATGTGATGTTGCGCGTCGCTGCACAAAGAGGCCTGGTCGCTCAAAAAGGGCGCGCCTTAAAGATCAAGAATGAGCCGCTGTTGACTTTCGCCCTCTGTTGCGCCCTTCGCGGCCTTAAACCATTCCGGCAATACCCCCGTTTACGCGTATGATTCCACCACCTCGCTGGTCATGCGGTCGAACAGATCGTTCATTGAAGTAGTTTCAGTCCGGTCAATCCACTCGCCCGCCGCATTGATTTTTGCATAGGCTTGGACGGCAGCGACTACGGCGGAAGCGGTCACGTCCACCTCGCCTGCCTTCTCGATAATTCGCTTCAGAGCTGCCCGGATGTTCCTTTGCCGTTTGGCCTGCAATCCCAGCGCATTTGCGTGCCCGTAGACGCTCGACCTGTCCGCCAGCCCGTATTCCTCAGCAATTACCGCCGGTGAGCGCCAGCCTATGAAGGCGGCATCAATCTCTTCTCGCTGGTCGTGGTTGCACATAGAGCAATTACGCTGGTGCCTGCCTAGGCTTATCGGAGCGGTCGCGCTGCGCTATTGGGTCATGCGTCTATGGTCCGGTAATCCCCCGCTGGCAAGGTAACTCCCCCGGAAAGCGTCAAGTACATCCGAATTACCACGCGCAAAGCAGCCCAGAGTAGAATGGTGCGGATTGAATGCAGAGGGAGTTGCAAAGAGGCTAAGAGACCTCGGAAACGGGATCGCAAGGGGCTTTGCAGCCTTTGATAAAGCGGTATTCAAGAGGGAATCTCAAACACTCCTAGAGAAATTTGAGCAAGGCTGCCTCTTAGTTGTTTTGGCGTGGTTTTTGGTTATCCTTCCAATTCTTCTCGGAATTGATAGTTGGACCACCTACAGATTCAATCACCTCTCGGCAATGCAGCACTTAGAACGGGCAAAGGCAGCCTGTGGAAGTGGCAATCAATGCGCCAACACTTCTGATGCGCTCAAACATCTTGACCAAATCCCACCGTCTGCACCCGAGCACGGAGAGGCTCTAGCACTCTCGAATGAGTTTGCTCAGCAGTTAGAACGCAACGAGGAAGCGGCAAATGAGGCGGCGGAAAAGGCTAAACAGGAGTCTCGGGAGCAAATGCAGCGGAATTTGCACGGGGAAGCACATGACAGCTTTTTATGTGCCAACTCTAAAGAGAAGCAGCCGATTGTTTCTTTTGATAATGGGAGTTTCTGGCGGGAAGATGACGGACGCTGCGCGAATCGGATGCAAAAAGAGAGGGATGTGGACGCTCAAATCTACAGTTATTGGTCTACTACAATCCGAGTGAACACAGACATGGATTCATTCTGGCTACCCGATGAAGAGCACACTTGCAAAACTCTTCCTGATGAAAGAGGCAGAGTTGCAGCTGTCACTTGCGATGCGACTGCCCACGGGGGCCATAACATTCCCGTCGAGTTTTGGGGTGGTGTTGATCGGAATACCGTTTCAGACTGGAGATGCCGCCGAGAGATGGATTCACTACAAGATAAATTTGTTTGCCGTGCATTGAATTAGAGGACAAAGGAGATTACATTGAATTTCACAGAAGGAACACGGCGGCTCGCTCTGCTTTTGGGTGTCTTTGGGGCGATTCTCGGCGGATTTGTCTCGCATGTGGAGTTGCAGACTACATTGGNNAGCGCGCCACACCAGATTTGAACAGTTGGGGGGTTCGGATGTTGTGCAACAGGAACGCAAGTGCCGTTTGGACGGGATATTGAGCGCCTTTTCCGATAATCCTGCCGATTCTAAAGTGAAGGACCCCAAGACCGGGGTTGTGATTGATTGGAGCGAAGCTCAGCCGCTATTCCCGAAGGCCCCGTATTCCGACCCCAATCGGGGCGGCATTAAGGAAATCGTTTGGACCAAAGATTTCGGAGTCAAATACTTCGAGTCTGAGGACGGCCAGACACTCTATCCGACACCTGCGCCATCCGCATGGGAATACCTCTTGATTGCGCTCTTCCCTTCCTTGGATTTTTCATCCCGTGGGGCGCGGTTCGCGCTATCGTATGGGTGGGAGCTGGTTTCGTCCAACCGTCAAATTAGACGGAAGACAGCTACACCTGCGGAAAGTCCCGGATTTATAATCGCGCGATGCGGACAACATACTCAAAACCCGACGTGAAATGGGATGGATTCCGACCCGTCGTCTATTCCCTCAGCGAGTTGGCATTGAGCCTCCCGCTGACGCAGACTAGGCGCGACGGGGATCAACAGCTAGAGGATGACACTTCGATTGAGAAGCTCCTAGAGAGTCTTGAAGGAAGGGACTTTCAAGTCGAAGATGAAACAGTTGCAATCCGCATCACCTCGGAGACGGGCAGCCTGAGGCTGAAGGGTCCGACGTTCAATTGCAGGTTGGCCGGTGCAATCCTCGAATTGTTTAAGAACGGGATCAAGCCTTTTGCCTCTCGTTGGTTCTGGTATGAAACAGACGACTCGGACACCGATCCACAAACCAGCTACAAGTTTTTCGTGGTCCATGAAGACAGGATTGTCCGCGAATCTGTCTCATTCTCGGACTACTCCGGGAGCGGATTCGATCCTACGGTTTTCGATTCGGGCGACGACTCCGTCGATTCAAACTGGGACTTGGCCTGGGCTGCATACTGGTACCGGCGGTTCTATCGGGAGACCCTAATTGGGCAACTCATGGTACTTCGCCCCGATTTGCCGGTGATTCACCACTACCCGGAGGGTCGGTCTTGGCACAAACTGACCGCGCCCGTCGCAAGCATAGACCCCCTGAAGCAAATCCGCTTTCTCCTCTGGGTTGCAATTGCACTGTTGGCGTTTCTTGCATTCTGGCTCATTCAGAAATGATCCAAAGAGAAATGAGAAGTTGACAGCATGCGAAAAGCAGAGAGCACGGTAAGGGAAATCGCAAGAGGAGAAAATAGAAATGTCGATTTTTCGATACAAAGGAAGCAAGGTTTGGACAATGGACTTTGTGTTTCATGGGCGCGCGTCCGGAAAACCACCGGGATGACCTCCAAGACGCGCGCAAAGGAAGTTGAGGACAAGCGCAAGAACGACTTGCGGAATGGCAATGTGGGAATCAGAAGACAACAGTCCCCTCGCTTGCTTTCTGTTGCGGCAGAAGCATGGCTAGCCATGAAGAAAGCCACTCTTGCTCCACGCTCCGTGATGATTGAGAAAGCGAACCTTGCTCATCTCCTGCCAAAACTTGGCCGCAAACTGGTGTGTGATATTGAGGCGCGCGATATTGCCCTGTACCAGCAAGACCGGCTTGAGGAAGTTGCTTCCCCAAAGACGGTGAATCTGGAGATTGGCACACTCCGTGGGATCTTGAAGCGTTCCGGGCAGTGCGCACGGCTTCAGCCGGATGTGAATATGCTGGCAACGCAGGATGATATTGGACGGGCATTTACATCAGCGGAGGAATCCGCGCTGTTACAGGCTTGCGGGAAGTCTCGCTCCCGCTCCTTAGTTCCATTCGTAACCCTGGCAATTGAAACCGGAGCACGGCGCGGAGTGATTCAATCCCTTCAATGCGGCAACGTTGACTTTGAAAACCGCTGCATTAAGTGGGGAAAGGATAAGACTTCACCAGGTACAGGCCGCGTGATTCCTCTCAGCCAACGGGCAATGAGCGCACTCAGTTTTTGGGCTACGCACTTCCCGGAACGCAAGCCAGAGCATTACGTCATTCCGGCGGAGCGGTACAGTGCGGGGGGAGATAAATTCAGCGCCGAGGCCTATGACATTGACCACACAAAGCCCATGGGAAGCGCCAAGGAAGCCTGGGAGGCCGCCAAGCTGAGAGCAGGGAAGATTCTCAATGAGAATAGGCCTGAAAAGGACAAAGTGAAAAAGGAAAAGGACATTCTCGCGTTAGTGTGCCGCTTCCATGATCTGAGGCACACAGCAGTGTCCCGGATGCTGAATGCGAGAATCCCGATTGCAAAAGTTGCCAAGATTGCTGGCTGGAGCCCGGCCACAATGGTACGCATGGCGGCCGGTACGGCCACTTCTCACTAAATGAACTTCGGGGGGCTGTTAAAAGCATAAATGGAAGCGGAATTGGGGAGGGGTCCTTGGTATTTTCCCCGGTATCGGATGAAACGTCGAATGTGGCTCGATCTAACTAATTCATATATTTGGCTCCTCAGGTAGGACNNCATTGAGCTACTGAGGAGTGTTGTACTTCAATTAATCCTCTATAAAGGTAGCAGAGTGTGTAGGTCGCGTCAAAAATCTGAGGAGGATTTCAGACCTCCGGTAATGACTGTGGGCACCAGACCAGAAACGGACAGAAATGACAATGACCCCTGCCACCGATGCGGTAGGCTGAATTCAAGGAGTTGGCCCAATGTCCAGGATCTCCCGGCTCGACCGCAGTGACGTAACTCCCGAAATTGCGGCACTCTACGACAAGGCCTTTGCCCAGCGCGGCAACGTACCCAACATGTTTCGCGTCATGGCGCACCGGCCTGAGATCTTTGCCACCATGCAGGCGCACTTCGGCGCGGTACTCAATACCGGTAAGGTCTCCACCAAACTGAAAGAGCTGATTATCGTTCGCACCAGCCAGGTGAACGTGACTCCCTACTGCCTGGCCAGTCACACCATCCTCGCACGAAACCTGGGCTGGACCGACGACCAACTTGCCCATCTTGCGGACTGGCCCCAGCGCCAAGATTTTACCCCGGCTGAAAAGGCTGCGCTGTGCTTGGCCGAGACCGTTACCCGCGATCCTCACGCAGTCAGCGACGAACAGTTTTCCGAGTTGCGCAGTTTTTATTCCGAAGGCGAAATTGTCGAACTCCTTTGCGCAATCGGCCTCTTCAACTACTTCAACCGCTTTAACAATGCCCTCCAGATGGAGCCGACAAAGCCTGGCGAGGGCGGCTGTGCCGCGCCCGCACCTGAAGCAGCCACGGCCCGGTGATTCCGATCCTCTCACTCATCCGATGGCATGAAATCCGTACTAAAGAAAGCGCAGCGGATGCGCGTACTGTGTCAAATCAGATCTTCGCTGTCAAGCGCAGTCTCACTAGCAAGAAATAACCTCACAATCCAGAAGGAGTGCCTCGTCCCGCATGAAACTCAAACTGCCCCCAGGCGAATTCCGAGCCTATCTCTTCGACTGCGACGGCACCATCGCCGATTCGATGCCCCTACACTATAAAGCCTGGAAAAAAGCACTCGAAGAATGGAACTGCGAGTACCCGGAACAGCTCTTCTATTCGTGGGGCGGAAAACCCGTGAGAGATATCATTGCGGACTTGAACAAGATGCAGGGACTCAACATGCCCATTGATTCCCTTGCCGCTCGCAAGGAGGCGCTTTACCTCGAACAGCTCCCAGAGCTCAAACCGATTCCTGAAGTGTTGGAGCACATCGAGGCGCAGTATGGCCACATTCCCTTCGCCGTGGTCTCAGGCAGCCGCCGCGAGTCTGTCGTCGGCTCTCTGTCGGTCCTTCATCTGCTCGACAGATTCAAAACCATCGTCTCGGCTGAAGATTACAAGAATGCCAAACCGGCCCCGGACCCATTCCTGATCGCCGCCGAAAGGCTCGGCGTTGCTCCGAACGATTGCCTGGTCTTTGAAGACACTGAGTTGGGTATTCAGTCGGCGACCGCTGCTGGAATGGCCTCCGTCATGGTCCCTTTCATCATGCACAGAAGCTGAGGAACCGCAGGCATTCGATGCGCGTAATATTCAAGATGCAAATCCAGAGAGGTGAAATGCAATCCTCTGACGACGCGCAATCTGCCCTCAGTTTCGACGACCAGCAACGGCCGGAGTGGGCTCTCCTGCTGTCGATCGCTGCCGCGATCATCCTCATCCATTTGCTTACCAACGGCCGCTACGGCTTCCACCGCGACGAACNNATTAGCCTTCAGCTCTTCGGCATGTCTATGGTCGGGCTGCGCCTCTTCTCTGTGTTGGCGCAGGCAGCGGCCATCGTTGTTACCGGGCTGATGGCCAGAGAACTTGGCGGCGGCCGTCTGGCCCAGTTCACAGCGGCTCTCGCTGTGGCGCTCTCACCCCTGCCACTTTTTGAGGGCACCGAGTTTCAATATACGACCTTTGCCTACCTGTGGTGGGTGCTGATTGCGTACTTCACGATCCGCCTTCTGAGAACCGAAAATCCACGCTGGTGGCTTGCCATCGGTGCAGCGGTGGGCCTGGGGCTGCTGACCAAACACGACATCGTGTTTTTTATCGCTGGAGTTCTGGCCGGCGTCGCGTTCACACCCGCGCGCCGGTTCCTCGCTAGCGGTTGGTTCTGGGCAGGAATCGCCCTGGCACTCCTCGTTTTCCTGCCCAACTTCCTCTGGCTCGTGCACCACGATTTCATCTCTTACCACTTTCTCCACCACATTCACGTCCGCGACGTCGGGGAAGGCCGTGCTCAGGGATTCTTCCAGGCTCAGTTTCGTATTTGTGCCAATCTCTTTGCGGTCCCGCTGTGGATAGCCGGCCTGGTTGCGTTTCTTTTCAGCCGACGCTATCGCATGCTGGCCTGGATGTTCCTGGTCCCGCTGGCGATCTTTTTCTTGGCTAAGGGACGAGGTTATTACGTAGCTGCAGCCTATCCGATGTTGTTGGCGATGGGCGCTACTGTTGGCGAACGATGGGTCGCTTCACTTCCAACACTGGGGCGCCGGGCGGTGGAGGCCATCCTATTCACCGGACTGGTAGTCTGTGGCGCCTACATCTTCGCATGGGTTCTCCCCCTACAGTCCAGCGGCCCGCTTCGGGATTTCGCGCTCGACAAAAATGGTGACCTTCGCGAAGAGTTTGGCTGGAACGAATTGGTGAGAACCGTTGCCGGCATCCGCGATTCTCTCAGCGCGGAACAGCAAGCAAATTTCGGGGTGATTGTCGGCAATTATGGCGAGCAGGGTGCAATTGAAATGCTTGGGCCGGCCTACCATCTGCCCCCACCCATCAGCGTCACTAACTCCGCCTGGCTGCGCGGCTATCCCACTCCACCGCCCACCACGCTCATCGTGGTCGGAGTCTCCCGCGAAGACGTTGACGATATCTTCACTGGTTGCACCTTCGCCGGCCACAATGGGAATTCACAAGGGATCAAGAATGAGGAGAGCGAATTCCATCCTGACATTTTTGTGTGCGGCAGCCCAAAGCTGCCCTGGCCAGAGTTCTGGAAGAAATACCAGCAATTTGGTTGATATCAATCTCAATTAGTGCAGCAGCACAGCCACGCGATAGGCCGTAAACGTGCCATTCGCGGACTGTGCTGGGCAACTCCCCACTTCAGCCTCGTGATACCGTCCTGAGGCAATTCGATCCACGAGTGCGCTCGGCAGGCGGCTCAAATCCGCGCCTTGCCAGAACATGAAAAAACGAGGCTGGTCCCCTCCAGTCACCAACCTGCCCTGAGCGCAGGACGCGCGGGCGTCGGCGGAAGCATTCGATATGTTCAGGCCTTTCCTGCCAAGTAGTTCACCCACAGTTGACTCCACCTGGGACGCCGTTAATACAGGCACGACGCGCTCGTAGTCGGCCACTGCGTAGAGGACGCCCCGGCTGGCGACGACGGCCACTCCCACCCGGTCCACTTCGGGGCTCAAAAGATTGGCTCTGTGGTCGGGAGAGTGCATCCAGCCATTGTGAATCGAGGCCGGTGTCGGCCCAACTGCAACGTTTTCTTCAATCAAACTGAAATGCGCTCCTGCCACTCCGGCACGCCCGGCAACGTCCAACTCACCTGCGTAGCGATGAGAGATCGGCCCCTCAGCAGCCATCTGCAAACAGTGTTGGCGAGCCGCAGCGGCCAACGCTGGATCCCATTTAAGCGGACCAGCACCAGCCTCTGCGCGTGCCTTGTTCCCCAGCACAACAATTTGCCATGCCTCAGGTTGAATCGACACCGTCCGCAGGTCACGCATGGGAGCCTGCGCCACGCTCACGAGGGGAGCCAGCACCAAACATGCGATCAATCCCTTTGGCAGAATACCCATAGTCGAATAAACCCGATTTTAAGGCGGTTGTCGCGGTATCCTTGCTGTGCCGATGCCTTTTCGAGTTACCAATGTGTTACGCCACGCCGGAGGCCTCACCCGGCGCCAACCGCTGGCAGCAGTGGGCATGCTATTCCTCACCTGCTTTGTAATTGGAGGGCTGGCATCCGCGTGGATTGCGCCACAAAACCCAGCGTCAATCGATCTCGTCCACCGGCTTGAAGGCCCATCCGCCGCGCATTGGGCTGGAACCGATGAGTTGGGCCGCGACACCTTGTCCCGCCTGCTCTGGGGAGCACGGCTCTCACTGGCCGTTTCCGTAAGTGTCGTCTCTGTTTCCCTCGCGCTCGGGCTTTCAATCGGCGGCCTTGCGGGCTATCTCGGCGGATGGGTCGACACGGCACTCACGACCTTTGCCATGAATACGTTCCTGGCTCTCCCCGGCATCCTGCTCGCCATTGCCTTTGCCGCGTTTCTCGGCCCTGGATTCACAAATCTCGTGCTGGCGTTGGCCATCGGCGGATGGGCCGGATACGCGAGGCTGGTCCGAGCACAAGTGCTTGCCGTCCGCGACCGGGAGTATGTCGATGCTGCACGCGCGCTGGGTGCAGGCGGACTACGCATCTTCTTTCGCCACATCCTGCCCAATATCGTCCAGCCCATCCTGGTGCAAGCAACCATCGGCATGGCTGGTGTCATCCTTGCAGAGGCCACTCTCTCATTCCTCGGGCTTGGCATCCCTGCTCCCGCGCCGAGCTGGGGCTCCATGCTCAACGATGCCCGTTTACATCTGTTTGATTCTCCCCACCTTGTGCTCTTCCCCGCTGCGGCGGTGGCTGGCGCAGTCCTCGGCTTCAACTTTCTCGGCGATGCCCTGCGCGACCGGCTAGATCCACGCACTCGGCTCGAATTGGGGTTGTAGATGAAGATAGGAGTCGTGGCCGATACACACGGCCTCTTCCGCCCCGAAGTCGCATCAGCGCTGGCCGGCGTTGAGCGCATTCTGCACCTGGGAGATGTCGGCAACCCCTCCATTCTCAAGGAACTGGAAAAGATTGCCCCAGTCACGGCGATCCGCGGAAACATTGACCGCGAGGGCCCATGCAGCAAGTTGCCTGAAACCGATGTCGTTCTCATTGGCGACCGCTATGTGTACATGCTCCACGACTTGAGTACGCTCCACCTGGACCCAGTGGCGGGCAAATTTGCTGCAGTGCTCTACGGCCATACGCATAGGCCGGATTTTTACAAACGGAAGGGCGTTCTCTACTTTAATCCCGGGTCTTGCGGGCCTCGTAGATTTGAACTGCCAGTCACAGCCGGGCTGCTGAATGTTGGCGAACGTGGTGATTTTGAAGCCCAGCTTGTTCACCTGATAGCCAGTTGACCCTGCCAAGAATCATCCCCGCATCCTCGGGTTTACCCAACGGTAGACCACATCCGTCAGCAGGTTCACCAGCACATAGGTCAGCCCAATCGACAGCAGGCAGCCCTGCACCAGCGCGTAGTCGCGATTGGAGATGGCGCTGACCGTGAGGCGGCCCAGTCCGGGCCAGCTGAAGATGGTTTCCGTGACGATGGCTCCCGCGAGCAACGCGCCGAACTGCAACCCGACGACGGTCATGATGGGGACGAGAGCGTTGGGCAATGCATGGCGGCAGACGACGGCAAACTCGGTGAGCCCCTTGGCGCGGGCGGTGCGGATGTAGTCCTGGTTGAGCTCTTCGAGCATGGCGGTGCGGACCATGCGGGTGAGGACGCCGGCGAGGCCGCTGCCCAGGGTG
>PLKU01000528.1 GCA_003140705.1 Acidobacteriaceae bacterium
TCGGCAAGGCCAAGAGCCTGCGGAACCGCGTCCGCAGCTATTTCCTGGAAGACAAGCTGGCCGATATCAAGACCGGCACGCTGATTTCCGAAGCCCGCGATATCGACTACATCTCGGTCGACAACGAGAAGGAAGCGCTGGCGCNNGACAAGACCTACCCCTACATCAAACTGACGAGCGAAAAGTACCCGCGCGTCTATGTCACGCGGCGCCTGCGCAAGGACGGCGCCACCTATTTCGGCCCCTACTTCCCCGCCAACCTGGCGCATCGCCTGGTGCACTTCATCCATCGCCATTTCCTGGTGCCATCGTGCAAGGTGGACCTCACCCGTTTCCATCCCAAACCGTGCCTGCAATTCCACATCCACCGCTGCCTGGGACCGTGCGTGGAGGGTCTGACCAGCGACGACGCGTATGCCGCCGCGGTCCGCAATGTGCGGCTGTTCCTCGATGGCCGCCACTCCGACCTGGCGCGCGAGTTGCGTGGGCGCATGGCGGCCGCATCCGACGAGATGCGCTTTGAAGAAGCGGCATCCCTGCGCGACCTGCTGACCACCGTCGAGGAAATCGAGGAGCGGCAGAAGATGGCCGCCGCCAAGGACGACGACACCGACATCTTTGGCGTCTATGCCGAACCGCCCATGGTGGCGCTCAACCTGTTCCACCTGCGCCACGGGCAGATTGTCGACCGGCGCGAGTTCTTCTGGGACGATCTGCCTGAGTTTCTGGAAAGCAACGACGTTGAAGGGGCCACAGTGCCCGTAGAGCCAAGCTTTCATGCGGGGCCTGTCTTCTCTGCCCTGCTCAAGCAGCTTTATATCGACCAGCACTATGTTCCACGCAGCATTTTGGTTCCAGTCGAATTCGACGACCGGGAGACTCTTGTCGCGCTTCTAAGTGAGCGCATGGGTCATCGCATCGAGATCGCTGTGCCTCAGCGCGGGGAGAAACGTTCCCTCGTCGACCTGGCTGGACAGAATGCCAAGCAGTCGTACACACAAAGGTTCCGCGTTCTGGAACCATCGCGCAAAGCGATTCAGGAGGCACTGGCCGACGTGCTGATGCTGCCCGAGCTTCCTCGTCGGATTGAGTGCTTCGACATCTCGCATATCCAGGGCGCTGAGACCGTGGCATCGCTTGTTGTTTGGGAAGACGGGAAGATGAACAAGCAGCTCTATCGAAAGTTCAAAGTGATGACCGTGGTCGGTGTGGATGACTTTGCTTCTATGCGCGAAGTTGTTACGCGCCGCTACAAGAGGTTGAAGGACGAGGACAAGCCGATGCCATCGCTGATCCTGATCGACGGTGGGCTCGGACAGTTGCACGCCGCGGCCGAAGCGCTCGAATCGCTTGGATTCACGTCGCAGCCGCTGGCTTCGATTGCAAAGCGGGAAGAGGTCATCTACCTCTACGGCGACGAAGATGAGCCGATTGTCCTGGATCGGCGGTCACCTGTGCTGCATTTGGTTCAGCTGATTCGAGATGAGAGCCACCGCTTTGCGGTCGGCTACCATCGGCAGCGAAGAGCAATGCGCGACCGCGACTCGGAATTACTGAATATTGCCGGCGTGGGCGCTCAAACACGGCAGCGGCTGCTCTCGCACTTTGGGAGCCTGCGCGATGTGCAGCTGGCGACGGCTGAGTCTTTGGCCGCCGTAGTTCCCCGCAAAACTGCCGAGACGATCTTTCGGCATTTTCATGCGGCGGACGCATCCGGAGATGCTGGCCGTTGAGTTTGAGCACGGCACAGGATCACGTGTGGGAAATGACGGCTTTTGAACCCCAAAAAGAGAGATGTGGATTGCAAGGGGGTGCGAGGCTTGAGCTTTTGGGCGTGATCCGTAATGCCATGAGGCCCCCGCGGGAACATCTGGGCATCGAAGAATCTCGATGGCACCTGCGTCTATAAGCAATTTATATTCAATCAGTTATGCTTAGGATTTGAAGACGTACCTGGGGACCGCGGCTGCTGCAAAAGCAGCAATGGGCGTGCTGTTATTGAGTCGGCAGGTTGACGAAATCCGGGCTGCAGCAGTTTGTCTGGAGTGTGTCGCGGATGCCCGAGAGTTGGCCGGCATGGTTACGAAGTTGGCTGTGAGCCTGCGGAGTGGAATTCTTTTCGGATTCTGCCGTTAATGAGGGAGACCAAATTTGTCTCTGCAGAAGCAAGGGCTGAGCCAGGCAAGGCTGCCGAGCCGACATGAACGCTTACCAACCCTTCAAACGGTCATTCAACTTGATCGGAAGTCAGCCAATGAAGAGGTACCGGTATCAACGTGCAAAGACTGATGTAGATCACATGAAACGTTTTCCTGAAGATGCACACTCATGCATTCAACCCAGCCTATCGAGAGTGAGATTTGCGGATGAGAAGCCTTCAAACCCTACTTTGAACTGTTCAAAAATGAACGCGCTCAATTGGAGAAGCTCAAGATACTTGATTCCGGGCTGCGCTCTGCAACTCCCGACGAGGCGCCGGGATTCGAACGGGAGATCGACGGGGTTCTGAAAGAGATCGCATGGCTGGTGAAGGAAATCCGAGATTGGCAATTGGTCTATTTGTCAGAACACAATCTTGGTTACCAACACCGCAGCTCCAGTCCTCAAGATGCATAATGTGAGTGCGCGCTCACGGTCAGTCTGGCAGCCATGGAATTTCGAGGCTCCCGGCGGTCCCTTTGAGCACCGTAGCCGGCAATGAAGTTTCACCTCGGCAGCAACTCTTTTCAACTTGAGCAAAAAGGAACACCGCGACGAATCGCGCGGGGGCTAAGCTTGCGCAACTTTGCATCACTCACTCGGCTCATACCGGAGTTCTTTTCTCAGACTGCAAACGGGGTTCAGTAACCTGGTGCGAGGCGCAAGTTCCGCGACCAGCCTCCCGTACACACGGGCGTCATGCTCATGAACGGGTCATGCTTCAAAGAGCCTGACATCGACCCTCCGGCCTGCGGCCGTCACAAAGTCCCACTGATTCCGTTCGATGACCAGATCGACAGTGCCGCACCCTATCTTGGTTTCGTCCTCCGCCTCAAATGTCCTGTCACTCGAAGCACTGTTCAAGGTATGTATTACCTCTGCGAGGAACGCGAGCGCTGACACGAGTCTTGTGGCTGAGCGTCCTTGCGGGAAATGGCCAATCTAAATCGAGAGAATCTCACCCTCGCTCCACCACGCCGCTGTGGGTGGGTACCAACAGCACGCGGGGTGAGCGGTTCTGTACAGCGCATCCTTTGCGGCTGAGTGAATCTAAGCACTGGCCCACGAGCCGGGGATTGCTGTCCCTCCCAGACTCGGGCCGGGCGTAAAACAGAGGACAAAGATGAAGACCAGACAAATGTTTTTTGCGGTGCTGACCCTTGTTGCGATGGGGATGATTGCGGGCTGCAACGGGATCTCAACGAAATCGCCGGACGTTGCCGACACCATCCACAAATCGCTCAATCAGGCGGGCTTGAAAAATGTGGCCGTAAGTCAGGACCGCGACAAGGGCGTGGTCACGCTGGGAGGGCAGGTGTTGAGTGAATCTGAAAAGGCCCAGGCCGAATCGCTGGCGGTTTCACTGGCTGGTGGCCAGGTGGTGGCAGACCAGATTGCGGTGATTCCTGCGGGCCAAAGCAGCGACGTAAAGGCCATGAATTCCGACCTCGACCAGGGGATCGAGAAGAATCTTGACGCGGCGCTGATCCAGAACAAAATGCACGATACCGTGAGGTATTCCGTAAAGAATGGTGTGGTCACGCTGAATGGAGAAGTGATTTCAGAGGATCTGCGCACGGGCGCCGCCGCATTAGCCATCGGGGTTCCGAACGTGCGGCAGGTGGTGAACGATTTGCAAATCAAGAACCGGAAGGCCAGCTCGTCTTAGCAGGAACCTGTGGTTTGGCCACCTGCGGTCGGGCAGACCACATGCGGAGAGGCAGACGCCTTAGGCTCTTGGAGCGAACAGTTGATCTTCCAACTTTTAGCGGTGAAGCTGCACCAAGGGTGGGCACCCGCCAGAGAGATGCCTTGCTTAGTTCTTGACTGTCAAGGCGTCTGAGTCGACGGCTTTCTTCCCAGTGATGCCTTCGAGGCCGGCCAGGAGACCGCGGTAATCGTTTTTGTCGGCCTGAAACGCGATGCCGCCCTTTTTGCCGGCGTCATCCCAGGTAAGGCCAACGAAGTGCTTCTTCGATTTGCTCAAAGCCAACAGAGCTCCAAGGCCAAGCGAGAAAACCGCCAAGCCGATGGCTGCTCCCACACGTCGGTGAACATCCTGCCCATAGCTGATTTCAGTGACGGCAGCAGCAGGAATGACCGCAACCTCATTCTTTCCGCTCATGATGCGAATCTGGTTGCCATCGATGAACAGCTTCATGTCGGTTCCAGCTTTGAGGCCTGCGATTGACCCACCGTCGTAGGCAATCTTGAAGCTGGTGTCGCCGGCAAACGCGGTGACAGGAAACAAAATACATAGAAAAATGGCAACGAGTCTCTTCATAATCCCCCGCAGGTCGGGATTTTACGCCGACGGCGGACTACCCTTCTGTGACGCAGGGCATGCTTGCGGGTTCAACTCCGGCTATACTGACGGCAGCCCTGTTCGGGAATCAAAAAGCACACAACTTCTGCTTGCATTGCAACCTCTTCTTAGGAGCCGATCATGATCGATTCCCCTGATCTGGTGGTCAATACTCTTGGTGCCTCTGCCTTCGATTCTCCGCTGGGCGAGTTGTTGAACCAGCACGAGCAATCCGAGCATTATGTGGAGGAATCGGACCGAGTGCTGTTCGACGACACGCTTTCAGCGGCGGCTGGGCGGAACAGCCCGCCTGGCGAACTTCCGGGATTTGAACCAGCCGGGCCGCGGCGGAAGATTTTCTTCGATCCAGCGAAAACACGCGCAGGGATCGTGACTTGCGGCGGGCTGTGTCCGGGACAGAATGATGTGATCCGAGGAGTGACGCTGGAGCTGCTGGGGCGATAGGGTGTGGAACGGGTGTACGGATTCTGCAACGGGTTCCAGGGGTTTGTGCCGGCGACGCGGCGTGGGGTGATCGAGATGACACCGGAGGTTGTGAGCGACATCAATGAACATGGCGGAACGATCCTTGGGTCGTCACGTGGGGAACAGGACCCGGCCGTGGTGGTGGATTGCCTGGAGCGCATGGGAATCAACCTGATGTTCGTGATTGGCGGGGATGGGACTATCCGCGCGGCGATGAAGATTGTGCGCGAAGTGGCAAGGCGTGGCATCAGGATAGCGGTGATCGGAATTCCCAAGACGATCGACAACGACATCATGTTTATTGATCAGAGCTTCGGATTCCAGACAGCGTTCTCTGAGGCCACCAAGTCAATCCGGGCGGCGCATGTTGAGGCTACAGGCGCGCCGAACGGCGTGGGGCTGGTGAAACTAATGGGGCGGCATTCGGGGTTTATTGCTTGCTACGCCTCGCTGGCGATGAGCGACGTGAACTTTGTGCTGATTCCGGAGGTTGGGTTTCAACTCGAAGGCGATTCCGGACTGTTGGTTGTGCTGGAGCGATGGCTGAAAAGGCGAGGGCATGCAGTTGTGGTCGTCGCTGAAGGCGCAGGACAGAACCTGATGGAAGGCGACGGCGAAGCGGATGGGGCGGGGAGAACCGATGCCTCAGGCAATCGCAGGCTGACCGACATTGGTCCGTGGTTGCGCGACCGGATTTGCAGTCACTTCAAGNNGTCCGCGGGAGAGGAGCTGAATCTGAAGTATATTGACCCGAGCTACCAGATACAGAGTGTGCCGGCGAACCCATACGACAGCGTTTATTGTGTGCGGCTGGCGCATAACGCGGTGCATGCGGCCATTTCCGGGCGAACAGAAGCGGTGATTGGAAGATGGCGCGGGCGGTTTGTGCATGTGCCGATGGGTTTGGCGATTCGGCAACGGAATACCGTTGATCCGCACGGCGATTTATGGATGAGCGTGCTGGAGGCGACGGGACAGCCGCGCATGTTTGGAACAGTCACAAACCGGCTCCGCCCCTCCGAATTAGAATCGCCATAAGCCATTGTTCATACCGAATTTCGGGGAGCATGCCGTCTTGCCACTACCCGACCCACCCATCCCGACCCGAACTTCCTTACGCTCCGCCATTCAGCTCGGCGTCATTTTTACCGCTCTTACTTTTTTTGTCCATCTAGCTTGCTCGCTTTGGGGAACGCACCTGGGCTACGGCTACTTTCGGGACGAGTTTTACTTTCTTGTTTGTGGGCGTCACCTGGCCTGGGGTTATGTCGACTTACCGCCATTGACAGCGCTGCAGGCGCGCGTTGCAGAGACGCTGTTTGGGGTCTCGCCGACGGGTATCCGTCTCTTCAGCTTTTTGGCCGGCGGAGTAATGGTGGGCCTGACCGGCCTGCTGGCGTGGCAGCTTGGCGGCCGGCGAAGCGTTCAAATGATGGCCATGGCGGCGATCCTCGCTGCGCCAGTCTTCCTCGGGACATCGAGCTATCTTTCGATGAACTCGTTTGAGCCTTGCTTCTGGATGGGTGCGCTGTTCTGCCTTCTTCGCCTGGCGGAGGGTACTGCATCTCCCCGGATTTGGCTGCTGTTTGGTTTGCTGGCGGGGCTGGGAATTGAGAACAAACATTCAACGGTGTTTTTTCTTTTTGCGCTGCTGGTCGGAATAGTGGCGACGTCCGACCGGCGATTGCTTAAGAGCAANNTGGGCTCATCCTCAGCCCCCAGCGGAAGATTCTTTTTTCACGCTGGTGCGCGGCCGGGGTCGGCGTGTTGCTGCTGATGGCATTGCCTAACTTTATCTGGCAGTGGGCGAACCACTTTCCGACATATCAAATGCTCAACAGCGTTGCCCACTCCGACAAAAACGTCAGGCTGCCGCCGCTGAGTTTCCTCAAGGAGCAAGTCAGGATACTGATGTTTGAGAATGCCCCGATCTGGATCGGGGGCCTGGTGTGGCTGGGGTTCGCACGTGCTGCTCGGCCTTGGCGATTTGTTGCATTCACTTATCTGGCCTTCCTGAGCATGATGATGATTCTGCATGCAAAGGACTACTACTTGGCGCCGATTTATCCGGTGCTTTTTGCAGCGGGAGCCGTGGCAGCCGGGCAGCTTATACGGCGGGAGTGGCCGTTTATTGCGCTGACCGTGAATTTCTTTGTCGCGCTCTGCTTTTTTGCTGGCCCTATCGTTCTGTCGATTCTTCCGCCGGATCGATACAGTGCCTACACCGCGCCCTTTTTTACTCCCAACCTTGCCCGATCAGAAAAGTTCACCAGCCCACTGCCAGAGATCCTGTCTGACCGGTTTGGCTGGCCGGAGATGGTTGAAGGCTTTGCCACCCGCTACAACGCGCTTCCGCCTGCAGTGCGCGCTCACACCGCCATTTTCTGCGGGAACTACGGTGAGGCCAGCGCCGTGAATGTACTGGGGCCGAAATACGGCTTGCCCACGGCGATCAGCGGCCATGTCAATTACTTCTTCTGGGGGTGGAACGGGTATACAGGCGAATCGGTGTTGACCCTCGGAAACGATGCCAGGGATTACACGAATAATTACGCAGAAGTGGTTGATTTGGGGCCATTTGACGCGCCATGGATCATGGATCACGAGCACCACCACTATTTCTGGCTGCGCAACCGCAAGCGCACCTATGCCGCCGAATGGCCCGCGTTTAAATACTGGTACTGATCGTGCCTCGGCGTGTCCCTCCGATGGACAGGGGCAGGGCCCGCAGCCGGGTCTGCGAACGCCATCGCGAACCGTGGGTCAAGGAGGGTATTGGCATGTAGGCGATTGGCGGCATTGAGACTGGCGATTTGGAAGAAGGCAGTCACCATGGCTCCCGACGACGCCAAGGTGCAGAACGACCTGGCAGCCAATCTCTTTAACCTCTAGGAGCAGAGCAAGGCCTACCGCAACTAGGTATGATCGCGCCAAGCTGGCGGAGTCCGCGTCAGAGATCGATCGCTACAACTTCATGATCCAGAATGACCGGCACGCTGAACGTGAGCGTGGAGCCTGAGTGCGAGAGCTCAATGCGCTTATCGGCCACCAGGAGTCGCGCCTGCTTCGCCTCGATCTTGTCGGGCAGGTTGAGTTTGATGCTTTGTTGCCCTACGGGGAAAAAGTCGCGGTAGGGCCCCTTCATCGCCATAGGATTGGTGAGGTTGACGAGGTGGATGGTGATCGAGGCTGCGTTTCGCCACGCGGTGACGTCGAGCAACCCGGGCCCTTCAACTGAAACAATCGGCGGTTCATCACTGGCCCAATGAATCGTGTTGCGCATCACCTTGAGATGGTCCTCACTGAGGACTTCCCAGAAAGTTCTGTCTATGTCGAAAGGAAAATAGGCAACGCGTCCTGCGGGCCTGCGAAGATACAGGCAAGAGACGTCTGTCCTGGCTGTGCGCGGGTAGACCTTTTCCATGGGAAGATCGGGATAGCTGGGGATGAGTGTGAACGGCGTCTCAGCAAACGTCTCGCGTGGATTCACTTGAACACGTGAAACCCCGTTGATGATGCGTGGCGCGTCTTCAAGACCGCCAAAGAGTTGATGGTGCGGATGCGCCTCATGCTCGAGACGGATATACGAATTGAGCATTGGGCCTTCCAGCTTTCCCGTCCAGTCAACACCAAACAGACCGGCCAGCGCGAAATTCGATCGGCGCTTCCCTGCCTCGTCGTAAAGACTGGTTTCATGAGTCGCAATCAAGTTCCCGCCCGTCGCGACGAAGGCTCTGAGCTGGTTGCATTGAGCGTCAGATAGGGCGGCGATGTTGGGCAGGATCAGCGTTCTGAATGCGGCAAGACGTCCCGGGTCGAGCAATTGGTCATGAACCATCTCAAATGGAATCCGCGACTCAACCAGCGCCTGATACCAGCCGAGACAGTAATTCTCGACGCGGGCATCTGCGTGCTCATCGCCGTAGTACCACGCGGTCTGCTGTGAATAGACAACGCCGACGCGAGCCAAAGGCTGCCGGTCAGCCAGGTACCCCTGATTCTTTGCCGCCCACAAGTAGATCTCCTCAACACCTTTAAGCCAGCGCTCATCGTGGAGAGTGCCGGAGAATTTGCTGCACCATGGGCGCATCCCATTGGCAATGGATTCAAGAACCCAGATGCGGATCTCGGCGTTGCTGTTGACACTATCCTTCCAGCGATAGGCCTCCTCAAGGCCGACGCCGAAGAGCCCGATCGCCGGCTTGTTGCCCATGGTGGCGCGAAACTCTTTGGCGGTCTTGCCCATGAGCCAGGGTGCGGCGAGTCCATGGCGAGCCTGACGGTCTACGACAAGCATGGGCGCGCGGCGGCTGGTTTCAAGCGCGTTGAGGGAGCTTGTGGCACCGCTGCCATTGTTGGGGATCATGGAGGCTTCGGGATTGATGGTGCGTATCGCGGAGTTCCAGTGATCAAGAAGGCTGATCAGCCTCTGCTGCCGCCATTGGAACCAGGCGCGCCGGGCGGGGTCCTGTAAGGAAGTCGCACGGGAAAGTTCGAAGCCTGTGGCCGTCTTGAAGTTCTCAACGCAATGGATGCAGTAGCAGACTCCGTTTCCATCCCAACGGTTGAGAAATATGCCGTCAGGTTGATAGCGGGACATGATCTCTTTGTGCACCGCTGTCATGAATTCGAAATTATATGGGCCATAGGCACATGTGACCCACATCTCCGGCGACGACCAATGACGCCTTGGCTTGCCATCAGCATCCGCGGCAATCCAGTCTGGGTGAGCTGTCTTGAGGTCGTCGTAGGTAGCATGCGGGTCAGTTCGAACCAGCACGGACGTGCCCATCTTGCGGCAACCTGCAATCAGCTCGCCGAGAACGTCGCGTTGGCCGAGCCATGCGCTGCGGTGGTGAAAAGGAATCTCTGTTGGATAGTAGGCAACGCATCCGCCTCCGCTGAGGCATACGGCATCAGTCTGCGTACGTTTGAAGTAGTCGAGCCAAAACTCCGGGGCAAAGTGCGCGGGATCGTCCTCGACAAGGGTAAGTTGCATCCAGCGCATCGGTTTGGAGGCCCACGCAGGGACTGCCTCCGAGCCGCGGGCCAATGCGAATTGCTCCCAGAAACCACTGGGCGTTGCGTGGGCGATTGCGACGCCCGAGCTTGCGACAACTGTTGATTGCAGGAATTCCCGGCGGGTAAGCGGGCCAGTTCTCATGCGCGTAATAGTAATTGAGGGATTGTATGTCGCGCCAAACGAGGGAACGGTGGTTATGAATTAGAATTGCCGCACATTCCTTATACGACTTTCACGCTTTGCCCCCGGCAACGGCGATGCGACTGTAGACAGCCTGACCACCAACTCACTCGATCGAGCTGTTCCTCACGAAGATGGTGTATTACTGATGGGCCTAAAGGGGGACTGAGTCAGGACAAAGTCGATTGTCTGTATGTCGACGAAGGCCGACTTCTCTACTTTGACAGCGGCCATTTGACCACGTACGGCGCTGAGTTCGCACTCAGGAGGTTCAGGCTGCCTGAACTCGGAACCGTGAACTGATAGGATCACCAGCGACTGGAGGAGGCTGACGGGGTCAACCTCTGCGTTTCACCACATCTTCATACACCTTGGCATATTCTCTGGCAGGCTGGGCCCACCCGTAATCTCGCGCCATTCCGTTGCGCATCAACTTTTTCCAGGACTTTTTATCTTTGAATGCCACCAGCGCGCGATCGATGGCATCGAGCAGCCCCCACGCATTCAACCCTTCAAACTTAAAGCCGGTCCCGGTTCCCTGCTTTGGATGCCACTCATCGATCGTGTCGTCGAGACCGCCTGTGGCCCGGACAACGGGCGCGCTTCCATACTTGAGAGAGTAAATCTGGTTGAGCCCGCAAGGCTCATACCGAGAAGGCATCAGGAACATATCCGACCCAGCTTCGACCTTGTGCGCAAGCGCTTCGTCGTAATGTATCTGCACAGCCACCTGGCCCTGGTTCCGGAAGGCCCAGTCGCGGAAGAAGCGTTCGAAGACAGGCTCCCCTGACCCAAGCGCCACCACGACCACATCCCGCTCCACCAGCTTGTCTGCAATCTCTGCTACAAAATCGAAGCCTTTTTGAGTGGCAAAGCGCGAGACGATGCCGATGACAGCCGTCTTATCGGCGACCTTTTCCAGGCCGAACGCATGCAGCAGATCGGCACGGCACTGCCGCTTGCCAGCCAAATCGTCAGGGCTGAAGTGTGCGGCCAAATTGCCATCGGTCGCTGGATCCCACTGTGCGTAATCGACGCCGTTCAGAATTCCAACCAGATCAGCGGCCCGCGCGTGCAGGATGCCTTCCAGCTTCTCGCCAAACTCCGCCGTCTGAATCTCTTCGGCGTATTTCCGGCTGACGGTTGTCAGCATGTCGGAGAAAACCAGGCCGCCCTTCAAGAAGTTGAAGTTGTCAAATTGCTCCACCTTGTCCAAGGTGAAGAGGTCCCAGGGAAAGAGAAGGCGCTCCGTGGTGACCGGCGGGAACCATCCCTGGTAGCCGGCGTTGTGAATGGTCAGCACAGTCCCTGAGTGCTGGAACATCGGGTCGAGAGAATAGACCGTTCGGAGATAGACCGGGATCAGCGCCGCTTGCCAGTCATGAACGTGGAAGATCTGCGGAACGCCGAGGATCTTGGTCGCTTCCAACACAGCGCGACAGAAGAGCCCAAAACGCTCCCAGTTATTGGGATAATCGCCGTCTTTGGTGCCGTAGAGCCCTAGGCGGTCAAAGAGCTCAGGACAATCGACAAAGTAATACTGCACGCCGCCGCGCCTACCCCCGTCCACAATTCCTATAAAGCGGTTGTAGGACTCGAAAGGAATGGTGATCGACCGTATCGCATACGGCCATTCGCCGTCGATGGGCGCTTTGATGTGCGCTTTTACCCCGGCATAGAGGGGCAGATAGACCGTGACCTCGTGTCCCAGCTTCACCAGTTCCGGCGGCAGCGACCCGACTACGTCCGCCAGCCCGCCAGTCTTGGCAAACGGAACGCACTCCGAGGCTGCAAAAACAATGTGCATGCGATGAATCCTCTGGCCGGCAAAAAAAAGAAATCGAACACACTTGAATCGGACAAAATGTGTGTCAACCGCCCAGTCTACTACGCCCCTCTCACGGAGCGGGAGAAGCTTAAACAGGATTGCATCGGCGACTTCCTTTTCATACTTCTGCCTTCTGCCGGCAACAGGTTGTCTCGGCCCGCATGCCGGGGAGCGCACATTTGAGCACGGAACGGACATCATCAAGGAACAAACCAATACGAAAAACCGTATCATGATGCAGGAATTGGTACGAGAGGTCGAACCGTCTTTCCCCGGTTTGTTCCAATGGCCTCGCCTTCTTCGCTCCGCGGTAAGTTGGCGAAGTAATTCCCGGCAATGGAATTGTCACCGCCAATCTCGCCTCTCGGAGTTCCATATGAATATGCATCCTGCAAGGATCTCGATCACTCTTGTTCTTGTCACATTCTTGGCATCGTTGACCTTAGCGCCAGCACAAACTCCAACCGCTCAAACGGAATCCGGAGTGATTTCAGGGATACGGGAAGGCGGGCTGGGTGTCTACAAGGGCGTACCCTTCGCTGCCGCACCGCTTGGCGACCTTCGTTGGCGTCCACCTGTCCCCGTTGCGCCCTGGCTTGGCATCCGCAAGACAGATGCGTTCGCACCAGCCTGCATGCAGGTTGGGGTTTCGATGCCCGGCGAAACACCCCCAGTGGTAAGTGAAGATTGTTTGTACCTGAACATCTGGACGCCTGCCAAGAGGGTAGATGAAAAGCTTCCTGTGATCGTTTGGATTTACGGCGGTGGCTTGGTTAACGGGTCAGCCTCGATGCCGTTGTACTGGGGCGACCGCCTTGCACACAAAGGCGTCATCGTGGTCAGCATTGCTTATCGAGTTGGCCCACTCGGCTTTCTTGCGCATCCTGAATTAACGCGCGAGTCCCCGCGCCACTCGAGTGGAAATTACGGTCTGATGGACCAGATCGCCGCGCTGGCATGGATTCAGAGGAATATTGCATGCTTTGGCGGCGATGCGAAGAACGTAACGATAGCAGGCCAGTCTTCCGGTTCCATTTCAGTGAGCATTCTTATGGCCTCACCGCTGGCGAAGGGTTTGTTTCAACGCGCCATCGGGGAGAGCGGCGGCCTGTTTGAGCCACTCCAGCTGGGACAGAAATATCTTTTAGCCAATGCGGAGCGTGACGGCGAAAAGTACGCTGCGTCACTAGGCGCTGCTTCGCTGAAAGAGCTGCGCAGACTGCCGGCGAGCCAACTCACCGGCGACGGCGGCGGAATCGTTCACCCGGTCATCGAGCCCTATGTCCTGCCGGTGTCGCCCTATGAAGCCTTCGCGTCCGGGAACCAGAACGATGTCCCAGTGTTGATTGGCTCAAACGCCGAGGAGGCTCGAGCCATCGTGGATGTGTCCCATGGGACGGCCGCCTCGTTCGATAAGGACGTGGAGCGCAGCGTGGGCCAACTTCCGCCCGCGCTACTCGCCGCATATCCTCACACGACCGATGGAGAGGCCCAGCAAGCCCAGCTCGGCCTGGAGCGGGACCTGCGTTTTGGTTGGGACATGTGGACCTGGGCAAGACTGCAATCAGGAACTGGAAAGAGCCCTGTCTACTATTACTCGTTTCGACAGAAGCCACCGTTTCCGGCAGGCTCAGTCTACTCAGGCTGGGGAGCAAGCCACTTCGCAGAACTTTGGTACGTCTTCAACCATCTCGACCAGGATCCATGGCAATGGACCGTGGCCGATGAGAAGCTGGCGGATGAGATGTCAAGCTATTGGGTCAACTTCGCCAGATCTGGCAATCCGAACGGCGCGAATCTTCCCACGTGGCCGGCCTTCACGAATACAGATGCCAAAGTCAACTACCTTGGCGACCCAATCACTGTGGGTGATGTAGCGAATATCAATAGCCTGCGGGTCTTTGATTCCGTTTATACGGCGATACGCGGTAAGTCGTTTGGTGCACAATAGACCTTCCCCTTCATCTACCATCAAGGTAGCTCATGCCCACCAAACCGAAGCTCGGCCAAAACTTTCTTAACGATGCGCAGGCAGTACAGCGCATCGCCAACTCTCTCGGCGATCTTTCCGGCCGCGCGGTTGTCGAGATCGGTCCCGGAGCGGGCGCAATTACTGGGGCCTTGGCCGCAAGGGCTTCTCACGTTGTCGCCGTGGAGCTCGATCACGAACTCGCTGCACATCTGCGAACTGAGTTTCCTGCCGAGCGGGTCACCGTGGTAGAGCAAGACGTTCTCAACTTCGACTTTGCGGCAGCCTCAGCAGCGGCCGGCCAAAGCCTGCCGGTAGCCGGAAACTTACCTTACGGCATTACTTCACAGATTCTGCTCAAGCTTGCTGCCAACCACGCCACTCTCGATCGCGCAGTCCTCATGGTTCAGCGCGAAGTTGCCGATCGCATCACGGCAAGCCCGGGCAGCCGCGACTATGGGTTGCTTTCAGTCACAGTACAGATGTACGGCCCGGCTGAGACGCTCTTCACACTGCCGCCCTCATCCTTCTCGCCACCACCGGACGTGTACTCCGCCGTTTTTCGCTGGCGTTTTGCACCACGCTTTGAAGAGCTCGACGTTCAGCCAAGCACCTTCCTTCGTTTCGTTCGCACGGTATTTGCGCAGAAGCGGAAGACTCTCTCCAACAATCTTCGCGCTGCAGGCGTTGCACCGGATGCTATTACAGCGGCATTCGCTCAAGCCGGCGTTGACCCTCGTGCGCGCGCGGAAGCACTGACGATTGAAGCCCTCGCTAGCCTCTCCAAGTGTATGGATACTTCTTCGTCTCCTGACTCACAAGAATGACTTTCTAACGTTAGCTAACTCGCGACAAGAACCATTAGGAATAGGCATTCGCAACACTTTTCAATAACTGGTGTCTTCTTGTATGTGAGCGCGGATCGGCAATGGAATCACAAATTAGCTACCGCCTCCCAAGGAGAAACATCCATGAAAGTCTCTCTGTTAGGCGTCGGACTTCTCGCACTTAGCTCAACCGTTGGCTTCAGCCAGGCGGCACCGGCAGCTGCTTCGGCACCTGTGCAACGCCATGCCGCCACCATCAACCAACGACGCGACTTCCAGCAACACAGGATAGCGCAAGGGATTAACAGCGGGCGCCTCAGCGCCGGACACGCAAGTCGCCTGGAACACCGCGAAATGCGCATTGGCCGCACGGAAAGGCACATGCGCGCTGCCAACCACGGGCGCCTGAATCATGCCGATCGCGTCGCACTTAACCATCGGCTGAACCGGGTTTCGCGGTCGATTTACCGCGACAAACACGTGGCACGGCGCTAAACCCAACTGCAATCCTTGACGCCGAAGGCCGCCCAGTCATTGGGCGGCCCTTCTGTTTGCGTAATCAGTCATCCGCCTGGAGAAGTTACGTCGAGACGGGCAAAGGGTGCTGCATTACCTGCTTGGCGTATTGCAAGCGTATAACCAATGTTAGTTTTGGGAATGTCATACACACCGAAGTCACAACTAAACACCGTCCAGGGTTCACTGATATTGGCGGCATCTGTGGTAGAGGTCCAATAATACTGACTTATGACAAAGTTAGTGAAGATCGGAAGGCGAAACACAGTTCCGTCCAAGTTCAGGCAAGTTGCATCGAAGAAATCTGAATGACTGTTCTCCATCCGGCCGGAAATTCTAATCTTGCCCATTTCGCCGTCCTCTCCTCTGCCAAAAGGCCAGCACAATCCGGCGAAGAGTTCCAGAGTAGAAGAGTTGCGGACGGTGTTCAGGAGAGTGATCAGTAAATGCCAATCAGATAGTGAACCGAAACATACGCGAAGGTACCTCAGGTTAGGAATTGGCTCAAGAAATTGGCCGCAGGGTTACGGATTTCTTAAGAGATCGTAACGCCGCGGCCGATACATCAATCGCTCGATTTGAGAAGACAACAGGCGGGTGCCCCTATTTGTGCGATCCGCCACCACCGCCACCACCACTATGGGAAGCGCCACCACCACCGCCGCCACCGCCGCCGCCGCCACTCGAATAACCGCCAGAAGAGTGACTGGCCGACGCTCCGCCACCTGAATAGCCACCTCCTGAAGGTGCACGGCTCGGCGCTGACGGGTGCGGACCACCGCCGCTGCTGCTCAATGGTCTCGGTCCATTCGAATTTGGCGAAAAGCCTGGCCGGCTCACGCCAGGAGCTGACCCGCCGATTGCCGGCACACCGGCCCCGGTCCTGGATGATGGAGTGCCCGGAACCGCTCCGTTGACAAAGCCTGAGGCCGACCGCTCATATTGCACACGAGGTGAAATCGGCCGAAATGGCTGCACTGATTGGCCGGCGATCATCACCGGTCCTGACCGATCACGCGCCGGCAGAGCGGTGTTTCCGACAATTGGCCGGCGATTTACGGGGATGATCGTCCTCGTGGCGACCAATCCAAGATGGCCGATGGGTTGGCGCGGGTGTGGACGCAAAGGAGGGCGATATCCACCAAAGACAGAGCCGATATTAGGCCCGTAGTAAATTCCACCGCCCCACCAAGGCGCGCAGCCTCCCATCCCCGGTGTCCAGCCCCAACCGAATGCGTCGTAGAAATTCCAAGTTCCGCATTGATAGGGAAGGAAGCCCCAAGAGTTGCCGGATGCCCAGACATAACCATACCCCGGGGTTAACATCCAGTTCCCGTTGCCGTAGGGGTCCCATCCGCTGTTGGTTGCTTCATACGGCGACCAGATGTTTCCCTGGCCGGGGACGTTATACCAGTTGCCATTCGCATCCAGATCGTTCCACGCCGGGTTGCTACTGTCGGCAAATCCTTTTGTCGCTGCTGTCCGGGACGAGGCTTCCGCCGTCAAGACCTGGTCGCGGTCAGAGTTCCATGTGTCCCATGAATCCGGCTCGATGGATTCACTCATGTCAAAGTGTGCGGGATCCGTTGCACTCAAGGCGACGCTCTCGCCGCCGTGCAGGTCCACGGCCAAGGCGCTTCCGCGCTCCAAATGCGCATTCCCAGAGAAAACGGCTAAGTCGCCCGGAGGCTTGTCGAGGTTAATTCGCAAAACGCTAAAGCCGCTGGCCGTCACCTGACTGTCGCCAAACCGAATGCGAAGGACCCCGCTCTGTCCGCCTTGCAGCTCAAAGTAGCCAAGCCCGCTGCTTAGCACAATCTCTGCTTCGCCAGCACTCCCCTGGCCATGCAAGGCCGTCAAAACAAGCGAGCTGTTTGGAGAGAGCCGGACCACGCTTCCGTCTTCGAATTGAATCTCTGCCCGTCCGTTGTCTCCGGTGACTACCCGCGTGCCCTCAAACAAAGGCGCATTTGCCACGGCCTGATCGGCGATCACCTGGCTGCCTTGCGAGAGTTGCACCTGACCATCCACGCTGCTGAGGCGAGCTGCCCTGGCCGCTTGCCCCTGGTCATCCGCGAACGCCGCAGGCGAAGAAATGACCATTGTCAACGAAAGTGCCGCCAGCCCCAGAACCGCTGCGACCCACCCGCGTCCCTCCAACCTCACTGGATTAACGCTCAGCTTCATGGCGTTCCGCCTTCCTATTGCCTACCTACAATCGGACGCAATGCGCCCTACCCGGCAGGCCGACACTCTGTTGGACACATTCACGACCGCAAAAGTCACACTAAATTCTCCTCGCGGGAGGATTTATTTCACACTCTTGAGGGCATTTGTGTTCCGTTCCCCATCAACAAGCTCAGCTCCCAATACCAGCCAACAGCAACCGGGCCCGCTTCCTAACTCTTTGCAGCACATCCGGATCGGCAGCCAGCCGGCTTAAAATGCCCTGGATGGTTCTGAGTTCCAGGGTGCGCCCGTCCTTCGCAGCTTCAACCAAATACTCCAATTCACTGTCGAGCCCCAGTCGGTCATGCTGGAGCAGCGTCTCAAGCCGGGCACCCTCCATGACGGTCTCTGCCACGGCCACAATGGAATCTCCAAGCGATTGAATCTCTTTATCCTTTGAGTAGTTGAATTCGCAGCCCCAGTTTCCCTCAGGCCCGATGTACGTCAGCTTCTTCCACCCCTGGAATGCCACCTTCAAATGGCTTTCACAGCCCGAGTTGAAGAGTCCCTGCTGCTGTGCCGTTTGAAAGACGCGCTCTGCAAACTTCGAGCTCACCTTTATATCGCGATCAACATCCGGCGCCTGGATTTGATCGCCACCCACCTGGGCACCTTGTGGTCCGGCTGCTACCTTGCTGCCTCGGTCCGAACGGAAGTGGCCCGTTCCATCCGTATGGAGGGTCAACGTCCAGTGCGAGGGGGAAAGTCCGGGGTTTGAGAACTCCACCTGAAACACTGGAGACGATGCGGTTCCAAGCTCGCCCAATGCCGGCAATGCCGCTAAAGCCAGCCCGAAGATTAACCATGTTGCCGCTCTTAACCGCGTCATCGCCCTACCTCTTGTGCCGCGATCGTCTGCGCGGTATGAATGTGGCAGATGGCAACCGCCAGTGCGTCAGCCACATCGGCCGGTTCGGGCAATTCGGTCAATTCCAACAGCCGTGCCACCATAAACTGCATTTGCTCCTTTTTTGCCAAACCGTAGCCGACGACGCTGGACTTGATCTTTAGCGGGGCATATTCCGCTACAAGAATACCGTGTGAAGCCGCAGCCATCAGGGCAACGCCTCTGACCTGTCCAAGCTTCAGGGCTGACTTGGCATTTACAGAGTAAAAGACTTCCTCGATTGCCACCGCATCCGGATTCCACCGCGCCAGCTGCGCATCCAACTCCTGAAACACCTGTAACAGCCGCTCTGCTGTGGTCAGGGCCTTTTTCATGCGAATGGCGCCCATCGCTTTGCATACCAGCCGAGGCACTCGTCCGGTGTCGTCCGAGTCCACGACCCCAAACCCTGTGATCTCAGTTCCGCAATCGATCCCAAACACCCGCATCGGGTCCAAGTCTACCGCACCGCCGCCCTCAACGCACCCCCCAAAAACAATGGCCGTCGCGGCCCCTTAAGGCTGCACGCTTCCGCAGGCCAATCGGATCGCAACATGTGCCTTCATGAATGGCTGAAGCTGGAGGCTACCGTTCATAGAGCGCGTGGCCATCAACGGCTACTAAGTTACTGTTGCCCGATTGCTGAGGGCTTGGCGGCCGTCGGCATCTAGAGGGTGACTCTTCAGGTCAGGCGTGAATTCAGACTGGGCTTTTGCTTCCGATTGCTTTTTCGCTTGACAACTTTTCATTGGTGCGTGGTAACTTACCGTTAGTGGATGCTTACCTACAAGCAGGGCTGGATGCACTGGGCGATTCGACGCGCATGGCCATCTTCCAGAAGCTTTCTGCGGGGCCGATTGCCGTGAATGAGCTGGCCCGCAAGCTTCCAGTGAGCCGCCCCGCGGTATCACAGCACTTGAAGGTGCTGAAGAATGCAGGACTGGTGACCGACAGCCGTGTTGGAACACGCCGCCTCTACAGTCTGAATCCTGAAGGCGTTGCCCGTTTACGCGCACACTTCGACCAACTTTGGACCAGGGCCCTGACCTCATTTCAAACTTCTGTCGAAAAGATCCCCCTTGGAGAGACACATGCCAAACCTGCTAGAAACCGCCGTCGTACTTAAAAGCGTGCGCGTTCAGGCACCAATCGAGCGCGCCTTCTCAGNNGCGCCGGGAATTTGAGCGACTGGGGAACCGTGCTCGCTTGGGATCCGCCGCATCGTGTGACCTTCTCCTGGCATGTTGGGCCGGGCCACGATCAGCCGGATTGGGTTTGCGATCCAGACCTGGCCAAGGCGAGCGAAGTGGAGGTCAGATTCACGGCCGAAGAACCGGGGACGACCCNNCGAACTGGAGCACAGCAAGCTTGAACGCCATGGCGAAGGTTATGAACAACTGCGAGCGCTCTTTGACGGGCCCGGCGCCTGGAGCGGCATTTTGGCGTTGTTTGCAAACGCCGCGGAAGGAGTCAAGGAATCATGAAGCCGACACTCTTTCTTCGCATCGCTTCGGTTTTGACGTTGATTCACTCGGTCCTGCACACCATCGGCGGAGTCTTCAGTAAACCCGATCCGGGACCCGCCGCGGTGGCCTACCGAGCGATGCAGGGAAATCAATTCCTGCTGATGGGGCATGTCCGGTCGTACGCAGACTTCTACCGGGGACTTGGTCTCGGCGTAACCATTTGCCTGACCTTCGAAGCGATTGTCTTCTGGCAGCTGGGCGCACTGGCTAAAACCCATGCACGACAGATCAGGCCGATCCTGGCGACGTTTGTGGTGGGGTATCTTGCGCTGACGGTGAATTCCTGGACCTATTTCTTCATCGGTCCAGTGATTACGGAGATTCTGATCGCGCTGTGTCTTGGTCTAGCGATTTATACAGCTCAGCCCACGAAGGCGGGCTAAGTCAAGCGGAAGCGACCTCGCTCCATGTTCTTACTTTTCGGCGGCAACGCCGTGTTTCTTTCGCTGTATCCGTTCGACTTTTTCCAACAGTTGCTTCGGGATTGGCCGGCAACCGCAATTCCTGGCGTGGTCAATATGCCAGGCAATTCGCTCTGCTGCGGTCGCACGTTCAGGCATTTTGTGTTGCTGGTGCCAGTCTCTGTTCATGGTTGCTCATCTTGCGGGACCCGATTCTTGCTTCACGAATACTTTACTCCCAGATGCAACAGAGGCCTCATGAGCTTCCGCTCCTGAGGCCGCTGCCGGTGAACGGTTGGGATTGGACTGGAGGCCTTCGCGCCTACGCGAGTGCCAGAGCCATTGGCGGAATTCCTCCGCCGGGACTTACTCTGGGGCTGGGGCTTGAAGGGCCTCAGGCCTCAGTCACCTCACGTACGAAACAACTGGAATAGTCACTTTGCATCAGCTGGATCAACCTCCTTTCCCGTGTAAGCCCAAACTACTGCCAACTCCGCCTTCACGTCAAGCGATGCGCTTGGTGGCGGACTGGGCCGGGCCAGGGGGAAGAGAGGCTATGTGAGGGCCAAGTTCAAATTATCGATGGCCTCGTCGATCTCCGCGGTGCTCTTGTAACCCACCGTGACACCATGAACACCAACATTTCTGATGGCAAAGCGCATCGCCTTCTGCCGGTCCTCGCGGCCGAAGGTGCCTTCGCCAATGAGCTTCATGCCGATGACGCCCAATCCTTGCTTCTGAAGCGCACTTACGTGCGTGACCACCTCGTTCACGTTGCCGAGACCGTCGGTATCATAGTTTTCAGCGTCCATCCGGGTGCCGTTGTGATTGACGCGGATCAAGCCGAGTTGAATCCATTTGTTGCCAGGCATCTGGCGCAGCGCTGGAAGGCCATGCACGGATGCACCATGGCTGAGGATCGTCTTCTTCGATTCAGCTTCGAGGATTCCCTCCTGCCAGCGGATGGTATCAACGGGCCATGTTGATGTGTGTTGCCAGTGCAGCAACATGATGTCGAAATAATCGGTATTCGCCAACGTGCGTAGCTCGTCAAACTTTGCCTGTGGATCTACGCCTGCATGGGTGGTTACCTTGGACATGAGCCGATAGCTGTCGCGGGGAATCCCTTTGAGAGCGACGCCCAGCATGTGATGCATATTGCCGTAGGACTCAGCGGTCTCAAAGAAGCGAATCCCCCGGTCGTACGCATAGCGCACAAGCTTCGTGAACCCCTCCTGACCCAGATCGCGCTGCACCTGGCCACTGAAGCTCCCGGTGCCGAATGCGAGCCGCGTGACCTTGACGTTGGATTTGCCGAGTGTGACCCAATCTGTTGCCGTGCCTCGCTCGGCGCATAGCGGGAACCCGCCAACCCCGGCAAGTGCGCTTGCCACGAGTCCGGTCTTGATGAAAGTTCGCCTGGAGTAATTTGCCATCGGGGCCTCCGCAGATTGGCAAAAGGGGTGCCAATTGCCCGAATGGTACCACAAACTCATAACAGCCTTAAATGCGGGTTCGAGCCAAGGGTACGGAA
>PLKU01000017.1 GCA_003140705.1 Acidobacteriaceae bacterium
TGATGCCGGTCTCGAACATCTCTTCGTGTGTGGTCTGCTCGTCAAAGAGCGGAGCGGGGCGATGAATGGGCATGCGGGTCTTTTCGCCGATGGGGCCGAGATTGTCGACCGGCTCGCCGATGACGTTAATGACGCGGCCGAGCGTCTCTTTGCCCACAGGCACGCGGATGGGGCCGCCGAGGTCAATGACCTTCATACCGCGGACCATGCCGTCGGTGGCTTCCATGGCCACGGTTCTGACGCGTCCCTCACCGAGGTGCTGCTGGACCTCGAGGATGACGCTGATGGGGTCGGGAACGGTGAAGCCCTCGCTGGTGACGCGCAATGCCTGGTAGATGGAGGGCATAGTCGCTTCTTCAAACTGGACGTCTACCGCGGGACCGGAGACCTGAATTACTTTGCCGATGTTTTCTGCCATGTTTTGTCACCCAATGTCTCTTCTATATGGAATTTCTCTCGACCTGATTCGGCGATGACCGAAAATACAAGCATTCTTCGCCCACACTTTATTACGGATCCTCTTGCTTCAAATGAAGGATTCGCCTGATTAAGTGTGCTCAATACGCATTGAGAAGATCCCTGTGCCTGGACCTCTTGAAGAGCGTTTACCACTGCTGTCGCAAATTCTTCTGGGCTCTTGATGTCGGTCGCCCACTCTCTAGTGATGGTTGCTAGCAGACCATGTGAAAACCTAACCGAGGCGATTGTTGCGCCGCCCTTCCCGATGGCGAAGAGATCCGGATCGTCAGCAACTTTGTTGACTATGCATCCAGTGCCCTCAAACTTGCCAAAGACGACCTTCGGCAGCGCCCCTATTTCAATGTCTTCCCCGCAAACATTCATCGAGTTGGACGAAGCGGCTACCGCGACTTGCGCGTTTGCGGATGTGGCTCCAATGCCGCCCAAGAAAACTATTAGAGACGCTAAAGCAACGCGGGTCATAGCGCAGCTGCTCCGCTTACAATCTCGATGATCTCCTTGGTGATGGCCGCCTGGCGCACGCGATTCATATGCAGCGTGAGCGCGTCGATCATATCCGAGGCGTTGTTGGTAGCTGAATCCATAGCTGTCATGCGGGCCGCGTGTTCGGCGGCGACCGACTCCGTCATCGCATGATAGAGCATGGACGAAATATATTGCGGGAGCAGTCCGTTGAAAAGCTCCTCTGCTGGCTGCTCGTAGATGTAGTCCACCTGCGCAGTACCGAATTTGCGCGCTTCCTCGTCGGCTTCCGCGGTGTCAATTGGCTCCAGAGAGATGCCGGCGCTGGCGGCGGCTTCAGCAGCGCGCTCGCGTTCTGCTTCCGTAGGCTCCGCGGCGCCGGTGATCTGCGGAATGCCGATCTTGAGCAGCGGCAAGAGCTTCTCGACGACGAGGCGCTGCTGGATAACCGATTTGAACTCGTTGTAGACGATGTAGGCAGCGTCGATCTCCTCATGTGTATAGCGGGAGATGACGTTCTGCGCCAGATCAAATACACGGCTAGTCTCAAGCTTGAGGAGCATGCCGGGATGGTCGCCGGAGACCTCGACGGGGGCCTTGCGCTCGCGGGTCTTGATGGTGTGGCCGTTCTCGTCGGTTTGCTCTGAATAAACAGCGGCGGGATAGTGACGGCGCATCTGGTCGCGGCCCTTGCGGCCCACGGCCTCGATATCGACCTCTTTGTCAGGATTGCCTGAGATGAACTGGAAGGCTGTCTTGAGGATGTTTGCGTTGAAGGCGCCGGCAAAACCTTTGTCGCCGCTGATGACGATGATCAGTACTCGCCTCTCAGTCCGCGTGGCAAAGAGGGGATGGCGTAGGTTGCCGGTCTCCGGATCGAAGATGTCGATGCGGCGGGTGAGCGACTCAAGCACGCTGGTAATCATTTTGGCGTAGGGACGGGCCGCCAGGGCACGCTCCTGCGCGCGGCGCAGTTTTGCTGCCGAGACCATCTTCATGGCCTTGGTGATCTGCCGCGTGTTTTTCACGCTGCGGATGCGACGCCGTAAATCGAGTACGTTCGCCATAACATGTTCCAGGGGTCAGAGATCAGGGATCAGTTGATGGAGCCCTTGTCTTTCATCGCTTTCAAAACCCCAAATATCATCTTTCCTACTTCGTGGGATAAACCTTCCACTTCGTCGAGCAACTCCGAATCCCCTGTTCCCAGTGCGCGGGCGATTTCGAGTTGCGTTTGTAGTTCAAAGTTGGAACCTCGTGCCACACCGAGAAACTGCCTGTACTCGTTGCTGCCCAGCCGTCCGTGTCCTTCGGCAATGTTGCTGGGAACTGAAACCGCGGCTCACCTCATTTGACTGGTTAGCCCGTAGATCTCCTCCCGGGGAAACCCCTGTGTCAGCCGATACACGCCGGCAGCCATCTGAATCGACCTTTGCCACACCGCCAAATCCCGAAATGACTGCACCATCGCGACTGACCCCTGATCTCCGATCCCTGTCTAGGCTTTGACCGCCGCCTCAAGCTCGGCTTTGAAGTTGGCTGAGTATTCCTTGAGGGCGGCGTGGAGCTTGTTGCGCAGATCGTCGTCGAAAGCTTTCTTCGCGGTGAGCTCGTCGAGCAATGCGGTTTGCGCGGCGTCAAGATACTTGTACAGCCCATCTTCAAAGGCGCGAATGTCAGAGACTTGCAGATCGTCGAGGTAACCTTGCGTTCCGGCGAAGAGCACAACGGCCTGCTGCTGCCAGGTGAGCGGCTGGAACTGCGGCTGTTTGAGCAACTCCGTCAGGCGCTGGCCACGATTAAGCTGCTTCTGCGTCAATAGATCGAGGTCGGAACCGAACTGCGCAAACGCCGCCAGTTCGCGGTACTGCGCCAGATCGAGCTTCAACGTGGAACCAACCTGCTTGACCGCCTTGATGGCCGCCGAGAAGCCTACGCGCGAAACCGAGAGGCCTACGTTCACGGCGGGCCGAACACCTGAGTTGAAGAGATCCGTCTCAAGGAAGATCTGTCCGTCGGTGATCGAGATGACGT
>PLKU01000223.1 GCA_003140705.1 Acidobacteriaceae bacterium
CCACACAGAGCAGTGGCCAGAGACCTACGTGATCGACCGCCAGGGTGTAATCCGCCGTAAATTCATTGGCGCACAGGACTGGTCCGACCCTGAAGTCCGAGCCTATCTCAAGAGCTTGTAAGCCTGCTCTCTGACCAACAGCTCCCGGCTTGCTATCATTTCTTTATGACTACGGTGGAAATCCTCTATCGCTACGCATCGCCTCCCACTGAGTCGGTGGCCGCTGCGCTGGGCACCACAAAAGATGTCTACGGCATCCGTCGCCTTCGCTTTAACCTGGCTGATCGCACCCTCTGCGTGGAGTACGACGCTACAAGGCTCAATGCCGCTACGATCACCCAGCTTGTTCGCCAGGCCGGCCTTGATATTCAAGAGGAATTGCCACTTGTGCTTCCCGCACCTCCTCCGGAGCCAGTCGCAGCGGCCTGAAAGCGCGCGGTTGGGCACCGGCGCGGCACCCCACCCGGACTCCAAAATCGCTTAGACTTCCCCGCTTTTTGGGTCACCCGGAAAATTGCGCCGCTCGAAGNNAATCTCTCCGGGCGCACCATTTAATTATCGTCCTAACAATCACTTGCGGCATTTGCGCCGCATTCGTTTTTTGAAGGCAATCCTGCTGTGTGCCCAATTCTGTGCCCACCTGAAAGTTTCCCGAACGCCCTTTCAATTGCATCGGCCTGCGGGTGGCAGTACCGTTGAGTGATTGTGATGGAACTGTGCCCGGCGATCCGCGCCAGCGTGAAGCCATCGCAGCCGCTCTCTGCAAGCATGGTCAAGGCTGAGCGGCGAAGGCAATATGGCTCAAAGCCCTTCCAACCGGCTCGAACAACGCCGCCATGCGNNCCCTTTATCCACGCCTCATATACAACCGACGCCTTGGTGAGCTTCTTCACAACGGCCGTCAGCAACCGCCGACACTGCTTTCCCGTAGGAGTAATAGGAGCGGACGTTGCGCGCATCGCCAGCAAATGAAGCTCCGTTCTTGACCTGCTTCCAGTCGATCGCGTACCGGCGCGAGTCCACCGGCTGCACATCAAGGATGACAACCCCGCGCCGATGATGATTATCCTGATCGTTGCTGGGCCCATCGTCTGCAAGCCAGTCTGCCCCTTCTACCGGCGGCCCGAGCATATGCAGCTCCGTATGATGCGTGGAAAGGGCTGCGCCCTCTTCTGGAGCGTAAGCGGTGGTCACGCGATGGAGCAGTCTGTCGGGAATATGTGAGCCGCGGTCGAACGCAACGGACATAAAGGCGATCACGCTCTGGCCATCCGCGATAACGAGCCTATCCTTGGGTCGGATAGCGCCCTGCCTCCCAGAGGCTGCAACATGGTTTCCAGTTGGGCCGCTTCAAAGGTCGCAATCGGTTGGGCAGTTCCCGCATCCGCGTCGAGCACGTCAATGCGACTCACCGAAATGGGCATTGGCATGAAGTTGGTCAAATGCAACTCGTACATCAGATACACATGCGGTCCGCTCGGGAATGCTGTGGGCTCGAACGGCACGCGCATTTCGAGCTGTAGTGGCCACGGGGGCCGATTGGCGGCCGCTTTATTGTCGGACGGGGTTTGAGCGATAGCAGGACATGAGCAAAGGCATGCCGCTGCGAAGAGGATGTATTGACGCATGCTCGTTGTACGCGTTTTGCGACCAACGAGTTCCCTTTCTCGCTGAATGGTCGGCAAACCGGAACCTATCCGGGCCTATGCGAATCGACTCAACTGGCTGGTACTCATACGATGTCTCTACTACGACAATCGCGGGACGAGATAACAACGCTCATGCGATCTGGGTGGGCTTGAACTCGGCGGCGTCACAAGCGCGGGCAATGCAATCACTCAACTCACGCGCAGTCTGATTCACCCAGGGCTCATTCATCAGGTCGCGGCGCTCGTCCTGGCTGCTGTTGCCAATGACGTGGTGCTCGATGTTTGCAGCCAGCCCATCCCAGCCCAGGCTGGGATCATCGTCATAATCGGAACCATGAAACATGACAACCGCGCCCGGAAAAGGCTTCGGAACGTAATTCCGTTCTGCGCGAATCAGAGTCCTCCACACATACAAGGTGCGCATCTTGGGCGGAATTCTAAGACCGAAGCGAAACCAAATCCGATAGAACCTGGGAGCAAACTGCTCCCAACGCTTTGCAAGTGCAGCCGCTGATATCCGGTATAGGGTCCGCGCCGGATTCTTCAGCAGCGTTGCCAGCCGATGCCTTGCTGCCTTTGCCGGCGGTTTCGGCTTCACTGGCGCTGGCACCTTGCGATGGAAGCGCAACTCCGCCGTTAACAACACGACCAGCGCGGCCGGCTCGCCTTGTCGGAGCAGCTGCTGCGCCATCTCGTATGCCACTATTCCTCCGAAACAGTAGCCGCCAAAACAATAGGGGCCGGCCGGCTGGACTCTGCGAATTTCAGAAAGATAATACGCCGCGATTTCTTCGAGCGTGGTGTTCCTGAACTGACGGCCATCCATCCCTTCGGGTTCGATTCCATAAAATGGCTGATCTGCATCCATCTTCGCACCTAAGCGATGCATGAAAAGGGTGCTGCCCGCTCCTCCATGAATGCAGAAAAAGGGCGGCCGTGTTCCAGTTTTCTTCATCGGGACCAGCGTGGGGTAGTTTGCATCTTTCGACAGCGGCCTGATCGCATTCGCCAGGAGCTCCACCGTGGGCGCGTGAATCAGCGTCGTCAGCGGCAGTTCCTTGCCGAAGCTGCTGATGATCTTGGTAAACAGCCGCGCGGCCTGAAGTGACTTCCCGCCAAGATCGAAGAACCCATCTTTGACGCCAATAGGCTTCACGCCCAGAAGATCCTCCCAAATTGCGACTAGCTTCCGCTCGATCTTGTCGCGGGGAGCAAGATATTCATGATCGCGTTGATAATCGCTGGCCTGAGGAGCGGGCAGCGTTTTACGGTCCACTTTTCCGTTGGGACTCAACGGAAAACCCCGCAAGGCAACCAGTGCCGAGGGAATCATGTATTCCGGCAATTGCTTACGCAGATGTTGACGAAGGTCTGATTGAGAAAAGCTGACGCCAGATCTTGGAATAAAATACGCTGCCAAATACTTGCTGCTGGAATCGCCATCGCGCGCCACCGCTATGGCCTTCTGCACCGCCGGATGTTGTTCCAGCACTGCCTCGATTTCGCCCAACTCGATGCGGAATCCGCGGATCTTCACTTGGTGATCGACACGTCCGAGAAATTCAACATTCCCGTCCGGGCGATACCGAGCCAAATCTCCGGTGCGATACATTCGTGCGCCGGCACGGGATGAAAACGGATCCGGCACGAACTTCTCAGCGGTCAACTCCGGCCGCTCGAAGTACCCGCGAGCCAGACCGTCGCCGCCTATATAAAGTTCCCCTTCGCTTCCGCACGGCAGCGATTCGCGCTGTGGCCCGAGAACGTACAGGCTGGTGTTCGCGATCGGTTTTCCGATCGGCACACTGCGTTCCTCGCGGCCATCAACACGAT
>PLKU01000485.1 GCA_003140705.1 Acidobacteriaceae bacterium
AACTGATGTTGATGATGGAGCGATGAAACGCGGCGTCGCTCGCCTGCCGTCGGATCATCCAAGTTGCAACCGCCTGGGTGAGGAAGTAGGGTCCTTTGAGATTCGTCGCGATCAACTGGTCGAAGCTCTCTTCATGCGCGTCAAGAATGTCGGCGCGCACACGCGGAGCAATGCCTGCGTTGTTGACCAGCACGTCCAGCCGGCCGAATCTCTCCTGCAATACCTGCAAGAGCCGCGCACGGTCCGCGCCGGTCGATACATCCGCCTGCACGTAGATGGAATTGGCGCTGAGTTCTCTGAGGCGATCGACTGCGGGTTGAACCTGCTGTGGTGTTCGCCTGCCCGAAACTGCCAGAGTAAAGCCGGCTTGCGCCAGCTTCAGAGCGATCCCCAGGCCAATGCCGCGAGCGCCGCCAGTTACCAGAGCTACCTTGCCGCTATGAACCATGCTGAATCCTTTCTCGCCTGGGCCCTCGCGTGTTAGAAAAACGTGTAGTAACTTTCATCGGCCATCTTCGACACCAGGAGCAGAACTTCCAGCAGATGATAGTCGCCCCACATGCTTGACTCGCCACAGGGAATGTTTGCCGATGCAGGAATTGAATCCCAACCGTTGGGGCGATGATAAACGCTGTGCAACAGAATTCCTTCGTGCTCAGGCTTCAAAGAAAGATATNNAAGCAGCCGCTCAACGACGGTCAGGCCGGCTTGAGCGTAGTCGCGACCGGCATCGCCAAGCGCCTCTCCCAGGCGAATGAGCCCCTGCGCGGCGATCGCGCTGGCGGAGGAGTCGACAGGCTCGTGGTCGTTGAACGGGTCCGCTGATTTGCCTCGCCAATCGCCAAGCCGATGAAGCTGCGGAGCGCCGGTATCCCAATAGCAGATGCCGTCGAGCGCGCTCGCCTGGTGGATGTAGAAGTCGCACGTTGCGCGGGCTGCCCGCTCCAGCATCGCGGATGAATCCAGTTTGCCTGGTACGCCATCAATGCCGAATTCGCTCTCGGGTAGCGACCGAATGAACTCAAGCTGCTCGGCAAATCCCAGCATGGCCCAGGCCAGCCCTCGCGTCCACGTGGTAAAGGGTGAATATCCCTGTTGCGATGATGGGCAGCGGAAAGCGCCGCTCGCCGGATTGAAAATGGCCTCATGCGTAGTACGGCCGCGCAACTCGGGAACATCGTAGATATCGCGTCCCTCGCCGTAATAGATGTTGTATTGCGACGCAGTCTTGGCGTGCGCCAGCAGCCGTCCAAGCAGGTTGACGCGTCTGTCCTGCTCCTCGACAAGAGAGTGGTCAAGAAGATGAGAGACGCCACAAACGCGAAGGGTCCTCATGGTGTCGATAAAAAGCGAGTGGCTGCCGTTGAAGGAATGGATGTAGCCTTGACCGTCCTTGAGTCCAGTCCACCGCGCAGCTTGCACGGCGCCGCTGACCTTCAATGCAAGCTCATAAAAGCGGAGCTCCCACTCATTGCTTTCGATGCGGCCATTCAGCATCAACCTGCGCAAGTGGCCATAGGTTGAGATGTTGTTGAAGCCATGGTCGTGAACGCCTGTGTGGGTTACGTGCTCCGCCATATTCTCGACTGTGTGCCTGCGTGCAGCGGCCAGCAGATCTCGTTCCCCGGTCAGGTCGAAGCAAAACAAAGCGTTGCCATACTGAAAGCCTTGCGTCCACTGCGTCCAACTGCGCGCGGTGTATCTGCCGCCCGCAGTAAACACTGGCGCCCCGTCAGCAGCCTTCCAGCGCCGATCGAGCTGCAATGTCTTTCCAGATGCAAGCTCCAGCGCTCGGTCGATGCGCAGCTTGAGACCTTGGGGAGTGACCGTGTCGCTTATTTGCACAAGCATCCTCTCTTGCTAGACAAACTTTTCGAATCGTTCCACAACTTGGGCTAAAACGGAATCGGGATCGGAATCCCAAAGCGAACGATTGAATATCTCTACTTCAATAGGCCCGCCGTAACCAGCCTGTTCGACCAGAAGGCGCAGCTTTCTGTTGTCGATTACGCCGTCCCCCATCAGCCCGCGCCCCAGCAAGACATCGGGCAACGGGACCAGCCAGTCCGAAACATGAAAGCCAAAGATTCTTCCCGTTGATCGCGCGATCAATTCCGCCACGTGCGGATCCCACCAGATATGGAAGGTGTCAAGAATGACACCTACTTCGCGCGGATCGTAGATCGCCGCCATTTCAAGAGCTTGACCGATTGTGACAAGCACCGCGCGGTCCGCGCAATACATCGGATGGAGCGGTTCCAGCCCAATGCGAACTCCGCGCTCATGAGCATAGGGAACCAACTCCGCGACGCCGTCGATCACCATCTGGNNCTGGCGCGCTTCTTCAAGGCCGATTCCGGCGCAGCCTCCCACGACCATGACCAGTGAATCCGCGTGTAGCGCGGCCGCCTCGTCCACAGCGCGAAAGTTGTCTTCAATATTCTTTCTTCGTTCCGGCTCGGTGGACGCCGGGAACATTCCGCCTCGGCACACGCTGGAGACGTGCAACTGCGCGTCCTTCAAGTGGCGCACGCAATTCTCTATGCCGGCCTCTTTGATCTTGTGGCGCCAAAGCGCGATCGACGGAATTCCGTGCCGCACGCAGCCCTCCACAGCCTCGCCCGCGCTCCAACGATCTGCCGTGATCTGGTTGAACGAGAGCCTTGACTTGTCTGCCATGCGGTTCTGTCCTCGGGAATGTCTTGACGGAAGGGGGTGACTTCTACGCGTCGAGTGAAATCTCAGGCACGTCCACCCAGCGTCGCTCGCGCCAAGAAGCTTGCGCCAACTCGGCCAGTTGCACGCCCCGCGCTCCATCCAGGAAGGTGTGCGGGAACGGCGCATCCGCGGCAACATGCCTGAGAAACATCTCCCACTGCACCTTGAATGCATTGTCGAATTCAGTGTTATCCGGAACCGCTGTCCATTGATCGCGAAATTGGAAAGAATTGGGCAGATCCGGGTTCCATGTGGGCCGCGGGGTGTTCACCCGGTGCTGCACCTTGCACTCGCGCAACCCGGCGACGGCACTGCCCTCGGTTCCATCCACCTGCAAGCTGAAGAGCTCGTCGCGATACACGCGCGTAGCCCACGAAGAATTGATCTGAGCAAAGATTCCGCCCTTCAATTCGAACATCCCATAAGCCGCGTCGTCTGCTGTGCATGTGTAGGGTTTGCCAGCCTCATCGAAGCGCTGCGGGATGTGCGTTGCACCCGTGCAGCTGACAGATTGAATCGCGCTGAAAGTTTGCTCCAGAACATACTGCCAGTGGCAAAACATGTCCAGAATGATTCCGCCGTCGTCTTCCTTACGGTAGTTCCACGATGGGCGTTGCGCAGGTTGCAGGTCGCCCTCGAATACCCAGTAACCGAATTCCCCGCGTAATGAAAGAATGCGTCCAAAGAAACCCGCATCGATGAGCCGGCGCAGCTTGCGGATGCCGGGCAAGAAAAGCTTGTCCTGGACCACGCCATGCTTCACGCTGGCCTTATCTGCCGCCGTGGCAAGCTTCATTGCGCTTTGGAAACTCGTCGAAAGCGGTTTTTCGCAGTAGACATGTTTCCCTGCCGCAATCGCACCCAGAACATTCTGTTCCCGTATCCCTGTCGACCCTGCGTCGAAATAGATCGTGTCTTCTGGATTGTCAAAACAGCCCACCAGGTCAGTGCTCCAGCGGGAAAGGCCGTGCGCATCGGCGATTGCCTTGATTTTGTCTTGATTTCTGCCCACAAGAATGGGGTCGGGCATCAGGATGCTACCGTCGCTCAGAGCAACCCCACCTTGCCCGCGAATGGCCAGGATCGAGCGAATCAAATGCTGATTGAGTCCCATGCGTCCGGTGACGCCGTTCATGATTATTCCGACTCTGCGTTCCCGCATTCGAGCTCCTGAAAAGGTTTCCGGCGTATCGACGGAATCGTATCACCTGCCCTCTCCCTGTTTCAGCATTCATTTCTTTGCTGTCGGGGCGGCGGTCGGGAGTTTGCTCCACCTGGGGGGTGCAACGTTCGATCAGGGCAGGCCACTCTGGGCCTGACTGAGTCATCCGGCGCCTCCAATATCGGGGTCTGCCTCGCGTAAGCTATAGGGAAGGAGTCACCTGACGGGCTCGGACCGTCGGGCACCGGTAGAGGCCAACTCCAATTGCGAAGGATCATTCCAGAACCCGCAAGACACCTCAATGCATCTTCTTGTTAGGACGAGATGAACCCGAACATTCCACCCGATCGGACCGGCCATCACTCTTTCCAGCAAACGCTTGAGAGCGCCCGGCGCACCATGCAGCTCAGCGAGATCCTCAAGCTGGCCTTGGAAAGCTTCCGCGCCAGCAAGATGCGTTTTGCGCTTACGGCGCTTGGCATGGTCATTGGCACCGCTTCCCTCATCTGGGTCGTGACCATCGGAATGACCGGCAAGCAGTACATCCTGGAGGAACTCCAAAAGATCGAGACCAACTCAGTGGAACTGGAATACGCAGGCGGCGGCGCCACAGCCGCTGAGCGCGTCCTCTATAACGACGCCCTCACCATTGACGACGAAAAGGCGGTGGTAGCACAGGTACCCGGTGTGATGTATGCCTCACCCGTGCTCGAAATGCATGATCGCATCAACTTTGGTGAAGGCGTGGTGAAGGATACCTTGGTGCTGGGCGTCAGCCCCCAATATCAGAACATCCGCAACCTGCTGGTGCCCGTTGGCCGTTTTCTCGATGACGAAGACGACGCGAGTCACACCATGTGCGCCGTAGTCACTGAGAACTTTGCCCATGAAAGGTTCGGCAGTTCCGATGCCGCCATTGGACGGACCTTTGAAATTAGCCGAATCCCCTTCACCGTCATCGGCGTTTTCAAAGAGAGTTTCGACGACTTTGGCAACTCTGAGATCCAGGACCAGACCATCCTGATTCCCTATTCCGTGGGCAGATACATTTCCGGAACCGAAGAAGTGAAGCAGATCTACTTTTCCATGCGCAACATGGACGAAGTGACAGACGCAGCGAAAGAAATCCAGCGCATCGTCCAGTCCCGGCACCGCCATGACTCGGTCTACAAGACCCAAACTCTTAAGGCATATCTGACCATGGCTGCCAACATCGCCAACATTATTACCGCGGTGTTGTTCCTGGTAGCCACCGTCACCCTAGCGGTGGGCGGTGTCGGAATCATGAACATCATGCTTGCCAACGTCCGCGCCCGCGTTCGCGAGATCGGGATTCGGAAGGCACTCGGAGCCACATACCGCGAGATCAAACTCCAGTTCCTTGCCGAAGCGATCATCATCTCTCTGTCTGGTGGGATCGTAGGATGCATCGTGGGTCTGGCTCTGCCCCTGTCGATTCGCTTCTTCACTGACTATGCGATCCCTATTTCGCCGTTGTCCGTGGTTATTGCCCTGGGTTCAGCAACGCTGGTGGGTGTAATCTTCGGGACCGTACCGGCTACGCGCGCGGCGCAACTTGACCCAGTGGAGGCGCTCAAGTATGAGTGATTCCGAAACGCAAATCCCATCACCCGAGCCTGAATCTGACGACGAACCCTCCACCGGTCCGAACCTCACGCTGATTTACAGTCTTATCGCCCTCGCCCTGGTTGCTGCCATCGGCCTGGCGATGATGATCGTTTACCCTTTTCATCACCGCCGGTAGGGTATTTCAGCCACTCTTGAATCGAGGTGACACTCTTGCCGACTCAAGCTGAAAAAGCCAAACAGTTCCAGACCCTCCACCAGCGGGCCGAGCCTTTCATCGTGGGCAATCCCTGGGATGCGGGAACGGCACGCATTCTCACCGGTCTAGGTTTCTGTGCCCTCTCCACCACCAGCGCCGGACTCGCCTTCGCCCTTGGCCGCCGCGACGGCACCGCCAGCGTAAGTCGCGATGAAGCCCTGGCGAATGCACGGTCCATCGTCGAGGCCACGTCGCTCCCGGTTGCCGCCGATCTTGAGAATGGGTATGGGCACAGCCCGGAAGTTGCCGCGGAGACGATCCGTCTGGCCGCAGAGACTGGCCTCGTCGGTGGATCGATCGAGGATGCCACCAGCGACCCGCTGCATCCCATCTATGACTTCAATCATGCTGTTGAGCGCATCGCGGCGGCTGCCGCAGCCGCCAGGGCTTTACAGTTCCCTTTCATGCTGGTGGCCCGCGCGGAGAATTATCTTCACGGCTGTCCGGACCTTGATGACACCATCAAACGGTTGCAAGCTTTTGAAACAGCGGGAGCGGATGTGCTCTATGCCCCCGGAATCTCCCAGCCTGCCGACATCCATGCCGTTTGTTCGTCGGTCAGCAAACCCGTCAATGTGCTCATGGGGCTCCGAGGTGTGCCCCCGCTCTCTGTCTGGGAACTGGGAGAATTGGGAGTTCGCCGCATCAGCATCGGATCGGGCTTCAGCCGTGCCGCTTTGACGGCCTTCCTGCATGCTGCGCGCGAGGTCCTCGATGATGGAACATTCACGTTCACCGAGGAGACTCTTTATATGTCTGAGTTGGCCGACCTGATGAAGTAACCCCGGTCAGCGTCTGGATGATTCATGCCCGGCCGGCATCCTTAGTTGACCCGACGATCGCTCGATCTGTGATCAGCACAGGTACCCCACCCTCGATTGGATAGCTGCGTCCACACCCATTACAAACCAAGCGTTCCACATCAAGAAGCAGTCCGGTCAGGCAGGCTGGGCAGGCAAGTTGAGCGAGTACGCGCGCATCAAAATCAAAAGTCTTGCTGGAATCAGCCGGCATCGCTACTGAACCGTAGCATCCGGGCGGGTGTCAGGCCCGATCGTGCCACGCTTCGGACGCCCTGCGAACTCCTGTTCGATATGCTCGTTGGTCCCGCCGATCGCGAACTCGTATGCAACGCGAACACCGTTGAAGATGGCGCGATCGTTTGAAGAGCCGTGACCGATGATGCACACGCCGCGCACGCCAAGCAGTGGCGCACCGCCGTACTCCCTGTAATCCAGCCGCTGACGGAAGTCGTTGAACGCTCGCCGTGAAAGCAGCGCTCCAACCTGCGCCGTCACCGTCCGCGTCAGCGATTCACGCAGCACTTCGCGCACAAACCGCCCTACGCCTTCGCTGGTCTTCAGCGCCACATTGCCGACAAAGCCGTCGCAGACAATCACGTCCGCTTTGCCGCTGAAGATGTCACGCCCCTCCACATTGCCGACAAAGCGAATCGGGAGAGCCTTCAGCAGGGGAAAGGCCTCGCGCGTCAGGTCGTTGCCTTTAGTCTCTTCTTCGCCAATCGAAAGCAGGCCTACTCGGGGTTCTTTGATCTTGAGCACAGTGCGTGCATAGATCTCGCCCATCACCGCGAATTGCTCAAGGTTATGGGGCTTGCAGTCCACGTTTGCGCCCACATCCAGCAGCACGCACGGGTTTCCTGTCGAGCTCGGCATCGGCGTGGCCAAAGCGGGCCGGTCCACGCCAGGCAGCGCGCCCAGAACCATCTTGGCCGTCGCCATTGCAGCGCCCGTATTGCCCGCGGTGACAAACCCTGCCACGTTGCCGTCGCGCACCAGCTTCAGCCCCACACGCATTGAGCTGTCTTTTTTGGTGCGCACCGCATGGGCAGCTTTCTCCTCCATGCCAATACGCTCGGAGGCATGGTGGATCACGATAGGCAGGTCTTCGTTTTCAAGATGCTCGTCCAGAAGGTCGCGCAGCTCCGCCTCCGGTCCAATTAAATGGACACGCACAGGCAAGCTGCGGCAGGCGAGAATCGCCCCCCGAATTTCTGGCTCAGGAGCTTTGTCGGAACCTACGGCGTCAAGCGCTATATCGATGAGCATATCGAATTACCAGGGAATGACCTACCCCGAAACCATAGCATCCAAGTCGACGCGACCACCAGGGAGCGGCGACCCTGTAGAGAACTGAAAAGGACTCAGTTTCCCTGGTAATGCCGTGGGTGCTCAGTCTACTTGGCTGCTTCCTTGATGTCCAGAACCGCGCGGCCCTTATACGCTCCGCACTTCGCGCAGGCGCGATGGGGCAGCTTCTTCTCGTGNNGAGTGGCGCCTTTTCGGATTAGGCATGACGAATTCCTTTCGTGTCTCCGCCAACTTCAAGCCCCGGTCAGTATCAGGCCGCACTCGGCCATTACTGCCCTATGCCTATGGAACAGGCGGAACACCCTCAATCTCTGGGGTTTATGTCTGGGGACTTGATCCGGCCGCGGAGCCCAGCTAATGCTTCCCAGCGGGGGTCGCTCGGACCCACTTCGCAGTTGCACATCTGGCTGTTGCGGTTCTCACCGCAGCGCGGGCAAAGCCCCTTGCAATCTGCCTTGCAGAGAGTTCTGACCGGCAGGGACAAAAGCACCTGCTCCCGCAGCACATCCTCTAGCAACAGACTGTCTCCCTGATAATAACCGATTTCCGTTTCCGGCGCTGTAATTGAACGCTCCGGTGCTTCGGAATCCGCTTCAGCCGGCCTGAAAATCAAGTCGAATTCCGCACTGAGCGGAATCTCAACCGGCTCCACGCAACGGGCGCAGGGAACCTGAAATGTGCCCGCAAATCGCCCTCTGAGCCGGATGTCGGCCACAATGTCCTTGGGGCCCCGATGCTCGTGGAGCACCTCGGCCAGCCCGGATGTGGCCAAGTTTCCCACCTGCTCCGCCTCCTGGCCAAAACCGACCGCTCCCGGCCCCAGCTCCAGGTCGAAGTCAATCGGCTCCCGTTCCAACTCGCTTACATTAAATTCCATCCTATGAGCCTACGGCGCAGTCACCCCCCAGTCAATGCGTCTCTCGGCTCTCTTAAAATAAGAAAAAGGCGAAACGCAGGCAGATGACTGAGATTCTTAATCCCCCAACCGGATTCCTTCACCCCTTTTCCATCCGAACGGCGTCGGCTGCTGATTGCCCCAGCCTGATCCCACTCATCAACGCTGCCTTCTCCATCGAGACGTTTCTTGAAGGCACCCGCACCGATGAGTCCCGCCTGACAGCCATGATGGAGAAAGGCACTATCCTGGTGGCCGAAGACAGTTCCGCCCGCCTCCTCGGTTGTGTCTATGTAGAAGTCGGCGGAGACCGTGGGTACATGGGGCAGCTCGCCGTCGACCGCGCCCATCAACGCGCAGGGCTCGGGCGCATTCTTGTCGAGGCCGCCGAAAGCCATTTGCGCAAGTCCGGCTGCAAGGCCGTGGACATCGTCGTCCTCAGCCTCCGCCCGGAGCTGCCGCCCGTCTATCGCCGCATTGGCTACCTCGAGACCGGCACCGGCCCTTTTACTCCGCAGCGCTCACTCGCCCCCGGTGTCGAATGCCACGGCATCTTCATGTCGAAGCAGTTTTAAGGTTTGCTGGTCCCCGGCCCATGTAGATAGTGCCCGGCGAAGTCGAGAAACGTTGCCCAATTCGGCGCAGACGTATGGCCGCCGGAGTGCTGGCGAAAACCCAGGTCTCCGTCGATCAGAGCAGTTTCAATATGCGGGAACTCCGCAGTCCCCAAGTCCTTGTTGCCCAATAGTCGGTAGACCGGCCCAGCGTCCACTTCGGCCAGGAACATGCCCCGTGCGTCCGCCCATCCATCACCGGGCTTGCTTGGCTCATTCATCGTGGTCAGGCCCCCGCCGATAAACACCGGACGCGGCGCGCACAGCGCGATAAGCTCGTGGTTATCCACTGGCAGGTCGCGTGGTGTCAGGGGTCCCGCATACTTCAGCAGGTTCCCGTCCATCCACTGATAGAGCCGGGTCGACTCCAAATGACTCAAGGGCTCGCCGTAGATGTGCCGGAAAAGCTTTGCTCCCCCCTCGCCGGATGAACTGCTGTAAAGAACAGCAAATCGCGGGTCATACGCCATGGTCACCAGTGCGGCTTTCCCCAGCCGCGAGTGGCCCTCAATGCCTATCTGCTTCGCATCCACGGTCTTGTCGGTCTCCAGGTAGTCCAGCAACCGGCCTGCGCCCCATGCCCACGCCTTCAGCGCGCCCCAGTCTTCCAGGTAGCGCGGCTGCCCCTGATTCATCAGACCGATGATTCCCTCTGTTAGCCCCGATCCGTCGTCAGCCTGGAAACTCATCGGAGACAGCACAGCGAATCCCCAGCCCTTTGCCAGCACCTGAAGCTCCCAGGTTTGCCCATAATCCCCAAGCGCGTCTGAACTCTTGTCGGAAACCGGCCTTTTCAGAGACGCAGCATACTCGCCCCCAAAGGCAAGCTCCATGATGACCGGAATTGGTCCAGCCGCGTTTGCGGGCGTCGTCAGTGTGGCGTCGATGTTGACCGCAATCTGCGGGTAACGGGAGTTGTCCACGTGCCCCGCAAGCATCTTGGTTACAACCGGAACATCGCCTATCGTTTCCCTGGTGGTGCTGACCACCTCCCAGCTGACCTTGGGCAGATTCGCTGGCGTCCGCCCCAGCACCTCGCGGTCGTAGTCCTCCACAATCTCGCGGCGGCGCACCTTCCACCACTCCTCTGCCGTCGTCACCGGTTTCCCACTCTTTTCCACCAGCGGATCGGGAAGATTGGTGTAGACGTTGGCTTTGGATTCGTCCCAATTGGCATCTTTCTCTTCGCCGGGACGCAATTCCTTGATTCCCAGCAGGTCCATCATTCGCTGATGATCCTGCTCGGCCGTCAAATGTACTGGCGCGGGAACAGCGAGCCCCGGCCCATGCAGATACCGGCCGGCAAACGTCAGGAACGTCGGCCAGTTCGGACCCGGCGTGTGCCCGCCCGAATGCTGCCTGAACGCCACATCGCCATCGATGAGCGCCGTCTCGGTGGGCGGGAACTCTGCTGTCCCCATGTCCTTCTTGCCCAGCAGAAGATATACCGGTCCCGCACCCGCCGCGGCCAGGAACATCCCCTTTGCATCCACCCATCCATCTCCGTTGGTGGCGCCGCCGGAGATGAACACCGGACGCGGCGCGCATAGCGAGATCAATTCATGCGCATCCACAGGCAGGTCGCCTGTCGTCAGCGGCCCGGCATACTTGAGAAAGTTCCCCGCCAGCCAGTGGTAGGCCTGTGGGTCAGCCAGGTTTTCCACCGTTTCGCCGAAGATGTGACGGTAAAGCTTGGCGCCGCCCTCGCCCGACGAGCTGACATAAGCAATCGCCAGCCGCGGTTCGAAGGCCATGGTCACCAGCGTCGCTTTGCCGTAGCGTGAGTGCCCCTCAAGCCCCACCTGCATGGCATCGACGGACTTGTCCGCTTCAAAATAGTCCAGAGCACGGCTTGCACCCCATGCCCATGCGCGCAGCGCGCCCCAGTCGTCCGCCTTGCGTGGCTGTCCTTTGTTGATCAGTCCGATGATGCCTTCGGTCAGTCCCGCGCCATTATCTGCCTGGTAGCTGGTGGGGACAAGCTCCGCATACCCCCATCCCTTCGCCAGCACCTGCTGCTGCCATGTCGGGCCCTGCCCCGTTGCTGCAGCGGCAAATTGCGGAAAGCGCTTGGCCATCTGCGCCATGAACTCTCGGCTGAAGCCAAACTCCATAATCACTGGAACTGGCCCAGTCGCATTCGCCGGAGTCGTCAGCGTAAGGTCTATATCCACCTTGATCGCTGGATAGGATGAGTGGTCCACGTGACCAAGCAGCCTCTTCGTAATCACGGCAACATCGGCGTTCTTTTCAGGCGTGGTGCTCACGACCTCCCATGTAACTTTGGGAAGGTTGGCGGGAACGCGACCGTAGATTTCGCGGTCGAAGTCCTCAACAATCTCCGGCCGTCGCTTGGTCCACCATTCATTCGCCGTGGTCACACGATTGCCACTCTTGAGCAGCAGCGGGTCGGGCAGCGTTGGGTAAACGTCGGCCTTGGATTCGTCGTAGTTGGCTGCAAACGGGGATTTCACATCTCCATCCGCGCCGCGGCGCAGTTCTTTGATGCCCAGCAGGTCCATCATCCGTTGATGATCTTTCTCTGATGCCGCCTGCGCGGCCAACATCTCCGGCGTTGGCGTGAAGCGTGGTAGCGGCGGAGCCGATGGCGCGGATGCCGGCGGAGTTGCCGATGGAGCGGCAGGCGCTGCTTGTCCGCAGACGTGTAAAGCTCCAACCATGACCATGCACGACAACGCCGTTGCGGGAACCACACGATGCAAAATCAACCACGAAGATGCCATGACAAACCTCACTTTCGAACCACGTTCCCAGAGGGTATGGCCAACGGCCCCAAGAGTATCGATTTACTCCAAGCTGGGTATCTGCTTGACTCACCCTGCCACAATTTGTTGTGGTCAACAATCAACATGAGCATTGTAGTCGCCGCCTCTGTGTTACCAAGACAAAGGATTGAAATGAACAAGATGTATCGAGTTACAGGTAAAGAGAAAACCGGTTTTGCTGTTGTGGATGGACATGGTGCGATCGTGTATGACCTGCTTGATTCCAAGGAAGAAGCTATCGAAATATGCGCAATCCTGAACGACGGAATCGGACCTGAATGGGGTGCCGTGGAAGAAGAACTCACCAGACGGCGTACGCCAATCAGGTGACGAAGAGAACGGCGGTATTTCGGGAACGCGGCAATCTTGCCCAACAGGCACCACTGCAATGCACGCATCGGTGCTATAATTGGTGCATGGAGGAAATATGAGAGCTACCGTATCGCTCGACGACGATCTGTTACGAACGGCGGAAGAGTACAGCGGCTTGACGGAAAGAGCGGCATTGATTCGTGCCGCGTTAAAGTCGTTAATTGCGCGGGAAGCCGGTCGCAGGCTTCTGGCGCTGGCTGGGACCGCCCCCAACATTGAAGACGTGCGGAGATTGCGAGTAGACGAACAGTGATTCTCGCGGACACTTCAATCTGGATCGCCATGTTTCGTACTGGCGCTTACAAGGCAGAGTTGGACACATTGATTGCCAACGATCAACTCTGCATTCACCCATTCTTGATTGCGGAGTTGGCGCTCGGCACGTTGCCGGAACGCCGAAAAACACTAGCATATCTCGACCAACTGATTTCCATCCGCCCGGTGCGGTTGGAGGATGTTCGGCACATGATCGAAACTCGGGGATTTGCCTCGAAGGGGATCGGCTTGACGGACGCACATTTGATTGCCTCCTGTCGGGCAACTCCGGGCACCCAAATATGGACCCTTGACGGGAAACTTGGCAAAGTCGCCGAATCCCTAAGCGTCCGCACTACTCTCCCTTAGTCGGAAACACAGGTAACGTCGCGACTGACACTGCGTTACACAACATATTGTGGCAGGGTGAGTCAAGCAGATACCCAGCTACTCCAAATTGGGCAAGAGGGTAGCGGCCAATTCACGTCCGCCGCGAGCCACGCCACCTTGATCATCGCTGGCCAGTGACCTCGACGGCATGATCCGCCAGTTCCGCCTCGATGCAATGCAGGCTGTGCGCTTCCTGCAGTCACTGGTTATCGCTGTGAAGCCGGCTACTGGCTCTCTTTCCCCACGCCGCGGGGTCATTCCCAGCGGCGTTTCTTATCGCATTCCAAAATCTTCATGCTCCCTTTGTTCTCCCTTGCTCCGCCCTATGGTAGCCTCCGATTGAGGACCAGTTCACTGCATTGCGGTGGCAATCACCGCCGCCGTGGCTGCATCCAAACCCTAGAGAGATACACCGCATGAGCGCCGTCAAGTACGACCTGATCGTCATTGGTTCCGGCCCCTCCGGGCAGAGAGCCGCCGTGGCTGCCACCAAGATGAAGAAGCGGGTGGCCGTCGTCGAGGCTCGCGCGGTCGTCGGGGGCGTATGCATCAATACCGGGACCATCCCCTCCAAGACCATGCGGGAAGCCGTAATGCATCTCTCCGGATATAACTACCGGACCCTTTACGGCATGAATTACCGGGTCAAGGAAAAGATTACGATGGCCGACCTTTCCTTCCGCGTCCAGGCTGTCATCAAAACCGAGGTCGACGTCACCGAGGCGCAGCTCTCGCGCAACGGCATCGACATCTTCCATGGCATCGCTCACTTTGTCGATCCGCACCAGGTTCGCGTTGAAGGCCCTCAAGGAGACATCACCCTCGAAGCCGACCGGACCATCATCGCCGTCGGCACCAGGCCCGCGAACTCGCCCAAGGTCCCCATCAATGGCCGCACCATCGTAAACAGCGACCAGATTCTCGACCTGCCGGAATTGCCGCGCACCCTGATTGTGGTCGGCGGCGGCGTCATTGGCGTCGAGTATACCTGCATGTTCGCCGTACTTGGCGTTCGCGTCACTCTTATCGAGAAGCGCGACCGGCTTCTTGAATTCGCCGACCGCGAGATTATTGAGGCTCTCAGCTACCACCTTCGCGACAGCCGCGTCACCATGCGCCTGGGTGAAGAGGTTGAGAGCGTGGAAGAGCTGCCCGACGGCACTGTCGTTGCAAATCTCGAAAGCAAGAAGAAAGTCTCCGGCGACGCTCTTCTCTACGCCATTGGCCGCCAGGGGGCTATCGACGATATGAATCTGGCCGCAGCCGGACTTGAGGGCGACAATCGCGGCCGCATCCCCGTCGACCAGAACTACCAAACCAAAGTTGGGCATATCTTCGCGGTCGGCGACGTGGTCGGCTTCCCGTCACTGGCTTCCGTCTCGATGGAGCAGGGCCGCATCGCCGCCGCGCGCGCCTTCAACGACGACGCTACCAGTTCCAACCCCAGCTTTTACCCCTACGGCATCTATACCATTCCTGAGATCAGCTTCATCGGTAAGACAGAGGAGCAGTTGACTGACGAGGATGTCCCTTACGAGGTCGGTATGGCCTACTATCGCGAGACCGCGCGCGGGCAGATTCGCGGAGACACGACTGGAAGATTGAAGCTCGTCTTCCATCGCGACACCCGCAAAGTCCTCGGGGTTCACATCATCGGCGAGGGAGCTGCCGAGCTGGTCCACATCGGGCAGGCTGTCATGATCCTGGGCGGCACCATCGACTATTTCATTGACACCGTCTTCAACTACCCCACGCTCGCCGAATGTTACAAGGCCGCCGCCTTCAATGGCCTGGGCCGCCTCAATCGCTACCAGGCCGGGTAACCGTCAACCATGTACAATCGCCCTGCTCCTCAGGGAGGCCGCAATGACCACCGCAATCGGCGTAGTAATCACTGACCACATTGGAGCTGGAAGGCTCCAGGACTTGCGCCTCACTGGAAAGCTCATCCGCTATCCAGAAAACGACGATGAGGTCGACGCCTTGTCCGCCATCCCCGGCAGCGAACTCGTTGACCTGATGGTCACCCTCATCGCCGCCCTGGCTGCCATTGACACCTTGCCGGTGGATGCCATCGGCGTGGCCGTTCCAGGCATCGTCCGCTCCGGCGTGGTGGAGGATTCGCCAAACCTTGCGCAACTCAAAGGCATGCACCTGGCCGATGAGCTGACCAGAGCGCTCGGCCTGCGCGACATCACCGCCCCCGTCCATGTTGCTAACGATGCCGACGCCATTGCCGCTGGAGTTGCCGCCACACGCGGCCAGCTCAACAAGCTCACCCGTGTGTGGACGCTGGGCAACGGCATCGGTTATGGACGCTGGCCTTACGTCGACGGAGTCTGGGAAGGCGGCCACGTCACCGTCTCCCTCGACCCCAAGGAGCGCTATTGCGGCTGCGGCGGCCTCGGCCATCTGGAAGGCATCATGGGCACCCGTGCCATGCGCCTCCGGTTCCTGGACCTGGAACCCGAAGAGATCTTCGCCAATGCCAGCCAGGGCGACCCCCGCTGCCGTTACTTTGTCGATCTATGGCACCGCTCCCTCGCCGCCGCAACGGCCTCTTTTATCCACCTGGCCGGGCCTGGACGCTTTTACTTCACAGGGCGAAACGCGCACTTCCTTGATCTGGCCACACTCCGTGCCCATATCGAGTCCATGGTCAAGATGAGCACCCTGCAAAGCTTCTCGCTTGAAGTTCTGGAACCTGACGACGAAACGGCCCTGCTCGGCGCAGGCGTCTCAGCCTTGCGTGCCCTCGCCTCCTAAGAAGCCGTCGCTCGGCGCACGTTTGGCAGCGAGTGGAAAAGGCCGGACCTCCATAGAAAGGCCGAGTTTCTAAATGGCCCACAACACCCGCGCAGCCGGTTTGTATTACACAGCGTGTGGCTTTCTACTTTACTTTGTGGCCGCAGCGGTTTCCTTCAATGGCTACTATGACAAATGGCACTTCAACGAAAACGGTGTTGCCGGCGAAGACCATCGATTCCAGTTTGAAATGATGGTGGATGGTACAGCCTACCGGCCCTTCATCTACCGTCAAATGCTGCCGTCGGCCGCTAACTGGATCGACCGAGCCACACCGCGTTGGTTTGAAACATCGTTGTTCAACTATCTGGAGGCCGGTCGTGGAGCGCGCATTCAACCCGTTTTTGAGTCCCCGACCGCCGAGAACCCCATCTACTTCTTCCGCTACATGATCGTTTACGTCGCCACGTTTCTTTTTGCTCTGCTTGCGGTCTGCGCGATGCATCTGGTTTGCCGGGCCATCGATCTGCCACCGCCAGCGTCGGTCTTTGCCCCTGTAGTCATCATCCTGCTGTTCCCCTACATTGAGAGCTGCGGCGGCTTCTTCTACGACTATCCAGAGCTCGCATTCCTGGCCCTGGCTGTCTGGATCGCGGCCAAGTTCCGCTGGTGGTGGGTTATTCCTGTGGTCGCGCTGGGAACCTGGAACAAGGAGTCATTCCTGTTCATCATTCCCACCCTCTATCCCTTCTTCAGACAGCGCAGTTCCCGCCTTGGCGCCAGCCTTGCTGTCGCCTTCCTAGGTCTTGTCTCGATCGCCATCTACTTTCCTATTCGCCTGCGCTTTGCGCACAACCCCGGCGGAGCGCTTGAGGTCCATTGGCACGACCAATTGATCTACTTCATGCATGTGCGAGATTTCTTGCTGGGAACGGAGATGACCTACGGTGTGCCCATGCTCAAGGCTTTCACGGCCGCTCCCTTGGCCCTTCTGGCATGGACTGTGTGGCGCGGCTGGTCCCATCTGCCACAAGTCGTCCACCGCCACGCACAAATCGCAGCGGCCATCAACTTTCCGCTCTATTTTCTCTTCTGCTGGCCGGGTGAGATGCGCAACTTGAGCATGCTCTATCTCGTATTTCTGCTTGCCCTCGCAGCCAATCTCAACGAGTGGATGAACAGTTCCACCGCCTGCAAATGAAAACGGGTTGATTTTCCCAGCTAGCGTGCGAATTTCCGGGAACAATTCGAGGCTCCAGCGCGTAAATCAGATTGGCGCAAAACTGCCTGCATTGTGGTGCGCCACCGATTGCAAAGGAGAGTCCTATGAGGAAGTTCGTCAGCGTTGCCGGCTTGGTTACATTGCTCTGTCTCGTGGTTCCTGCCAGTTTTGCCGGATCGCCCCCAACCAGGAGCGGCCAGGGCACGATCGTCATCGTCTTCAAGGATGGACACCGTCAGACTTTTAATCTTGCCGATGTATCCCGGGTCGAGTTTCCTCAGTCGGGCGATTCCGCCAGCGGGTCAGCGGCAGCCAATTCCAACTTTCCGCGGCATTTCCTGGGGAAATGGGAAGTGGGTGATGGCGGTGGAAACAACTTCTTCATTACGCTCTACGAGAATGGCGATGCGAAGCGCTCGCTCGGCGACGTGCATGGCAAGTGGGTCGACGTAGACGGCGAGGCGCGCATCACCTGGGATGATGGCGCCCAGGATGCCATCCGCAAGGTCGGTTCCGGTTATCAGAAGCGCGCCTTTGGATCGAATAAGTCCTTTACCGACACGCCGGACAATGTTGCCGCCGCCCACAACACCACTCCGCATCCCATTTAGCCAGGGTCAGGATCTCCTGACCTACCTGAAGGTTGGCATCTGCCTGAGATTGCAGAATGGAAGGGCTGCCATTCTCTTGCTGAGCGAAGCTGCGACCACCCACTACCGAATCAGTCGACAAATTCGTTCGATGAGAGCACCCGTGCTTGAGCTGTTGCTGTCCGGGGTTCAGTAGGCTTTGCGCAGATATGTCTCAGATAGGCGGTCATGCCAGGTTAGATGATCCTCGTCGAAGATCGCCCAGGCCACTCCAAGTCCCACTGGAAGCAGCGACAACACCAGAGCTACCAGCCGACCGCACCGTTGCCCGCGAGTCGGCCGGGCGTCACCAAGCGTGCGCACTGAGATGTGAGCCCACTTCATGCCTGGGGTCGCCTCGCCCAATGCAAAGAAAAGCACCTGGTAGGCGACGAATATTCCCGCCCACGCAACTGCCGCGCCGATCTCCATTCCCTTCAGCGCAGGCATCTGTTGCATTCTCTCAAGCACCCAGATGGCGCCCGCCACAAGTACCCCTGTGATCAACGAGCAATCCACCACCGTTGCCATTATCCGCAAGCTGATCGACGCCGGATGCAGAACAACGTCTGCCGGTGCGGGGTCGCTACCAAGGTCCCAATCCACACTGGGATGTTCGTCAAGTTGGATGCTCGACCAATCCACGACCGGCCATGCTGTCTCGACAGCCATCTCCGGCGCCAGCGGTTCTGTCGAGATGCTCCCAGGAACCACTTCAAAGATGCTTAACTGGCCGACGGCATCGCCCGCAGACGCATTGGGCCCGTCGATGAGACGAGGACGGACTTTGCGCGTTGCTACCAACTCGCGTGGGAACTGGATCAGGTTGGCATGAAGCGGCTGCGCTGGTTCAACAACCTCAACCGCGCCAGTCCCCCAAATACCATCTTCTGCGTCCCGCGACCGGATGGACCTTTGCCACCAATCTTTCTCGGGGTTCTCAAAGGCTCCTGGCCCGTGCGTTGCGTGAACCAGTGCAGGCACCGTCTCTCGCACCGGCAGATCTGCCTCCCAGCGGATCCCATAAGACTCCTGCTTCATGCGCTCGCTCGACGGCTTGGTTGAAGCTTTGATTGGAACGGGTCTAAGGGGCTCCGGTAGTTCAGCCTTTGGCTCCCATGCCTGATCAACATTCTCGAGTGAACGCTCGCCCTTCTCTGGCTCCCACGACTGCTCCTCTGCGCCAGCTTCAAGACCAGCCAAGACAAATTCAGCTGCTGCCTGCGCCTCGAGTGCGGCGCGCGATGCGGCCTCTGCCGCACGAACAGCGGCACGAGCCTCTCCGGCAAGCATTTCACTATAGCTGGGCGCCTTGGCATAGCGAGCGGCCACCCGCGCCGCGGCCGCGGCGGCAAGATTGCTTGACAATCTCTTTGCAACGCCAGTTCGATCCGGCAGCGTGGTAGTGCCGTTTTTGCGGCTCAGGTGCGCGGCAAGGCGCTGATTCACTTCCTGTTTCCAAGTAGGCGCCAGTTCAGCTTGGCTTGCGGATGTGCTCAAAGCTCCAGTATCCCTTCTCACGCGCCCAGGGCGTGTCTGCAGGCTCTCCTGCATGCAAGCCCTTACACTTCTTCCATCTCAGGCCAATCGTAGCCGGGGCAATTGTTTAAGCCGTGGTGAAAAGAACATGGGGGTATCGCAAGGGTAAACAGTTGTGTCACATTTTTTTGGCCCCGCCTGATCTTCAATGAACGGGAGCTGCCTTTGCTATCCTGAGCCTTGGTCGTGGGATGCGTCTTCGTACCTTGCCAATCATCGCGCTGCTGAGCCTCTGCTCCCTCACCCTTGGGGCGCAAACGTTCATCATTGCCACCAGCAATGCGACCGATCCCTCCGAAGTTCCCGACGACCCCGGCCAGGAAGCAATGCCTCTTGCCCAGCCCGAGCCCGCACCTGCAACCGGAGTGCCTTTCCAGCTGGAGGCCCTGCGCCAGACACGGGCCGGCGATCTCTTGACACTCAGCGGCGACGTGGTGGTCCACTATCGGGACTACATTCTTCGCGCTGATAAGGCTGTGTACAACCAGGCCACCTCGGAACTGGACGCTGAAGGCCACCTCCAGGTCGCCGGCGGACCCGACGATGTGTTGATCAGCGCCTCTCACGGCGAGATGCGCCTCAACATGCACACGGCGCGGTTCTATGATGTCAATGGCTCGGTGGGTGTGCGCAATGCCGGTCGTACTATTGTTTACTCCACCACCAACCCCTTCCTTTTCTCTGGAAGAGTTCTGCTTCAGAACGGTGAGGGAAATTACCGAATTGTCGACGGCACGATGACCAATTGCCGCCTGCCTCGGCCAGACTGGCAGGTGATATCTCGCGCCATCAACCTGGTGAACGGCAACGCCTCAACATCCAACGCCTTCTTCAAATTCCTTGGTGTGCCCCTCTTTTACCTGCCTTATCTTCGCCATCCTGTCGACGACACCGGCCGCGAGAGCGGCATTCTCATCCCCGTGCTCAGCAACTCCTCCATCAAAGGTTTCATTGTGGGCGAGCAGGTCTATTGGGTCATCAATCGCAGCATGGACATGATTGTCGGCTCCGAGTACTACAGCAAACGCGGCTGGGCGCCGAATGGCGACTTCCGCTACAAGGGACCGGGACTAGACCACCTCACCGTTCGCTGGAATGCACTGCTTGACCGCGGTGTGGAGCAGCAGGTAGGCGGCATCCTTCCAACTCCTGCCGTTCGCCCAGCCGATCTATTGCCCGGCCCCGTGGGTGAAGAGCTTGTCAACCAGGGCGGCGTGGATGTAGTGGCCCTTGGTCGTAAGGACATCACTCCCACTACCTATGCTTCCGGTGTTGTCGAATACCTGTCAAGTTACGTATATCGCCTGGTCTTCAACGACAACTACTCCCAGGCCGTCACCTCAGAGGTGGCAAGCGACACTTCAATCACGCACGTGCACAATGGATTCATCCCCTCTGTTGTCCTTGATCGTTTCCAAACCTTCGCGAGTTCCACAAATGGCGCCGAAGCGCGAATCCTCCATCTGCCCATGGTTCGCTATGATGTGCTCGACCGGCCGCTGTTTACGTCTCCGTTCTACTGGGGCCTCGGATCGTCGCTTACTTACCTCACTCGCTCGGAGCCGCATTTCCACGCCCGGAACGTGGGCCGGATGGACTTCTATCCGCACCTTTCTCTTCCATTATCAGCAGGTGGCTGGAGCGCGTCGGCGGACGTTGCGTTTCGCGACACCTTCTACACCATCAGCCAGGTGCCTGACCTGACCGGCGCCAGGAGCGGCACCCCCACCGTCAGCCATGATCCGCTGGATCGCGCAGACCTCGAAGCTTCTGTGGACATCCGGCCGCCTGCCCTCGAGCGCGACTTTGTTCTTCCGGGCAGGAACCGCGAGCTGCGCCACGTCATCGAGCCTNNTCGCTACGTTGGCGGCATCGGCGCCCAGGCTCAGAATGTCCTCCTGGTCGACACCACGGACATCGCCACCAACACGAACGAGGCAGGCTACTCGCTGACGCAGCGCTTTTACATGCGCCCCATCAATCCGCGGCCTTGCACTCCTGAAGAAAGGGATGCCTCCGGCAATTGCCCGGACAAGGCGCGCGAGTGGGCCAGCTGGCAGATTGCTCAAAAGTTTTTTATCGACCCGAACTTCGGCGGCGCGCTCATCCCCAACCGGCGTAATGTATTCGACTCCACCCTCGATTTGAGCGGCGTATCCTTCCTGACATCGGCGCGAGGCCTCTCTCCTGTGACCTCGCGTCTTCGTTTTGAAGCCGTCGATAATCTCCGTATCGAGTGGGACCTCGACTATGACCCCAAGAGTGGGCGATTGGAGTCAAACAACCTGTTTGCCGGTTACAGTTGGGGCCGAACCACAGTTGGTCTGGGCCACGCCATGCTGAATGCCGTGGATGAGAACGGAAGCGCCGCCTCCACCATCCAGAGCCAGCAGTTGCAGCCATTTCTCTCCATCGGCAAGCAAAGCGGAGCCGGCTTCAACTTTGCCGCCAACGCGGGATACGACTTTGTTCTGGGCCAGTTGCAGTACGGCGGCTTGCAAGCCGTCTATAACTGGAATTGCTGCGGGCTCACCGTTGGATACCGCCGCTTCCAACTCGGCACCGTCCGCGACGAGACCCAGTACCTCTACAGCTTCACCCTGGCAAATTTTGGCTCCGCTGGCGACATTCGCCGCTCCAACTCGATCTTTCGTGACCCGACTCTGCCCCCTGCTTATTAGCCCTTCGGTTGCCTTTCTCCCATCGCCGCGTCAACTTAATATCACCTTGGCGGACACCCGCTGCGCCGGCACTGAATCGGCCCCGGCTGGAGTATCCTTTTCTGAGAGGAATTTATCTTGTTGCGTATTCGTTTATTGCCTGTCCTGCTCACACTTTGCGTTGCCGGAGGTTGCAAGGCTCAACCACCCCAGACGCAGGCCGCACTGGACCCCGCTGCTGTTAATCGCCGCATCGAGATTATGGTCCGCTCCGAATTCAATGTCCCGCAGGATTACACCGTCTCGATTGGCCAACGGACGCCCAGCAAAATTCCCGGCTTTGACGACCTGCCCATCACTCTTGCGCGGGACAAAAAGTCCCAGGTGGTCCAGTTCCTCATCTCCACCGACAGTCAGACGCTGGCACGCCTTGAAACCTACAACCTGGCTAAGGACCCCGTCTTCTCAATTGACGTCGCAGGCCGTCCCATCCGCGGAAATCCTAAAGCCAAGGTCACGGTCATCAACTTTGACGACCTCGAATGTCCGTACTGTGCGAGGATGCACCTCTCGCTCTTTCCCGCCACGCTTGAGCGCTACAAAGACAACGTCCGCTTTATCTACAAGGACTTCCCGCTCACCGACCTGCATCCCTGGGCCATGCACGCCGCTGTGAACGCCAATTGCCTCGCTGCCCAGAGCGGTGATGTCTATTGGGTCTATGTGGATTACCTTCACGCGCACGGCCAGGACATCACCGGCGATGATCGCAACATGGCGAAGAGTTTTGATGCACTGAATCGCATCGCGCGCCAGGAGGCCACGCTAGCCAAACTCGACCTGAAGAAACTGGACACCTGCCTTGCCGCGCAGGACGAAACCCAAGTGCTTGCCTCGGCCAAGGAAGCCGAGTTGCTAAAGATTGATGGTGCTCCCGCGGTCTTTGTCGACGGAGAGCGGATTGATGGGGCCGTTCCCGAACAGCTGGTGTGGCAGGTGATTGACCGCGCTCTTCGTGCCGCCGGCGTCAACCCTCCGCCTCCTCCAACCGCTCCGGCGTCGCTTACACAACCCGCCGGGGCTGGGAAATAGGCTCTGGTGGCGCTATCGCCGCGCCGCCTTGTGGATTTATCCTTGAATGCTGGGGCATTGTTCGACCCCATAGGAGAAACCAGGTTGCAAGTTGAATCCTTTTTCCCGTCACGTTCCGGTTGCGCCGTCCTCATTCTCTGTAGCGGAACCATCTTGGCGGCGGTGGCCGGTTGCCACCGTCCACCCGCTCCAGATGTGGTAGCCACCGTGAATGGCAAGGATATTCTGCGCGCGGAAATGGAGAGATACTACAAAGCGAGCATCGGAGATAATCCGGAGCAACCCTCAGCAGATCAGGCAGACATCGTTCGGCTCACCATTCTTGATCGATTGATTGATGCCGAGATTCTGCAGCAACAAGCGGCCAAGGCAAACCTTGTGGCAAGCGACGATGAAGTCAACACCAAACTCACCGAGATGAGGGCGCTATCGACGCAGGAAGAGTTTGACAAGACACTGAAGGCCAAGAACGAGACACTGGATGACCTGAAAACTGAGATCAGGCGCAACCTTACAGAAACCAAGTTGCTGAACAAGGAGATCGAATCCAAGGTCAACATCACTGACGGTGAGATCAGCGACTATTATGCGACCCACAAGGCAGACTTCAACCTGATCGAACCTCGGTACGGCCTTGCCCAGATCGTGGTAACCAGCGCGCCATCCCCACAGATCAGCAATTTGCAGAACAACAAGGCATCCGGCGATGCGGACGCAAAAAAGAAGATCGAGGCCTTGCACAACAGGTTGGAGAGTGGTGAGGACTTCAGCACCCTCGCCATGCAATTCTCAGAGAACAGTACCGCCGCGAACGGCGGCGACATGGGCTTTGTCCTCGAGTCCCAGTTGCGTTCCGACCCGGAAGCTTACGCCGCAATCAGCAAGCTCAAGCCGGGCCAGAACACTGAGGTTCTTCCCGTTGTTGACGGCGCCACGCACCGCACGATGGGCTATGCGATCTACAAGCTGATCTCCAGGGAGCCCGCGGGGCAGCGCGAACTGAACGACCCGAGCGTTCAGCAGCGGATTCGCCAGGGCCTTCGTGAAGGCCATGCACAACTGCTCAAGAGCGCCTACTTCGAAAAGCTGCATAACGATGCCAAAGTACACAACTATCTCGCCGACCAGATTCTGAGCAAGGGCGCGAGTTAGATCACGCGAGTCCGGTTGCAAGGTCGGCAAACTGTGGAGCCGGCCGTCGGCGAGCTGGAGTCGGCTGTCGGCAAGCTGGAGTCGGCTATATGCTCCCCCGATTCCTACTAAAGAACGAGCTGTGGTAGCCCAGGGCTTGGACATGGCCCGCTCCTTGCCCTTTCGGCCAACACTCAATTTGCCGGAACCCAACTGATTTTCATCCTGATGATCGAGCATAAGAAAAATGGCCTCCGCAAAGCGGAGGCCATTTCCAATTACCGGCGACAGACTGAAGTTACTTCAGGTTGCCGTTCGAATCCATTGTGATGCCGCCAGGTCCAGCGTTCTTCTTCGCTTCGTTGGCTTTGCGCGTTCCCATCGCCTTTTGGCGCCAGTCCTCTGCCGCGGCTACGTCGGCCTTGCGGGCAGCATCATCACCATAGTCCACGTCCGCCTTGCGCCGGTAGATCAGGTTCAGATAAGCCATGGCATCGTCATAGTTCGGCCTGTTGTCCACCGCCTGGAGAAGATAGTGAAGGCCTTCCTCGACAAGGGGACCATTCTCAGCCTTGATCGTCTCCATCACCTTCTTCGGCGCCTTCGCGTTTCCCTCACCGTCATCGGTTGCGCCAGCCGGCGTCAATTCGGCAAGCACGTGCTCGTGGGCCAGGGTCCAGTCGATCGATCCAATCGTGTAGGCGGCTTCGGGATCCTTTGGATCCACCGCCAGCACCTTCATCTGCCACTTCTTGGCCTCATCCAGCTTCTTTACGTTGTAGTAAATGCCTGCAATCTGCTTCAGGCTGTTCACATCGGTCGGGTCCTTGTCCAGAACTTCCTGGAAGATCGCGATCGACTGCTGCGCAGTCTTCAGGTTGTCTGGCGTATCCAAGCCCGGCACTACGTTTTGCGCTAGCGCAGTTGCCAGATAACTCTTCGCCATCGGCAGTCCCGGATCCAGTTGAGTGGCCTTCTGGAAATGTCCGATCGCCTCTTCATACCGTGCGCCCTTGTAAGCATCCACGCCCTTGTTCAACTGGTCACGGGCGGCAAGTTTGTCGCACCCGCTCATGGAAATCACCATGCCGGCCAAGCCAACCGCAAGCGCCATCAATCGTGCGGGTCCATTCATCTTCTTTTCCTTCTCCTTCAGGTCGTCTCTATCGAATGCACGCCTGGATTCTGATAAAAACTGGCCGCGGGCGGGAGTACCGAAACCAGGGTGAAAAAATTGTACTCCTGCTCGCCGCCCGGATGAACCACTCGACCGCCACCGGGATGGGCTATCAACTCTGGATAAGACCGGGGCCTTACAACGGCCCCTTCCACAAGCAGCTTGCCTGAATTCTATGCTTCACAACGGACTGCGGATTGTGACATTCGCCACTTTACCGGCGTCGGCCTGCCCCAGGATTGCCCTTGCTGAAAACTGCGCTACTGGCCAGCCATGATCTTCGGCGTCATCAACCCGATGTGATCCACGTTGGCTGCGCGGCCAATATCAATGATCTCGGCCACGTAGGCAAAGTTCACGTCATCGTCGCCTTTGACGAACATGACGCGTTCTGCACGGTTGGCATAGATCTCAGTGAGCTTGGGCAGCAAATCAGCCTTAGCATAATCGGTCTCGTTGATCTTGTACGCCGGAGGCGCGCCTGGCCGGTAAAGAACCTGCACCACGATGGTGCGATCCGTCGGCGGCGGCTGCTTGGTCGGATCCTTGGGCGGCTGAGGAACCAGCGCATCCAGTCCTTTCGGCACCGTCGGCACGATGACCATGAAGATGATCAGCAGCACCAGAAGGATGTCGATCATGGGCGTCACATTGATGTCTGACGAGTAACCGCCCTCGCCTCCACCTGTTGTCATTGACATGGCTTAGAACTCCTTGATTTCTGCTAATCGTTAAAGAGGCAACCCGGCGGCGCTTTTACTGGCCCGCCGCTGCGGGACCTTCGCGCTTTTGCGTCAGCAAGCCCACGTCGTCCACTCCCGCGGTGCGCACTGCGTCGATGGCATCTTCAACCGCCCGGAACTGCGCACGCGCATCTGCGCGAACGAAAATTGTCTTCCCCGGCTTGTCAGCCAGCTTGTCGCGAACCAGGCCGCCAAGCTCTGTGACAGCGACTTTGTTCTGCCCCAGAAAAACACCGCCATCGCGCGTAATCGCAACAACGATTGCGTCTTCCTTGTCGGCGTCAGGCATGTTTGTCGGATTATCGACCTTTGCCATGTCCACGGACACCTTGTTCTGGAGCATCGGGGTAATGACCATGAAGATGATCAAGAGCACCAGCATGACGTCGACCATAGGGGTGACGTTGATATTCGAATTGACCTTACTGCCTTCGTTGCGAACCGCAATTCCCATGGTTGGGCTCCGTGCCTGAAGATTTTTGTTCCGGATGGCTTCCGGCGTTGCTGCGAACCAAATGGCCGGCTTGAGCTTCAAAGCGGTGGGCAGAAGAGGTATGCTCTGCTGCCCCCCAGAAAACTCTCGCTCGAACCTACAGCCGCTTCGCTTAGCGCTTGTGGCTCTGCTTGATGAAGTAGTCGATCAGTTCGCTCGAGGAGTTATCCATCTCCACGTCAAAGTTCTCGACACGACCGGTGAAATAGTTGAACGTCATAACGGCGGGGATGGCCACCAGCAGGCCGAACGCCGTGGTAACAAGAGCTTCTGAAATACCGCCGGCCACCGCGCCGATACCCGAAGTCTTCTGGGTAGCGATCTGTTGGAAGGCGTGCAGAATTCCGATAACCGTGCCGAGCAGCCCAACGAACGGTGCCGTGGCGCCGATGGTGGCCAGAACAGAAAGGCCCCTCTTCAGCTTGGCGTGAACGATGGCTTCAGCCCGCTCCAGTGCGCGTCCCGAGCTCTGGATTGTCTCGTCGGTCGCCAAACCGCCTGAGGCACGGAACTCCTGCAGGCCAGCCGTAACAACCTCGGCCAGGTGCGACTTCTTGTTCCGGTCGGCAATCTTGATGGCTTCTTCCAGTTTGCTGTCCTTCAGCGCGCCGGCAACCTTGGGAGCGAACTCACGCGACTGCTTCCGGGCTGCTGCGAAGTACAGGTAACGGTCGATCATCACGGCCAGCGACCAGATCGACTCAATGAAAAGAACAATGGCGATGGCGCGGACGGCCCATCCCATGTGGTCCCAAAGCTGCATGGGGCTAAAGCCGACTGCCTGATCTTCCTGGAAGAGTGCAAGGCTGCTGACTGTGTGCGAAGCGATATGTGCGAACTGAGCGAGAATCACTGAATCGTTCCTCCTAAGGAGTTTCTTGTGAAGTGCAATCCGCCGCGGCGGACGATTGCTGCGAATGCGCCTCTTTCAGGATTCGCATTCAGGTAAAAAGTAAGACCCCTGCCCTAAAAGCTGGCAGAGGCCAAAGATTCGTCAACCACCGAGTGTGAAGACTACGTTCACCGTTGTTTCCACTTCCACCGGCTCGTTGTTCAGCAGGTAGGGCCTGTATCGCCAGGACCTCACGGCGTCCATGGCGGCCGATTGCAACATAACCGGACCACTGATGACGTGCAGTCCCTCAATCATTCCTGACTTTGAGATTGTGGCTTGCAGCACCACCGTTCCCTGGACACGAGCTGCCTTGGCAATGGGCGGATAAATCGGCATCGTCTTCTGCAGCAACAAGCCCGAGGACACGCCGGCGGAGATGTTTACCTTGGTCGGGGGCGCGGCCTTGACCTTGGGGCCGCCCTGTCCTTTGAATAGGCTGTCAGTCATCGCATTCGAGCTGCCGCCCAAACCTTCCATGCCGGTCACGCCAAAAGATGACGGCGGCGCTTCCCTCTCCGCAACAATCTTGATGTCATGGGGAATCTTGGTGGGCGCGGTCAGCTGGTTGTTCATCATTTCTGACTGAACATGAACTACGTGGACAACCTCCGGCGGTGGAGGCGGCGGTGGCGGCGGCGGTGCCTATCGATTCAACAACGGTAACGTCGGCGTCCATGGCAGCGACGGTTCGGGGGGCAGTGGCGGCTCCACCTATTATAACGGCGGCGGCGGAGGTGGCGGATTCACGGGCGCCGGAGCCAATTCGAGCTATGCCTTCGGAGGCGCATCGTTCTCCGGCGGCCTCGCCGGTGGACTTGGTCACAACGGCAGTGGCGCGGGTGGCTTCGGCGGAGGTGGCGCCGGCCAAGGCGGCGCCGGCGGCGGAGGCGGCGGCTACAATGGAGGCGGCGGCGGCCGCGGCGGCCCCGGCGGATTCGGCTACCAAGGCGGTGCCGATGGGAGTTCCTTTGTCAACGCCATCGGTACAAGCCCGACGTATAACAATAATTTTCAATCGGGGAATGGATATGTCTCGATTACCGAAACCTCACCGTCGTCGACACCGGAGCCGGCGTCTACCGCACTGCTCGGCATCGGCCTCGCCGGCCTCGCTCTGGCACGTCGTCGCCTAGGGCGCCGCAAATCCTAAGAGCCCGCCGCTCCGCGTACCGCGGCAGTCGTGTAGACTACGCGTTCCAGCATCCAGGGGACGCGCCGGAATGAAGAACGGTATCCATTTCATCTCCGGTCTGCCGCGCGCCGGATCCACCTTGCTCGCCGCGCTGCTGCGGCAAAACCCGCGATTTTCCGCGGGCATGACCAGCCCCGTTGGCAGCCTGTTCAACGCCATGCTGACCGCCACCAGCGCGCGAAACGAGGGCGCGGTGTTCCTCGACTTGGTGCGCGCATTGGCATCACCGCCGTGCTTCACACCTAGGGATCGGCACTGGCCCAAGCGGCAGGGCCGGTGGATCGCCCAGGCCCTTTCAGCTTCATTTGAAATCGCGTTCGCTGGAAATCGCGAATCAGCCGTTGCCGCCGCCGACACACTCACACACCCAGTGCGGGCAAAACAATCAACGCCTCGCACACAGAAATATTGACAGTTCCGCCGTTTCCAGTTCGACCCGACTGAACCGGATACCGATGAGCTTGCAGACCGTTCCGGAATATTAATAAAAGGCCGCCTCGTTCACAAATGTGGCCATGTTTATTTATAGCCTTAACTTCGAAAAAGCGTAGATAATTATAAAGATGAATAATTCGCCGGAATTCTTTTGCGATTCGAGATTCTTATTTTTGATACCCTTTTTATAATGCTTGTCAATCGCACAATACAATGATACGAGCCAAATATCGCCTACGTACAAGCAAATTGCGCGTACGTACAAGCAGCAGGTCCGCAGGGGTGGGGCGTCAGATGGTCACATTATTCCG
>PLKU01000258.1 GCA_003140705.1 Acidobacteriaceae bacterium
CTACATCCCAAACCATGCCCCTTTTGCACCCGGATGGTATTTTGGCGAGGCACAGGTCATCGGGATTATGATGCAGTTACGCCTTGCTGGAAGTTGGGCGCAGCAAAAATCGGCGCATCCGTCCCCCGCCTGGACGGAAACACCGGGAGCATTAAGTTGGGTATCTTTGACGAGTCCGAGAGGGGTAGAACCAAGGTCAGCCAGGCTCGTTCGCGTGTCCGAACGGCTCGCCCGTCATGGCCTCTCTCCGCGCGGCTCCTCGTCGGAGCAATGTTCGTCTTAAACATTCTCCTGGCAATATTTCTCGTAAGAACTGAAATCAAGAGGCCTGGAGCACCCGCAGTTTCCACTCCGCTCACACTCGAATGGCAGAAGCCCGGTTCCTCGCCGCAGCTCAATGCACCGGCCAATCAGGGGTCCAGCCTCGGTGTGAAGACTCCCCCTGTCGAAGCCCGGCCCGACGTGTTGCCCAGCACCCAGATGGCGAAGCGCCCCGCGACCAAAGCACTGCGAGCCAGTAAAACCCCGCGCCCGGTTTTGTCGGTGCCGATACCGCGGGCCGATATTTACCCTCCACAGGAAACTCTCGGCCAGACTCCCGCTCCTGTTCGCGATCCAGCAGCCTCTTCGGGCGCGAGCGCCAATGTCGCGTCCCCTGGCCTGGCCGCATCCTTCGGCATCCCTGGCGCTGGCGTCCCCAGTAGCGCAGGACCACATCCCAACGCGCCCGCGGCATCGGCTCTCGTCCGGTCGGCGATCGGCCCCGGCCTCACTGCAAAGGGAACCCGGGCGGGCTCAATGGGCAAAGTGGCCTCGGTTGGGCTTCCAAGCATGGAAAGGGGATTGGTGATACCGAAGATGCCCGTAGCGCCAATCTCCCTTAAGATCGAGATTGTACCCCGGCCTGCCAGGGTGCTTGAGAATTGCGGCGACGACAAGGTTTTTATCGCCTGCCCCACGCTGCAAATCCGGTATGACACTCCCTACACCTCCGAAGCCCCCTAACCCCTTTTGGCAAGACCCATCGGAATGGACTCCCCCGCGAGAGAGGCTGGCAACTGACCGAGTGGATGCGCAATCGCCGTTCCGACGCTTCGACCTCCCCGGTCCCTCGCATCTGGGAACCGGGGATACCACTAGACAGAACTTGCATGGAACTGGGGCATAGTCAAGCAGATCGGTACCGCTAAACGCCCTTCGCGCTCGCGGTCCTTGGCAAAGGATGGGGCTTTGAATTCCAGACGCCATGCCGACATTCCGGGAGTAATTCTGAGCCAAAGATGATAAACGTCTGTATATAAGGCAGTTGCTTGGCTCTGAGTGGCTTGCGGGTAGCCGGTGAATCTTTCTTCGGAACACTGGTCCGCCCGCTTCAACGAAGCCCATTGTCCGGATTGGCGGTAACCGCCGCATGGCGGAGTCGAGCAGTGACCAACATCAGCGCTGACTGCCCATCGGGAAATGCGCCAACCACGCGGGTTCGTCGCCGGATCTCCCGCATCAGCCGCTCTCGTTTCGATGAGCATTTGCAGGAAACGATGCTTTACAGATGAAGTATCGCAGGATGCTGGCCCGCAATGTAAAGTCGCCATCGGGTCGGTTTGGTTGAGCCCTCAATTTCTGCTACTGCATATTTCTTTTCGGACAACTAGGTCATCACCGGACAGTTCTTCTTCGTAGTCCGGTTTCCGGATCATCATGCAAAGCAGATCATCGGCTGCCATGGGCTTCCCAAAGAGCCATCCCTGCCCCAGCACCGGACGTTCCTTGCCCGCAAAGTAGGCAGCCTGTTCCACCGTTTCGATGCCTTCGACGACCACCTGAAGATGAAGAGTTTCGGCCATCGCCAGGATCTGGGGCAGGATGCCAAGGGTGACCGCTTCGGTACCAATGGCCATGGTGAAGGCCTTGTCGATCTTGATGGCATCCACACTGAGATCCTTCAGGTAGGCCAGACTCGAGTAACCTGTGCCAAAATCGTCGATTTGGACGCTGTGACCGGCGTCGCGAAGTTGTCTGATTGCGGCCCTTTCTACTGAGCTTTTTACCGTGGATCCCTCGGTAATTTCGATGGCCAACCGAGAGGGCGCTACCCCAGCATTGGTTAAAGCTTCCCGGAGCATGGGCATAAGTTGCCCTCCGTGCAGATCCGTGGCTGTCACATTGATATTCATATGGAAATTGCTTTCGCTTCGCAAAGCAGTTCCAAAATCCTGCAGTACAGTGTGAACCACCAGTTTGGTCAGTTCATCGATAAAGCCTCTCTCCTCGGCCAGCCGTACGAAGATTTCTGGATTAACCGCGAATCCTTCCTCATCCTTCCATCGAGCAAGCGCCTCTGCCCGCACAGTTTTTCCGGTTTCCAGATCCACGATTGGCTGATAAAGAATGGAGACTTCCTTGCGGCGAATGGCCCGGCGCAACTGTTGACTCATGCTGTGGCTGCGCATGTGGCTAAAAAATATGAGCAATACGAGAAATGCACCGACTACCGCCCCCAGCGTGGAATCAAGGCCGAGTAGGACCCTATTGTTCTTGACAACCGTTTGAATGGAGGTGAAGGCGCTGGTACACATATCACTCTGTGGCATGCAGAGCGTGGCATAGAGCAGGTTCCCCACGCGTCCCTTCGCATTACGGTCGAGGATTGCATCGGAATGCAGCACGGGCATGCTGTGCCTCGCCAAAATTCCGATCGGCTCTCGAATCAAGTATATAGAGTGTTCATCCTATCCGACCCTTTCACATGTAAAACTGGCCTGATGTTGCGCTTGCTCGGGCTCTTGGTCTTTCTCTCCGCTCGGCTCTTTAGCTCTCGCCGCGATCTGCTCTTCGAAAACCTGGCTC
>PLKU01000377.1 GCA_003140705.1 Acidobacteriaceae bacterium
TCGGCATGAACATGGTGGGCGATCTTGGCCGCTTCACCCAATTCTCCGCCGCCGAGTCGATGCAGACCGCCGCCGCCAACACCAGCGGTGCTGCCGGCATGGGCATGGGCCTTGGCGCCGGAGCAGCCGTCGCGCAAGTTTTGTCCACATCGCTGAAACCCGCGGCGGCTGCACCCGCGGAGACAGCCGCCGCCGCACCGCAGGCGCCCGCGGGTGGTTACAATGTTCCAAGGGAGCCGTCCAATCGCCATGCCTCGTTTTTTCGTCCTTGCCCATCGTTTTNNGGCGCCCGCGGTTGCTGAGTCCACCAAGTTCTGCATCGAATGTGGCAAGCCGATTCCCCTGCGTGCAAAGTTCTGCACGGAATGCGGGAAGCCGCAATGAACTGTCCTTCTTGCGGCGCACCGATGCTTCTCAAGCCCGATGAGGACAGCTATAAATGCGACTACTGTCACGCCGTCTTCTTGCCAGAAGGGGATGACGACGGTGTGCGTGTCCTGGGTGAACTGTCCCAGCAGGCATGCTCGATCTGCAACATTCCACTTGCGAATGCCGCCATCGCCAAAATCCGCATCCTTTACTGTACAGAATGTCACGGCATGTTGATCCCCATGGCGGTTCTTCAGGCTCTTGTCGATGAACTTAAATCAACGGCATCAGGCGGCACCATTCCTCAGCCCACATCCGACGCTGAAGACCTGGGCCGCAAGATCAACTGCCCTCAGTGCCACCACCACATGGATACACATCGCTACGCCGGTCCCGGCAACGTGGTGGTTGATTCNNCTGATTTGGCTCGATCGCAGAGAGCTGATGCACATTGTCCACGCCCCAGACGAGCGCGTACCGGACAACTGGGACGACGATTCCGCCGCCTGAATACCTCGCCATTTTCACGGACGATAAACTCTGCTTGAGCCATGACGCAACCGCCGTTATCATGGATTTGTATGGCTTTTCCGATCAAAGTTTGCGCCATTTGCTCAGAGGAATTCGAGCTGCGGCCAGATAAGCCCGGCTTCGCGAATCGCTGTCCGGAGTGCACAGCCCAGGAGTCTTCAGAGCCCGCCGCAAAGCACCGTCTGACCGCCGACGAACTCAAGGCTCAGAAGGAAGTCGACGCAGCCCGCCGCCACGCCATCCGTGACCTGCTCTACCGCAAAGACAGCTGACGCCTCTCCCCGCCAACCTCGCCACCCGCGGCCTCACAACATTCGAGCCCCCAACCAGTTCTGTCATTCGTGTCTTTTATGGCCTTAAAACACCATGCCGGTCGATGCGGCCGCCTCTGAAGAAGCGATGCTCGACCATGCTTTGGGTGAGCCAGAAAACGGCCACCGCCAGTGCGATAAAGAACAGAACCCGCCCCACTTCAAACCATGGCGACCTTCGCCCTGAAGGGTCTGGAGCATCCAAATTGTTTGTCATCTGAATTACCTCCTCGCCTTGCCAGCCGTCCCCATGCTACGCCCCTTGGCCTTCGCCGTCATCGCTGCGATCAGTCACGAAAGCAGCGTCGAAAAGCCTGTCCCGACCCGGAGCCAACGGGTTCTCGCCGTTCACTTCTCGGGCAATTATGATCAATCACCGGTAAGATTTTCCCATGAGCTGGATTCGGAGTGACCAATGAAGCGTTTCGATCGCCGCACCCTGTTGCGCTATTCGGGAATGGCCGCTGCCTCACTTGCATTGCATTCCAAAGGAATTGCGTGGACGCAAACGCCGCAGCCCGTCCCACTGGCAAACACAATGGCCGGCGGAGTCAGTGGGGCTTTCATCGATGGCGTCAACGTCTTCAAGGCAATCCCCTATGGCGCTGACACCGCGAAGACCCGCTTCAAAGCTCCCGTTCCTCCCGCGCCCTGGATTGATGTGAAGGACTGCACGAAGTTTGCCGCGATGGCGCCGCAACTCATTTCACCTGCACTCGCCAACCGGCTGCCAACAAGTGGACTCCCGCGCCCCACGCGCGATCAGAGCCTGCAGAGCGAAGACTGTCTGCACTTGAATGTCTGGACTGCCGGCCTCCGCGACAAAATGAAGCGTCCCGTACTGGTTTATTTTCATGGCGGCGCCTATAACAATGGCACCGTAAACAGCGATCTCTACGACGGCACGCGTCTCGTTCATCGCGGAGATGTGGTTGTTGTCACCGTGAATCACAGGCTCAACGCCTTCGGCTATATGTACCTCGGCGACCTGGCGCCAGAGTACGCCGAGTCGGGGAACTCTGGTCAGCTCGACCTGATCCTTGCCCTCAAGTGGGTACGCGACAACATCGCCGAATTTGGCGGTGATCCATCCCGCGTGCTCATCTTCGGGCAATCGGGAGGCGGCGCAAAATGCGCGGCATTGATGGCCACACCGGCAGCCAAAAGCCTCTTCCATCGCGTCCTGACCATGAGCGGCCAGCAGATCAAGGGAGCTTCCATTGAGATCGCTTCAGGCCGTGCCAAAACAGTGCTCGAAAAACTTGGCGTCACGCCGGACCAGAACCTGCCCGCGCAACTGAATGCTTTGACCATGGAGCAGATTCAGGCCGGCGCTGCCGCTGTCAGTGCAGACTGGCTACCCGTTGTGGACAACGTGATTCTGTCGCGCAACCCATTTGACCCCGATGCCCCAGCGCTCTCTGAGATGGTGCCAATGATCCTGGGCAATGTTCACGACGAGACCAACGTTGAAATCCGCGGAACGGTCATTACCTGGGACAATGTTCACGACGTGCTCAAGACGGCGGTCAGTCAGTACCTCGACCCCTACACGTCAGAAGAAGTCATCGCAAAGTATCGCGAAATTTATCCGGCGTACACCGCCGATCAGGTGGCCACCGCGGCAGCCACAGCGTTTCGTGCATGGCCGGGCCAGCGTTGGGAGGCCGAGAGAAGAGCCGCGAATCCCAAGAGTCAGCCTCACACCTGGGTCTATCAGATGAACTTTGCGGGCGCCAACGGCAAGGCAATGCACACGATCGACATTCCATTCATGTTTGACAACATCGCCATGGCAGAAGCGCAGGTTGGCTCATCGCCCGAGCAGCTTGCCGCAGCCAATGCCCTGGCTGCAACCATGTCTCAAATGCTGATCATTTACGGCAAGACCGGCAATCCGAACTTCGCAGGCCTGCCCCAGTGGCCTGCGTACGACCTGACGAATCGCAGCACCATGATCTGGGAGCGAACGCCGCACTTCGAGAATGATCCGCGCGTAGCAGAGCGCGTCTTCGCCGACAAGTCGCACTACCATCAAGCTGGAACGCCGCAGCCGTAGTTTTTATAAGTGCCCAGGTCTCGATTCAGAAACCTGGGTTCATCCCGCATCCTCGAACAGCAAGCTACTTTGTTAGCAGCGCTTCAGATCCCTGGTCGCGTGCCCCTGCAATCTCGCCCTTAGCGAACATGTGCTTGATGCCCCGCAGCGCCTGGCGCGTGCGCTCTTCGTTTTCGATCAGCGAGAACCGCACATGTCCGTCCCCGTAATCGCCGAACCCAATTCCCGGAGAAACGGCCGTCTTGGCCTCGGTCAGCAGCAGTTTTGAAAACTCCAGTGACCCAAGCTTTCTGTATTGCTCGGGGATTTGTGCCCACACAAACATCGTGGCCTTGGGCATCGCCACGGGCCAGCCCAGCTTGTTCAGCCCTTCCACCAGCACGTTGCGCCGCCCGCGGTAGTTTTCGCAGATCTCCGCGACGCACTCCTGCGGCCCTTCCAGAGCTTGAATTGAAGCCACCTGGATCGGCGTGAACGTCCCGTAGTCGAAGTAGCTTTTCAGCCGTGCCAGCGCGCTCACCAGCACCGGGTTGCCTACCATGAAGCCCACTCGCCAGCCAGGCATGTTGTAGCTCTTTGACAACGTAAAGAACTCGACCGCCACTTCCTTCGCTCCCGGCACCTGCAGCACGCTCGGCGGTTTGTACCCGTCAAAGGCAATGTCGGCGTAGGCCAAGTCCTGGATCAAATGGAAGCCATATTCGCGGGCCAGTTCCACGAGCCGCGCCAGAAACGGCAGCTCAACGCATTCCGTGGTGGGATTCGACGGAAAATTGACGATCAGCGCCTTCGGGCGCGGCACCATCCGCGGAATCAGGTCCTCAAGCTGCGCCAGGAAGTGCTCACGATCGTGCACCGGTACGCTCACCACGTGCGCCCCAGCGATCACCGGCCCATAAATGTGGATGGGATAGCTCGGATTCGGCACCAGCACCGTGTCCCGTGAATCCAGAATTGCCAGGCACAGGTGGGCAATGCCCTCCTTGGAGCCGATGGTCACAATCGCTTCGGTCTCCGGGTCAAGGTCCACGTCGTAGCGGGTCTTGTACCAGCTTGCAATTGCCCTGCGCAGCCGCGGCAACCCGCGCGAGACTGAGTACCGGTGGGTTGCGGGCTTCAGCGCCGCCTCCACCAGCTTGTCTACGATGTGCTTCGGCGTAGCCCCGTCGGGGTTACCCATGCCAAAGTCGATAATGTCTTCGCCGTTGCGCCGGGCCGTCCGCTTCATGGCATCTGTGATGTTGAAGACGTAGGGCGGCAGCCGTTGAATCCTGCTGAACTCTTCCATTTATCAAGTCTAAGACAAAACTGGCATGTGCAAGACAAATCAAGCGTTCGCGCTTTTTGAAAGGGATTACAGAGTTACTGGGCGTCCCAACCCAACAGCTATGGCAAAGCCCGGCTGAGCACCGAACCCCGACCTTATACTGAAAGACGACATGAGCAAGTTTTTGCCCGTAGACGAACAGATGGACCTGCTGGAGAAAGGTGCAGCGGAGATTATCCGCGCCAGCGACCTTCGCGAGCGCCTCGAACAGAGCCGCAAAACCGGACGGCCCCTCCGTGTGAAGGCCGGCTTTGACCCCACTGCCCCTGACCTGCACCTGGGACACACCGTGCTGATGCGCAAGCTCCGCCACTTCCAGCAGCTCGGCCACCAGGTCATCTTCCTCATCGGCGATTTCACCTCCCTCATCGGCGACCCCACCGGCCGCAATGTCACCCGCAAGCCGCTGACGCTTGAGCAAATCCAGAAGAACGCCGAGACCTACAAGCAACAGGTCTTCAAGATCCTCGACGAGGCCAAAACCGAAGTCCGCTACAACTCCGAGTGGCTCGGCAAGCTGGACTACGAGGGCACCATCCGCGTCACCTCTCACTTCACCGTCTCTCAGATGCTGGAACGTGATGAGTTTCACAAGCGCTTCCAGGCTGAGCAGCCCATCAGCCTGCACGAGATGCTCTACCCCGTCATGCAAGGCTACGACTCCGTCGCCTTGGAGTGCGATGTGGAGCTCGGCGGGACCGACCAGAAGTTCAACTTGCAATGCGGCCGCGACCTGCAGCGCCACTACGGCCAGAAGCCGCAGATCGTGTTGATGACGCCCATTCTCGAGGGCCTGGACGGCGTTCAGAAAATGTCCAAGTCGCTCAACAATGCCGTCGGCATCAACGAGCCGCCCGCCGAGATGTACGGGAAGTTGATGAGCATCTCTGATGAGCTGATGTGGAAGTACTGGGTCTTCCTCACTGACCTGCGCCAGTCGGAGGTCGCCGGTCTTCAACTGCAGGTCGCCGACGGCAGGCTTCATCCCATGGACACCAAAAAGCGCCTTGCCCGCACCATCACCGCCGGATTCCACGGCGAGGAAGCGGCCTCAAGCGCTGACGAAAACTGGGCACGCATGTTCCAGCAGAAGGGCGAGAGCGAAGACCTGGAAGAGGTACCCGTAGCCTATGCGGACCTGGTTGGCCCTTCAGGCGCGCCCGGTGGATTGCAAATTCGCCTGCCCAAGCTTCTGGTGCAATTGGGCCTTGCCGCCTCCGGAGCTGAAGCCAGCCGCAAGATCGCCGAAAATGCCGTCAAGCTCGATGGCGAAGTGGCCACCAACGCCCTCATCCCGTTGGCCACTTTACCCGCCCGCCTTGTAGTCCGCCTCGGCAAGCGCGCCAAGGTCGCTGTGATTACATAAAAAGATGCAAATTCGTGGAGGCATATAGCCATGATTGGAACCGAGGCAATCACTCAACAGAGCACGCACGAACAGAAGCTGGATCTCCTCGCCGAAGTAGCGGTCAAAGTCGGCCTCGGCCTGCAGTCCGGCCAGGAGCTGTTGATGACCGCCTCACTCGATGCTCTGCCGCTCGGCCGCCGCATCACCGAGCAGGCCTACCGCGCTGGTGCTTCGCTGGTCACCACTCTCTACAGCGACGACGCAGCCACGCTGATGCGCTATCAGTTTGCGCCCGACTCGAGCTTTGACCACGCGGCCAAATGGCTCTACGACGGAATGGGAGCTGCCTTCAAGAGCGGTGCGGCACGCCTTGCAATCGCCGGCGGAAATCCATCGCTTCTTTCCAATCAGGATCCCGCAAAAGTCGGTCGCGCCAACCGCGCCGTCTCTGAGGCTTACCGGCCGGCGCTCGAATTGATTACCCGGCACGCCATCAACTGGACCATTGTGGCCAGTGCGACCCCCGCCTGGGCTGCGGCAACTTTTCCCGACGACGCACCCGAAGTGGCGCTCGCCAAGCTGTGGGACGCAATCTTTCAAACCACGCGCATCAACAGCGACGATCCTGTTGCCGCGTGGAAGACGCACGATGCGGACCTGCACCGGCGCGCCGCGCTGCTGAATGAAAAGCGCTACGCGGCCCTGCAATATCGCGGCCCTGGCACCGATTTTCGCCTCGGCCTCGCCGACGACCATCTTTGGCTGGGAGGCGGCACAACCGCGGGCAACGGCCTCTACTGCATTCCAAACATGCCTACGGAAGAAGTCTTCACCACTCCGCACAAGGACCGCGCCGATGGCACTGTTACGGCCACAAAGCCGCTCTCCCATCAGGGCACGATGATCGAAGGCATCCACGTGCGTTTTGAGAAAGGCCGCATCGTCGAAGCGCGGGCAAGCCGTGGCCAGGAAGTGCTGCAGCGCCTCATCGATACCGACGACGGTGCGCGCCGATTGGGCGAGGTCGCGCTCGTGCCGCATTCCTCGCCGATTGCGGCTAGCGGCATCTTGTTCCTCAACACACTCTTCGATGAAAACGCCGCGTCGCACATCGCCCTGGGGCAGGCCTACAGCTCCTGCCTGCGCGAGGGCGACAAGCTCACCCCGGAGCAGCTTGCAGCCAAGGGAGCAAACGACAGCCTGATCCACGTCGACTGGATGATCGGATCGGGTGAGCTCGACATTGATGGCATCACTGCTGCCGGCGTCGCCGAGCCCCTCATGCGTCAGGGCGAGTGGGCCTAGCTCTGCAACCGGTTATCCTTGCCGACGTTGGACCGCGTCGCCTTCCCAAACCGAAGGGAGCAGGGGCCTTCCGGCCCCTGAACCAGCCCCACAGCAAGCGTGGCTTTAGCCACTGGCTCTCCGTTTACCCCTGCGGCTCCATATCCGGCTCGGTCCACAACAGGATCACCTGCGGCAAGGTGTAATAGAGAACAACCGCCCCGGCCAGCAACCCCACCGGCAACCGGTCAATGAGGCCGCGCACCACAGGATCCCACGTCGCATAAAACGAATTGTTTTTCAAGCCAACGGCCACCAGCGCGGGCACCAGCGTAAGGTCCCACCACTTATAGGCCATAAAGTACGCATGGTCGCGCCGGTGCAGCTCACGTTCGTCGCCGTCGTCGCGCTCGAGGGGAGGAAGCAGCCCGCCTGATGAGCTCCTGCCCCCCAGAAACCGCCCCAAAAACATGAAGCCAAAAAGGATCAACCAACCCAAAAACATCCCCCCAAAATGCCCGGAAACGAAGAACCAGGCCGTCCCAAGAGCGGCAAACCCCGCGTAGATCAGGACCACGAGCCAGCGGCGGCGTGCCTGAGAAGCGATGTTGATGTGCATGCCAAGAAGAACAACTTCAGTTTTCATTTGGATTCCTCTGCTTCGATTCCTGCATTCTGTACGGACTTCAGTCCGCCCGTCCCATACACCTGCTGGCTCAGCGGCTGAAGCGGCTGCTTTGAAAAAAGCGCCTCAACCGGCAGCCCAAAGTACTCGGCCAGTGAAAGAGCCAGCTTCAGGCTGGGGCTGTATTCGCCGCGCTCCAGAAAGCCGATCGTCTGATAGTTCACACCCATCGCATCGGCCAGCTGTTGCCTGCTGATGCCCCGCTCTGCGCGCAATACAGCGATGCGGTTGTACAAACCGCTCTCGCCGGGTGCTTTCTGGACTGAACTGTTCATAATTCAAATATATTGTTATGTAATTACAATATTCTGTCAAGTAGAAAAACAGCCTCTCCCCTTTTCCTTCAATTCAGATATTTGCAATTTTGGCGTATTCCATCTAGCCAAATGGCGTATACTTTTCTTGGAGGCACGCCATGGCCACTCATTCCGTACATCATCTGTTGGGCGGAGAACTCATACTCGGCCGGCCAGTGGGCAAGGGAGGCGCAATGGCTGAACTGGTCCGCGAGGGGCTCCCGGTGAAGGCACTCTTCCTGCTGGCTGAGCGCCTCGATCTGCGCCAGGCGGAGATCTCTGAAAAGATCGGCATTCCCCAGCGCACGCTCACTCGGCGTCTGACGCAGCACTCGCGCCTCACCGCCGCTGAATCCGACCGCACGGTGCGTCTTGCCCAAGTCTACGCCACCGCAGCCGATACCTTGGGCGACGGGGACAAGGCGGCCGCATGGCTCAAAACGCCGAATCGCGCCTTGCGCGGCGGCCGTCCGCTTGACCAGCTTGACACCGATCCCGGCGTCCGCGAAGTAGAGAGCGTGCTCGGCCGTATCGCTTACGGTGTCTATAGCTGACCACGCTTCTTTCCGCCGGGTGCCCTAGGTCTCGCTTCTGAGACCTGGGAGTCAACACATCCACCCGACTCGCAATGTTTTGTAACAGGGTATGACTTCAATAGCCTGCCCTGAGCGAAGTCGAAGGGTGCCGCAAATGCCGCAAAATCAGCATGGGCTTTNNGCTTTAGCCCCTGAGGGAATGTCCGCTTGAAAGAAGCTCCGGCTCTGAATCCCCTGATGCGCATCTGGCGAATCTGCAAGGCACGTTATGCAGACGAGGCGTTTCTGGGTCACGGAGCCCGGCGTTTTGGCGGGCGATGGAATTCGCCGGGCGTACCCATGGTCTATGCGTCGCCCTCCCTCTCGCTTGCGGCCATCGAGCTCTTCGTTCATCTGGAACCAAACCTGCAACCCGACGATCTGGTCTCCATCTCCGCCTCCCTGCCTGAAGGAGAGCCGGCGCGACGCATTGAGCCGGAAAAACTCCCCCCGGCATGGTGGACAGATGACGTTGCGCCGCTGCAGGCCCTGGGCGACCGCTGGATCAGCGACCGCAGC
>PLKU01000427.1 GCA_003140705.1 Acidobacteriaceae bacterium
GCTGGAGGAACGGGCGGTCGGGTGGTTGGGATGGATTGATCCGGTCAAACGGCTCCATGGGGAGGTGCTTCATTGATCGAGATATTTCAAGAGAAGCCGCTGGTTTCAGAGAGATGGCCTGGCAAGGATTGGGTTCTTAGCCGCTTTAAGGGCGCTGTTGCTGTCCGCATCTTGGCTCCAGCATGGTAGTTTTTCCGTCGAGACGGAAGCAACGGGCGCCGTTGATATCGGAACGGTAGGCGCGGAGGTCGTGATCTCAGCTTGCATCGCGCCAGAATTGGAGAGGTTCTATGGCGGATAAGCCTGTCAGGCGCGGCGCAAATGAACCAATGTCTCCAGGTGGAAGGTCTGGGGAAAGAGGTCGGCGAGGGTGATGGATTGGATGGCGTATCCCGTGGCGATAAGCACGCGCAGATCGCGGGCGAGGGTTGCAGGGTCGCAGGAGACGTAGACCATGGAGGGGGCAGCGACCCCTGCAAGCAGAGCGGTAATGTCAGGGCCAAGGCCGGCGCGGGGAGGATCTACAACCACCAAGTCGGGGTGAAGTGAGGCGGGATGGTTTGGCTTGAAAGTGCTGAGAAAATCGAGAGCCGCGGCTTGAACTGCGGTCCCGGATGTGTCTTTAAGGTTCGCGGCGAGCGCCTGGGTTGCGGCAGGTGCGGACTCTACTGCGACGACGCGTTCGAAGCTCGCGGTCAGCCGTCTTGCAAAGAGACCGACACCGGCGAAAAGGTCCCAGGCGAGATGGCCTTCGTGGCCGGTGGTGACTTGCTGGGCAAGATCATCGACAAGAAAGCGATTGACTTGAAAGAAGCCGCCATGGTCTACGCGATAGTCGAAACCGGCGGCGTGATAGGTGAGGGACGACACGCCCCATTGAGCCAGAGAGCTCGATGGCTGGGCTGCAGAACCTTCGGCCACCAGTTCTGCGCCTTTGAGCGCGGGAATCTGTACGCGGATGGCCTGGGCGAAATCGTCGAACCAGGACTTTGACTTTGGCGGACTGGGCTGGCCAGATCCGGCGAGGAAAACACTGGCCAGCAGTGCTGTTTCTGTTGCATCACAGAAGAGCGCGATCTCTGTGGGCTGGAAGATCGAGACGAACTGGCGGGTGACTTCTCCGAATACCTTGGCAGCGCTGAGAAGCAACGGTGCTGCAATGGGGCACTCGCTGATGGGAATGATCGCATTGGAGCGGCGACCGCGATAGCCAAGGTTTCCAGCTGCATCGAAAGCGAGCCGTATGCGGTTTCGATATTGCCAGGGATCTGCGGCAAGGATGTTGATTCCCGCGGGCGGGGTGACGCCTCCACGCTGCAGGGTTTCGCGCAGGATGATTTGCTTGAATGCAAGTTGCGATTCGTAGTTTGTGTGCTGATAGTGGCAGCCGCCGCATGCGCCAAAGTGAGGGCAGGCAGGCGCAATGCGTTCAGGTGAGGCGGAGATGATTTCATCGGGATCGGCGGTGTCGTAGCCGCGCTTGCTCTGCGTGATGCGCACGCGGGCTTGCTCGCCCGGCAGGGTGAGGGGGACGAATACTGCTTTGCCCTCCATGCGGGCAAGGAAGGCGCCGCCATAGATGGGCTTTTCAATCTGCACGACCTGCGAGGACTCCATCGCGGGCTGAACGTGACTCGGCCTGGCGGGCTGCGAGCGCTGACGATGGGACTTCTTAGGGGGCTTCATTGTTGGCTCATGTAGAACAGGCTGAGGCGCGGGAGGCTGTAGTGAACAAGAAGTTGCTTCTGCACAAATTGCCGCTCTACCTGGCGCAGTTGCACAGCGCCCATGCGGCTGCGGTAGGGTGCCAGCTCGCGCGCGGCGTGTTCCTTGAGTGCGACAAGGAGTTCTTCAGGCGCTGCAGCTGTCAAAGCAGCAAAGAGCTTTTCTTCGAGGACGGTGAGGGTGCGTTCCAGAGCTTCAAGGTTATGAGCTCCGCTCGCTTCGTGGGTTGGAGCGGTTGATGAAGAGCTGTTGATTGCAGCGGCAAGTTCGCGCAGGCGGAGGGCGGTGGCACTGCATGCTTCGGGAGCCACGGTTGCGGCATCCAGAGCGGCTGCGGCCGATTCAAGATGAGCGGATACACGCGCGTGCTCAAAGCCGGATTCGCGTGTCTCAACTGCTGTGGCGGCATTGCCTGCTGATGCCTCTCGCAATTCTTCTGCGGCTTCCATCACGGCCTGCGCGCACCAGGCAAGGCCATTGACTCGGCGCATGCGGCCCTTCTTTTGGCGAGCCTCATATTTGTCGAAGGCTGCATCGATGCCGCGCAGTGCGGCGTCGAGCGGGATTCCCGCTTCGCGCCAGGTCTCGATGAGCGCCCAATCGAGCGTGGAGAGCAGGAGCAGCGATCCGCGGCGCTTCTGGAAGCGATCTTCAATTTCGGTGAAATAGTTGAAGTAGTTCAGCAAAGTTGTCTCAAGTGGCCCGGCCGCGCGGTCGGGCGGTGCGATTGCGCTCGAAGAGGATGCGCAGGCCGTCGAGGGTAAGCATGTCGTCGATCTCGGAGATGTAGCGTGAGTCTGCCGCAATGAGGTGCGCCATGATGCCGCTCGCAATCACTCGAGGTTTCGACCCAAGCTCGGCGACAATGCGGTCTAGAATGCCGTCGACAAGTCCGATGTAGCCGAAATAGAGGCCGCTCTGCAGGTGTCCGATGGTGTTGGTGCCAATGACTTTGTCGGGACGCTTGATATCAACGCGGCTGAGGCGCGCGGCGCGCGAAAAAAGGGCTTCGGCGCTGAGGCCGAGGCCGGGAGCGATGACGCCGCCGAGATACTCGCCACGCTCCGAGATGACTTCAAACTTGGTGGCAGTGCCAAAGTCCACCACGATGCAGGGGCCCCCATAGCGCTCGTAAGCGGCGATTGAGTCAGCGAGGCGGTCCGCGCCCAGCTCGGTTGGATTGTCGACCAAAACTTGCATGCCAGTTTTGATGCCCGGCTCAACAAAGAGCGGCTCAATGTGGAAGTAGGTCTCGCACATCTGACGCAGCGTGGACTCGACGGGCGGCACCACTGAGGAGATGATGATGTGCTTGACCTGAGCAGGATCGATTCCCTTCATCTGGAAGAGATTGATAAAGAGAGCGCCGTATTCATCCACGGTTTGTGCGCGGTGCGTGGTAAGACGCCAGTGCGCCGCCAAAGAAGGCTCGACCGAATCGAGCCGATAAAGGCCGAGCTTCGTATTGGTGTTGCCGACATCGAGTGCAAGCAGCATGTTTAGCTTATCTCCGCGGCGCGAATGCCACCGGTCTGCACGGTTACCAATCCATTGTCGGTGCGTACCAGCAAAAAGCCGTGCTCGTTCAAGCCATCTGTGATGCCGGTGCAGGCTTGCGGTCCGTGGACCTGCACGTGGCGCCCGCGGACCCAGGTTGACGCTTGTTCCATTCGTTGTGGGATCGCCTTACCTGCCGCAGGATCGAGTAGCCCGAGCGTCTCACGCTCCAGCGATTTTAACAGGGAGACGAGCAAGGGCTTGCGTCGGATGCGCCGACCTGCCTCAAGGTCCAACGATGTGGCTGGTGTGGAGAGTCCGGGAGCGAAGCTGCGCTGATGCACGTTGATGCCAATGCCCACCACGGCAAAGGCAATCACGCTGCCTGCGCCGAGTGCTTCTGTCCTGGCTTCGACAAGAATGCCGCCAGCCTTGCGGCCAGCGATCAGCAGATCGTTTGGCCAGCGCAAGTCAATGGATAGGCCGGAGACAGAGCGGATAGCGTCGGCAGCGGCAAGTCCCGCTGAGAGTGGCAGGATATGCAGCCGAGTTGAAGGCAATCCCTGACGAAGCAGGACACTCACGTAGAGCCCTTCACCCGCGGCAGAGCGCCAGGCATGTTCGCCGCGTCCCCGGCCCGCCAGTTGTTCATCGGCAAAGTAGACCGTACCGTGGGGCGCGCCCAGGCGTGCGGCTTCAGCACAGTCGGTGTTGGTGGAGTCCGTTACAAGGGAGAAACGAATCTTGCCGGCATAGATGGTGCCTGCCAGGGCGGCGCGTAACTCGGCGTCCAGCTCGAAGTTACCCGCAGTGTGTTCGGCCATCGTTTAACTTGGCTCCGCGGTGATGCTCATGGAAATATTCGCGGCCTTGGCAGAGTGGGTCAGTGCGCCCACGCTGATGAAGTCCACGCCTGTTTCGGCATAGGAGCGGATATTGTCGAGCACGATGCCGCCCGAGGCTTCGGTGGGAATCCAACGACCTTCAGTCTCTTCTTCCGGTTCGTGGCTTGGATGCCCCTGGGTCTTGTGCCCAGGCGCTACCTCTTTGATGCGCTCGACGGATCTCTTGACTTCGGCTGGAGTCATGTTGTCGAGCAGGATCGCCTCAGCCCCGTATTGGAGCGCTTCTTCAAGTTCCTGTGGCGAGCGTACTTCTACCTGCACACGCTGGCCTCTCCTGCGTTTTTCCAAGGCGAGCGTAAGGACCTTGGACAGGCCGCCGCCCAGCGAGATGTGGTTGTTCTTGATGAGGATGCCGGAGGCGAGGTCGATGCGGTGATTCGTGCCTCCGCCGCACTGCACGGCGTATTTTTCAAGAACTCTCAAACCGGGCATGGTCTTGCGCGTGTCGAGAACGTTGGCGTGCGTTCCCTGGATCGCATCGACGTATTGTCGGGTGAGCGTGGCGATTCCACTGAGGTGCTGCAGCAGGTTGAGAATGACGCGCTCGCAACTGAGAAGCACGCGGGCATTGTGACGGATGACAGCCAGAATCTGACCTTCGCGCACCCGCACGCCGTCGAAGATTTCAGGATGGCTGACAACGTGGAAGCGGGTCTGCGCGGAGGGACGAGAATCGAGTCTGGCAAAGATTTCCAGGAGGCGCGATACAGCGCCCAGCCCGCAGACCACCATCTCCTGCCGGGCTATGATTGAGGCCGCGGCGCGCAGGTCGGGGTCAATGGTCAAGTTGGTTGTGGCATCCCGGGCGGCCATGTCCTCAGCCAGGGCATGCTCCAACAATGCGTCGATGCGGCTGCTCTTCCAGTCCATAGGTCAGTGGTCAGTGAACAGTGGCGAGTGAACAGTTGTCAATGCTGAGGCAGGGATTCCAAAGCTGCGCGGGCTTTTTCGAGCAATGCGCGGGTTTCGGATTCCTGCTTCTTCAATCCCTCAACCACCTGCGGTGGGGCTTTCCCCAGAAATCCTTCGTTGCCCAGTTGGCGCTCAGCCGCGGCCACGCCTTTTTCGTACTTTGCGATGTCCTTTGTCAAGCGCGCAATCTGTGCGGGGACGTCGATGCTGGCCTGATAGACAACGGCCACATCAAAATTAAAAGTCGAGTGCTTCGAAAGCCCGGCCGTGATCTGCCTTACGAAGCGCATTTCACTCACGCGAGAGAGGCGTTCAACCATGGCGCGATTTTCGTGAAGAACTGACTGCATTCCCGCGTCAATGCGTACCTCAATCGGCGTGACAGCCTTCTCCTCAACGCCGACTTCCTTACGGAGTGTTCGAACTTCCACGATGAGGCTCTGCACCACACCCATGTCGATCTGGGCAACTGCATCTGCCGCTGATGCGGCGGCCTGCGGGTAAGTGGTCAGCGCGATCGACTTCGCGGGTGGATTTCCATCATAGAGGGCATGCCAGATTTCCTCGGTGATGAATGGCATGAAAGGCGAAAGTAAGCGCAATGCCGCTTCAAAGACGGATACGAAGGTGGTGAGAGCGGCCGCGGTCTGGACCTCGTCTGCTGTCTCTGAGAAGTCCAGCCGGAGCTTGACGATTTCGAGGTACCAGTCGCAGAAGCTTCCCCAGAAGAACGTGTAGATCAGATTGGAGGCATCGTCGTAGCGGTAGTTCTCCAGTGCCTGGTTCACCTTGGCAGCGGCGGCGTGAAGCTCGGCGACGATCCAGCAGGCTTCAAGCGGGGCATTCGGTGCGGCGATCGGCATGGAGCCGAGGGCGGCGGGATCGACGGTGATGCCGATTTCGGCGGCCCTGTCGACGTTCATGAATAGGAAGCGGGCGGCGTTCCAGATCTTGTTGGCGAAGGCCCGATAGCCTTCAGTACGGGCGACGTTGAAGGCGATGTCGGTGCCAGGCGAGGCCATGCTGGCCAACGTGAAGCGGACCGCGTCAGTGCCGTACTGCTTGACGATCTCAATTGGATCGACGACGTTGCCCTTGGTCTTGGAC
>PLKU01000386.1 GCA_003140705.1 Acidobacteriaceae bacterium
TTATTCGCTCAGCGCTGATTTTTCTGCATCAGCTGCCAAACCAGTTTTGCGGCAGTCAGGTCTTCAATGGCCATTCCAACAGACTTGAATACAATGCGCTGGCCAATGGGAGCCGACGCCAAACCAGCCAGAATCTGGCCAATCTCGCTCTCAACCCTGGCGCCCGACAAAATGACGTCTCCCGACTCGCGCTCGACACACGAGCGGGACTCCGCCACCACGTAGCTGCCGAGTATTGCCTCATCGTCCAGCTCCCGTAGGCTGGCCCCCGTGGCTCCCACGGCCAGCACCACCGCGTGGGATGCCAGCCATCGGCCCTGGAGAACCGGTTCAGGAGAGGCAGTTGCAGTCACAACCACGTCTGCCGCCGCCGCCTCTTCGATCGCCACTGCACGGGCGCCGCCACCAGTCTCTGCAGCAAGGCGCTCTGCGTTGGCGGGGTTGCGGCTCCAGATGCGGATGTCTTGAATCGCAGGCCGGACCTGCCGCAGAGCCTGAATGTGCGAGCGGGCCTGCACTCCTGAGCCCAGGATACCCAGGCTGGCGGTTGCCAGCGGGGCAAGCGCGGCGAGGGCCACAGCCGAGACGGCAGCCGTGCGCATCTCGGTAATCACCCTGCCATCCATGATCGCCAGCGGTTCTCCAGTTGCGCGAAGCAGCAATTCGACGACTGCCATGTGGGTGTGCAGCCCAAATTCGGCGTTGCCAGCAAAGAACGTGACTGTCTTCACGCCCATCACGTCGCCGGCAATCACGGGCATGACGGCGAACCAGCCATCGCGGAAGCCTTCTGCATTGCCCGCGCGGAGGATGGTTCGGGCAGGCTGCTCCACCAACCCGGCGGAGTAGTCGATCAACGCTGCACGGATCGCTGGAATGAGCGAGGAATACGTGAGGACCGCGCGAACTTCGTTCTCAGTGAAATACATGGGCTTGGGTGCTCAAAAGGAAGGCGAGCTCACGGCGCCTTAGTTGAGACGGCCACCGGAGGCGGAACGGCGACGAAAACGCTCGTCCACGGGCTGGCGACCCTGAAAGCCGGAGTCGATGGTGTGCCAGTGCTCGATCGTGGACTCACCCATGCGCCAGCAAAGCAGCACGACCTGATCATCGACGCGGCAAGGGAAGTCGAGGAGGCCGCCTTCGATATCCTTGACCTGAACTCCGATGGCATCGATTTCGGCCAGGCTCTCACGGACACGCTGCAGGTGCCCCCCGATCTCCGCACGCTGCTTGGCCACGCTGGCTCCATCCACACGCATGCCTCCGGAGAGATAGATCCGCCGAGACAGATCAGTCAGATTCGCCTCGACCGCTTCAGCCGCCTGGCGGCCCTCGATCGCACGCTTGAGAAGAGATTCCAGCACCGGCAACAAAGATTGAGCTTCTTCCAGAGTGAAGGTCTTCATGGGATTCCCTGCATACACGATACGACAAAACGCAATCGAGAGGGAGTGGAGAACAGGGTACAGAAGTCAGCTAAGTCGAGGAATCCGGATGGTTCCGAACGACGGCAATCCTCTTGCCCGACCATGCGGAGCAGCTCTGTGCTAATCTGGCCCTCGCCCAGTTTCGCACGCCTCTGACAAGGGGTTTATCGATGGCGCAGCTCACTCGGATTGTACCTGAACTTCCCGTCGCAGATCTACCCAAGGCCCTTCAGCATTACCAAGAAAAGCTTGGGTTTAGCGTTGCAATGCTGATGCCTCACGGCGACTACGCGATCGTCGAACGAGGCGATGTTGCCGTTCACCTTATCCAGGACGAAACCAGAAGTCATTCACCTGTTGGAATTCATATCTTCACCACGGAAATTGAGGCACTCTTCGACGAATTGAAGCAAAGCGGCGCCCAGGTGACTCAGGAAATCATGCTCAAGCCATGGGAAATCGTGAATTCCGCGTCATAGATGATTTCGGAAATCAGATCAAATTCACCGAGCCGCTGGAGGAACAATAGTCCGGCTACGAGCTGTCAGCTGTGCACGGCTCCCTATTCGCTGCCTTAACCCACTTCCAGCATCCGGTCCAGCGCCACCTTCGCCCAGTGCTTCACGCGCATGCGTACTTGAATGCGGTTGACGACTCGTCCCTCGACCAGATTCTCCAGCGCCCATGCCAGGTGCTGCGGACTGATGCGATACATCGTGGTGCAAAGGCAGCCGGTGTCGTCGAGGGTGATCACGCGCTTGCCCTGCTGCGCAAAGCGCCGGGCCATGCGGTTGACCAGGTGAATCTCAGTGCCGACGGCGAACATTGAGCCTGACGGCGCCTGGTCTACCAGAGCAATGAGCCGGTCAGTTGAACCTAGCGCGTCAGCCTTTTGGCAAACTTCCCAGCGGCATTCCGGGTGAACGATCACTTGGATGCCGGGGTACTTGGCCCGCACCTGGTCGACATGGCCGGGCAGAAAGCGCTGATGTACCGCGCAGTGTCCCTTCCACAAGAGAACGCGGCTCGCAGCAAGCCTTTCCTTGGTCTGGCCTCCCTGAACTTGACCGATCTGCAGAGCCCACGGGTCCCAAACCACCATTTCCTCCAGTCGAATGCCCATGGCATAGGCAGTGTTGCGGCCCAGGTGCTGGTCAGGCAGGAAGAGAATCCGCTTGCCACGTGCAAAGGCCCACTCAAAGGCCGCGCGCGCATTTGACGACGTGCAAACCAGTCCACCGCGCTCCCCACAGAATGCCTTGATGGCTGCGGTTGAATTCATGTAAGTCAGGGGAATGGTGTCTGCTGCCAGGCCAAGGCGCTCGATCACCTCCCAGCAGGCTTCAACTTGGGAGATTTCGGCCATGTCGGCCATGGAGCAGCCGGCGTTCAAGTCGGGCAGGATCACCTGCTGGCCATCGCGACCCAGAATGTCGGCGCTCTCAGCCATAAAGTGCACACCGCAAAAAACGATGTAATCCGCATGGGTCTCCGAGGCGATTCGCGAGAGCTTGTAGCTATCACCGGTAAAATCGGCAAACCGAATCACTTCGTCGCGTTGGTAGTGATGGCCCAACAAGATGGTGGTGGCGCCTAGTTTGGCGCGCGCTATTGCAATGCGCTGGTCCATGGTGTGATCAGGAAGCGTCAGGTAGTTTTCAAGACTGCAACTGCTGCAAGCCTCCGGCGAGGCCGCCGTTAAGTCGTCAAGAACCAGGTTCACTCGAGTCCGCCTTCAGCCCAGCTCACCCATCAATCCACTTGCAGGCACTGGACGGAGATGTTGAAAGCAATCATGGCTGCAGCGGATGCACTGACAGTCCTGAACAACCCGGCCCCTTCGCCGCATCTTTCAGGTCGTCCCCATCCACGGGGTTGTTGCAGCCCCTCTATCATTGGCCGCGCGCTGCATCGGGTGGGTTCCATAGAATCCAGTCCTGCAGGAACAGCTCCAATACCTTCAATTGTAAAGCAGCACCGGTTTGCAGCCCAAGAGCTGAATAAGCTGGGACAAGAGCCAGCGCGGTATAAGGCTCATGCGCAAGGTTGGCGAGCGCGTTCGGCAGGCAAAGCGGAACCAGTGCAACGGCAGCCAGGATTCGCCGAAGTCAAGTCCACTCGGCCTTTAGTGAGCGGCGACTCTACCCGAGTCTCTACTCGGTAGGGTGACTCTGGTTCCGCTCAGATATCATTGTTCTCGATGGTGACTCCGCCGACAATTGAACTGGGCAGCCTGGGCATGGCCGACTCGCTGATACTGATGGTACTTGCACTCGTGGTCTTCGGACCGCGGCGCCTGCCGCAGATCGGTCGCCAGATCGGCAAGCTGATGTACGAGTTCCGCAAAGCCTCGAACGACTTCAAGTACCAGATGGAGGAAGAGTTGCGGAATGCCGAGGATGCCGATCGCCGCAAGAAGGAAGAGGAGCGTGTGGCGGCTCTGCTTCTCGCTGCTCCGGCGCCTACCGTGACCCTTGAAGCGGCCGCTCCATCCGCCACTTCGGTCATGGAGAGCGAATACCCTGAACAGACTCAGTCCCCCTCGCTGACAGAGCCTGAAGCTTCAGTCGCAGACTTGTCCGAGGAGACGCATCCCCTCATTCGACCGCCTTCCACCGGCGAGCAGGTTCCGGCGGCGAAGCCGACCAGTCACCCTGTGCTTGACCAAACCCCGGATCAGACCGACGCAGAAGCAGGCGCTCAGGCGAGTCTCGATTTCAGCCGGACACCGGATCCCTCCATAATCGCGATTGCTGACGATGCGCACGCAGACGAGACTGAACAAGCCAGCGCAGACCCCATCCCAGCACCGGAGCAAGCGGCCCACCATGGTTGATCCCGCGGACGCAATCGGCAAGGCACGAGAAGCCGTTACCCAGCGCGCTGAACTGCCCGGAATGAGCCTGATGGAGCATCTGGACGAGTTGCGCAAGCGCATCGTCCACTCCGCCATCTACCTTGCGGTTGGTTTTTTCTGCTGCTGGTTTCTTCGCGACCGGCTGGTCAACTTCATTCAGGCGCCCCTCACCCACATCGGCAAGACGCTGGTCTTTACCCACCCCATGGATCCGTTGAACCTGCAACTGCAGGTCTCGCTCGTTGGGGGAGCGATTCTGGCATCGCCCTTCATTCTTTTTCAGGTTTGGCTGTTCATTGCACCGGGGCTCTACCAGAAGGAACGCCGGTTCGTCGTCCCCTTCATGCTGGCCACGGTTGGGCTATTCCTGGGAGGCGCCGCCTTCGGCTACTACTACGTTCTACCCGGCGCGCTCAAAATCCTGATTGTGGATTTCGGCAAGAACTTCACCCCCATGGTCACCATCGATGAGTACAGCAGCTTCTTCCTTTCGATCATTCTGGGCCTGGGCATCAGCTTTGAAATGCCGGTGCTGATCTTCTTCCTGGCCATGTTCGGCATCGTCAGCCCCAGGTTCCTTTGGAAGAACATCCGCTACGCGATTCTGGCGGTCTTCGTCGTGGCGGCCATCATCTGCCCCAGCCCCGATCCCTGGACGATGTGCATCTACGCCGTCCCCATGCTGGGACTCTACCCGATCGGCATCGGCGTGGCCTGGTGGGTCCATCCGGACAAGCGCCGCGCCCGCGAAGCCAAAAAGGCGGTCAAGGCATGATGTTTTTCTCGTTCATATCGAAGATGCCGGGTGCCCCATCCTTGCCGCGTACTGGTTTTTGCGGCAAGGGTGGGAAACCTCGGAGTTCGGGAGCAATTGCATCGATCCGAAGCG
>PLKU01000152.1 GCA_003140705.1 Acidobacteriaceae bacterium
GTGACCTGGAACGCATCGGCGACCAGTCGATGGGGATTGTGCGCCGGACCAAGGATATTTTGAAAACGGAAGAGGTCGATCTACCCGTGGATTTTGCCGCTATGGGAGAGTTTGCCGGGCGCATGATCCGTTCCGCGGTGCAGGCGCTGCTGGAGGGCGATGCGCGTCTGGCCGATTCGGTCCGCGACATGGACGACGATATCGATCGCATGAACCGGCGCGCCCACGAAGACTTGCTGAAACTCATCCAGGAAAAGCCTCAGTTTACCCAGCAATCGATGAACGGCATCCTGGTGGCGCGCAACCTGGAGCGCATAGCGGACCATGCGTCGAACATCGCCACCGATGTGATTTTCTGGATTCGAGGCGCCGATGTGCGACACCAGCTAAGCATGTCGATGGATTGATAGTGGGGTCAGTCGCGACGGCTTCGCGCCAATGAAGGGCCACTTGGTGCGCCAAGTGCGCCCGGATGAAGAAGACCTTCAACGGGGATCGCAGAGAAGGAATGGCCTGGCTCAACCCAGCGCCGCTCGAATTCATCCAGGGGCAGCGGCCGGCTGAATAGAAAACCCTGAAATGAATTACACCCAAGACGCGAGAGAAAGACCCGCTGTTCTTCGGTTTCAACGCCCTCGGCAATCACGGGCAGCCCCATTGCCCGGCTCAGGGAAATAATGGTCTGCGCAATCGCGCCGCTCGTCGCATCCACGAGAATATCCCTGACGAAGGACCCGTCAATCTTCAGCTTGTCCAGAGGCAGACGCTTGAGGTAAGTGAGGGAAGAATAGCCGGTCCCAAAATCGTCCAGTGAAAATCTCAAGCCATGCGACTTGAGTTCGGTCATCTTGGCAATCACGTCCTCAATGTTGTCCGCCAACATGCTCTCCGTCAGTTCGAACTCAAGACACTGCGGATCGGCGCCAGTTCGATCAAGGGCTGCCAACACCTTCTTGACGAAATCCGGCTGGCGCAACTGGCGTGCNNTTTCCTCGGCCAGCGGAATGAATTCACCCGGCAGCAAGAAACCGTGCCTGGGATGATTCCACCGAATCAGCGCCTCTGCTCCAATCAATTGGGTCGATTCCAATTGCGGCTGATAGTAAAGAACAAACTGGTTCTTCTTGATCGCCTGGCGAAGGTCTTCTTCCATCGCGGCACGGGCGTTCACGGCAGTCTGCAATGCGGGAGAGAAGAAGCGCAAAGTATTGCAGCCGGCCGCCTTCGATTGGTCCATGGCAATATCCGCCTGCTGTAAGATCGCGTCCGCGCTCTCTTTCCTGTCGCCGAAGACGGTGATGCCAATGCTTGCGGTGCTGCGACATTCATGGGTTGCGATCAAGTAAGGCTGCGCAACAGCGGCAAGAATCTTCTCTGCGGCGGTCTTGGCCTGTTCCGCCGCATCCTCAGCCGTCTCGCTGAGATCCTCGAGCATCACCACAAACTCATCTCCGCCCAATCGAGCCACGGTGTCGGCTTCGCGAACGCACGAGGGAAGACGCCGTGCCACTTCCTGAAGAAGCAGGTCGCCTGTTTGATGGCCGAGGGTATCGTTCAAGGTCTTGAACTGATCCAAATCGATGAACAGCAGTGCATGCATGCGGTTCTGGTAAGAGCCAGCGGCCAGAACCTGCCTCAGCCGGTCAAGCAGGAGACGGCGGTTCGGCAAGCGTGTCAATGGATCGTAGAAGGCAAGGCTTCTGATCTCGTCCTCCGCTGCCTTAGCATCGGAAACATCCCGGGTGACGGAAAGAATGCAAGGAACACCGTCCAGCTCAATCACCGACGCCGACATGAGCCCCCAGATCTGAGTCCCGTCTTTCTTTCTGAACCTAGCCTCCAAATCCCGGCATGAAGAGTTGTTGCGGAGTATCTCCAACAGATTTTGCCGGTCGCGAACGTCTGCCCAGATGTTGACTTCAAACGACGATCGTCCAATCACATCCTCGCGATCGTATCCAGTGATGTCGAGGAATGCCTGGTTGACTTCAATATAAAGTCCGTCTGAGATGCGGTTGATATTGACCGCATCGATACTCAGCTGGAATGCAGTTCGATATCGTGCTTCGCTCGTCCGCAAAGCTTGCTGTGCTGCGGACAGGCGATCTTCCGCAGCCTTGGCGTCCGAGATGTCCCGCAATATGCTGAGCATGCAGAACACCCCCTCAATCTCGATGACCGATGACGACACAAGCACCCAGATGAACTCTCCGTCCTTCTTCCGATACCGAATGTGCACATCGCGGAAACTCGCGTTCTTCCGCAGCATTTCCACCAGATCTTCTCGAGCTCCCGGATCCACCCAGAAATTGAGATCCACAGACGTTCGGCCGATGACCTCCTCGCGCTTGTAGCCCATGATGTCGAGGAATGTCTTGTTCACATCGATGTATCGGCCATCGCCTAAATGGCTGATGCAAATGCCATCGAGGCTGGTCTGGAAGGCGGTACGGTAGCGCTCTTCGCTGGCACGCAGTGCATCCTGCAAGGCTGACAGGCGTTCCTCGGCAATCTTCCGGGCGTTAATATCCTCGACAACGCCGATGTAATGCAATGCTCTTCCCATCGCGTTGCGTTGGGTTGAGACAGTGATCTTTACCCATGTCAAGCTGCCGTCCTTGCGGATATAGCGCTTCTCCCAGGTTGCGCGGCCAGTTGCGACGGGCGGTATGCGATCGAGAAATACGATGCTGTCGGGCAGATCCTCGGGTGCCGTGATCTGCTGGAATGTAAGGCCGGGGACTTCTTCGATGGGGTAGCCAATTATCTCAGCGAACCGTGTATTGCACCTCAGAATAGGACCGTCGAAGGAGGTATGAACGATCCCCACCGCAGCTTGCTCGAAGGTCTGACGAAACCGGTCCTCGCTGTCGCGCAGCTTGAGCTCAGATTGCTTCCGCTCTGTGATGTCCTTGATCACTCCACGCATCTTGGTAGGCTGCCCTTGAGCATCGAATTCAAGCCGGCCCATTCCATGTACCCAGCGTTCAGCGCCATTTGCCCTGCGGATGATCCGATATTCCTTGTCGAAGGGCTTCCTCTTCCCCACAACTTCGTTGACAAAGTAGGCAGTCATGGCGTCGCGTTCATCCGGATGCACCAGTTCGGTCCAGCCCGTGACAGTTCGTGGATAATCCTTGTCAATTCCAAAAATCTCATGGATCACGTCCGAGCAAGTCCACGTATCCGCGGGGACATCGAGGACGTAGGAGCCCAGGCCCCCAACCTTCTGCGACTCGCTGAGCGACTCCAGGCTCTCGCGCAGGGCGCTCTCTGTTTCCTTGTGCCGGGTGATGTCCTTCCCAAATACTGATATGCCTGTCGCCTTCCCATCGACAACGATTGGGTTCAACGACAGTTCCACGATGCTTCCATCAACTAGGGAGTACTCGATCCGGAAGGGGCCTTCTCGCAGAACACGCTCATATAAAGGAGGCAAAAGTACCGCCCTCTCTGGTGGGAGGGCTTCTTCCAGGTGCATCCCAACTGCAAGCTGATTTCCAAAGCTGGAATTGATTTGCTGCTTGATCGCGCTATTAAAGGCAAGCAGCCGATAATCTAGATCGACTGACCAGATGAGGTCATCGGTGCTCTCAATCAACGCCGCAAGGTTTGCTTCCGCGTGATTGCGCATGTTGCCTTCCTAGCCCTGTACATCTCATTTCTCCCGACAACAGAAACCAGAAGCCCCAGGTGAGTATCAGATCGAATCTGCACCCCATCTTGTGCAGGCCACATCAAGATACAACTTTCGTCCCGGCAGCGGAATAACACTTTTACTGACCGGTATACCACTTTGATCCTTGGAACCGGAACGACCTCGAAACGGACCAGGTAAAAATGGGCTAAAGATTTTCCATTCAATTGTTACCCCAAGCACTTAGGTTTGGCTATAGATATTTCCTGAGAAGCAAAAAGGCGCCGGCCGGTGCAGGGCGGCCCTTATCGACCGTGCACTTGAAGTGCACTAGACCTTCAACTGAGGGTGGGTTGCATAATGCAGCAGCACAGCTACGGCGCAACTGGTAAGGCGGGTCTCTGCCGAGTCAGCCCGGCTGGTAAGGATGGTGGGAACGCGGGCGCCGAGGACGATGCCGGCCAGTTGCGCGCCGCCCAGGTACTCCAGCTGCTTGGCCAGCATATTGCCACTTTCGAGGTCGGGGACGACCAGGATGTCGGCCTGGCCGGTAACCGGCGAAACCAGCCCCTTGATCTTGGCTGCCTTGACGCTGACTGCGGTATCGAATGCCAATGGTCCATCGAGAATGCCGCCGGTAATCTGGCCGCGGTCGGCCATCTTGCACAAAGCTGCCGCATCCAGTGTGGACTTGATCTTGGGGTTGACCGTCTCCACTGCTGAAAGCAGCGCCACTTTGGGTTCTGGAATGCCCAGGGCGTGAGCAAGGTATATGGCGTTCTGCACGATGTGGATTTTGTCTTCGAGTTCGGGTGTGATGTTGATGGCTGCATCCGTGATCATCAGGGTGCGGGCATAGGCCGGCGTGTCCATGATGAAGACGTGGCTGATGCGGCGTGCAGTGCGCAACCCGGTATCGGCCTTCATGGCGGCTTTCATCAATTCGTCGGTGTGCAGGCTGCCCTTCATCATGGCCAGGGCATTGCCAGAGCGGCACATGGACACGCCAAGCTCGGCGGCTTTGCGCTCACTGTCGCAGTCGAGGATCGGGTAGGCGCTGATATTCACGCCAATCTTCGCGGCCAGCGCCTTGATCGCGGCTTCGTCGCCGATCAGTGTCGGTTCGATGAGGCCCTCGACGGCCGCTTCAACCGTCCCTTTAAGTGCAACGCCCGACAGCGGCCAAACCACCGCGGTGGAAATGGCGGGAAGGTCCTTGCAGCGCTCAATAAATTTGTGGAAGACGTGGTAATCGGCGGGATGGCCGACCAACGGGTCTACAGCAACAGCTTCAGCCAGCGGTGCAAGATCGCTCATCCGTGTTTTCTCCCGGCCGGCACAGCGGATGGCTGGCTGGCATCTCGAATTCATTTTCGCCCGAATGAGGACAAGCGCATGTGCTATAGGTCACACTACGGCGCTGAATCTCACATCGTGGTAGTGAACATCCAGCGGGCCGCCCCTTTCCCCTCGATAGGTCGTGCTGCTATGCTGCGTTCGCGCGGAAAAGCGATTTACGAGGGAGAGAACGCTATGTGGTTCCTTGGAATGGATGTGGGCACGGGCGGCACCCGCGCTGTGGTGGTGGATGGTAGCGGCAAGCTGATTGCAGGGGCATCGTGCGACCATGAGCCGTTCAAGACGGCCCATCCTGGCTGGGCGGAGCAGGATCCCGAAGACTGGTGGCGCGCGGCGCAGGAGGCCATCCGTGGCGCGCTGGCGTCCGCTCCGGAGTCAAGGGAACCAATCGCAGCCATTGGGCTGACAGGCCAGATGCATGGTGCAGTGCTACTCGACGAAGCGGGTCAGGTGCTGCGCCCGGCGATGATCTGGTGCGATACGCGGACTCAACCAGAGTGCGATTGGCTGACAGAAAAGATTGGCTACGAGCGGCTGATCGAACTCACCTGCAACCCGGCCCTGCCAAACTTCACGCTTACCAAGGTCCTCTGGGTCAAGCAGCATGAGCCGGAGATCTTCGCCAGGATCCGTCATATTCTCTGCCCCAAGGATTATGTCCGATATCGTCTGACCGGCGAATACGCGATTGACGTGCAGGAAGCGTCGGGAACCCTGCTCCTCGACGTGACGCATCGCCGCTGGTCACAGGAAGTCGCGGAGGCGGCGGGTATTCCCGAGAGCTGGCTGCCCAAGGTGTATGAATCGCCGGAGGTTTGTGCGCGCATCAGCGCGGGTGCAGCCGGGCAGTCGGGCCTGGATGTAAGCACACCCGTCGTGGCAGGCGCTGGAGACCAGGGCGCGGGTGCTGTGGGCATGGGGATTCTGCAGCCCGGTTCGGTTTCGGCCACCATTGGAACGTCCGGCGTGGTCTTTGCTGCGACGGCCGCTCCCACTAAAGATCCCAAAGGCAGGTTGCACACCTTTTGCCACGCGGTTCCAGGGCTGTGGCATGTCATGGGCGTAACGCAGTCGGCGGGTCTGAGCTTCCACTGGCTCAAGGAGACGTTCTTCACCGGCCAGGAATACGACAACCTGACCGAATTGGCCGCGCAGATTCCGGCTGGCAGCGATGGCCTGGAGTGGGCGCCCTATCTTCTTGGCGAGCGCACCCCGCACCTTGATCCCAAGGTAAGGGCCGCTTTTGCCGGCATTTCAACGGTGCATACCTCGGCGCATTTTGTTCGTGCGGTGCTTGAAGGCGTCGCCTACTCGCTCGAAGACACGTTTGCTCTCTTCGCCGAGTTGGGGATACCAGTAACCGGCATCCGGCTGGGTGGCGGCGGCGCGCGCGGGCCGCTCTGGCGGAAGATTCAGGCGGGGATTTACGGTCAGGCTGTCGAGGTACTGCGCGCTGAAGAGGGCGGGGCATTCGGCTCGGCGCTGATGGCGGGGGTGGGCGCAGGGCATTGGGCCAATCTCGACGAAGCATGCGCGCAGGCCATCGAAGTGGCCCAGCGGATCGAGCCGGACCGAGCCGATCTTTCAGCCTATAAAGCTGGATATGCAAAGTGGCGCAAGCTCTATCCGGCTTTGAAGACTTTGCGCTAAGCAGGTTCTATTTGGCTCGCGGCCCCTGTGTACAGCAACTGCGGTGATGCGTTAGGCTGACAGGCGATCCGATATCGTCGAGGACGACCTGATGCGCATTCATTTTGCCTTTATTTCATTGCTGCTCGTGTGCGGCGGAGTTGACACGGTTGCGCAATGGAAACCCACGCCGGCGCCGGCGCCAACCTGCGCCAACCTCAACTTGGTGCCCGCTCCACGGGAGTGCATTTCCGTTCAGGCGTTTCGAGTTGGGAGCTTGGGACTCGACGCCGCCGCAGAAAAGAATGCAGACGACGAATTTGCCTTGAACGATCTGGGTGAATCGCTTGCCACCCGTGACCTGAGTATCCATGTCCTCGATGCAAACACGATTCTCCTCCTTCATGCTGGAACCGCACATGCAAAGGAGCTGCTCGCCAGGTACCACGTCACATTCGATCCAGCGATGCACGATGAGGGTTACGTCATCGTGCCTGGAGGGGCGGGCGGACTGGCCGTCATCGCAGAATCTTCTGCCGGCATCTTTTATGGCGTTCAGACGATCAAGCAGCTGATCCGGGGTACCGGCAACGACACTGTCCTCCTCGTCCCCACAATCCGCGACTGGCCGGCGATGGCCCATCGCGGCCTCTCCGACGACTGGTCGCGCGGTCCGCTGCCGAATATGGACTTCCTCAAGCGCGAGATTCGCACGCTGGCGGCCTACAAGGTCAACATCTTTTCGCCCTATTTTGAACACACCTTCGCCTACGAGAACTCGCCGATAGCGGCGTTTCCGGGCGGGGCCATCACGCCAGACGAGGCACGCGAACTGGTTGCGTACGCGGCCAAATATCACATCACCATCATCCCTGAGCAGGAGTCCTTCGGCCACCTGCATCACGTGCTCAAGTTCGAGCAGTATTCGCCGCTGGGCGAGAGTCCCCATGGTTCCGTCCTCGCGCCAGGTGACGCTAATACGCTCCCGCTCATCGGGAGTTGGTTTGCAGAATTGGCCAAGGTATTTCCAGGACCATGGGCGCATATCGGGGCCGATGAGACCTTCGAACTTGGGATGGGCCGGACGCGTGATGCCGTCAAGCAACAGGGATTGGGCGCTGTCTATCTGGACTTTCTCGCGCGGATCCACAAAACCCTTGAGCCGAATCATAAGCAACTGCTCTTCTGGGGCGATGTTGCCGTCAACTCGCCTGACCTGGTCGGCAGCCTACCCAAAGACATGATCGCCGTGCCTTGGCGTTATGACCCCGAGCCGGACTTCACGCCGCTGATACTGCCCTTTACCAAGGCCGGCTTGGAGACATGGGTCTCGCCGGGTGTCAACAATTGGAATCGCCTCTATCCCAACAACAACGACGCCTTGGGTAACATTCGTGCCTTTGTCCGTGACGGCCAGAAACTTGGGGCAAAGGGCGAGTTGAATACGGTCTGGAACGACGATGGCGAAGGCATCTTCGACGAGAACTGGTTTGGCGTTCTGTTTGGCGCCGCCGCCGGCTGGCAATCGGGCGAAAGCTCTGAGGATGCATTTACAGCTTCCTACGGGCTTGCATTTCATGACGACACCACTGGCAAAGTAAGTCAGGCACAGCAGGAACTGATGGCCGCGCATGCCGTCCTCAAGAACGCTGGCCTTATCGACGCGCAGGATAGTTACTTCTGGATGGACCCCTTTTCCAAGGCGGGCCGGCAGCTGGCCGCGAAGTTGCGGCCCGTATCCCGCGAGTTGCGCCTCCACGCCGAGCGCTCAATTACGCTGATTGCCGAAGCGCGAATCGCAGCCGGACGCGACAAGCGCATGCTCCAGAATCCTGAGGCTCTCGACGCATTCGAGCTGGGAGCGCGCCGCATTGACTTTGTCGGTTTCAAGTTTCAGACTGCTGACGAGTCCGTCGCGCTCTACGCCCAGGCGCAGGCTCTGGTTGCCGACAAGAGCCGTTGGAACGAGGTGCCTGTGATTCTCAATACCATCGGCTCCGACAACGGACGCCTCGAGGATATGCGCGACGGGTATGCGCAGTTGGGCGAGCTTTACAAGCAAGCCTGGCTCCGCGACAATCGGCCGTACTGGCTCGAGAATAATCTGGCTCACTACAACGCTGCCGCACAACTCTGGGTCGGCCGTGGCGACCGTTGGAACCAGGTACTGCAACAGTGGTGGGATACCCATACGCTGCCTGCACCTGAGGAGGCCGGGTTGCCCGAGCTCACACAGAACCCGTAGCGGGTTAATACGCAAGAGAAGCCTTAGCTCGCACTCTACCTCAGGAGCGGTACAATTGCCCGGGTTCTGGACCGAAAAAGGAGATTCCAGCTTCGATGCGTAAACTGCTCTGGGCAAGCCTCATCGTGTTCTTCATCGCCGCAGCCGGTGCCCAGTCCGCTGGACGGGAACCCACGGCTGAGGCTAACAAAGCGGTCGTTAAGCGTGCCTTTGCCGCGCTCAACGAGGGCGATCTCAAAACACTGAACGAGTTGTTCGATCCCGATGGCCCATGGCATCTTCCGAATGGCAAGACCATGTCCCAGGGCGGGCCATTTACCGAGTTGGCCAAGTCCTGCCCGATGTGCGCCGCACTTGAACAACCCAAGATCGTCATCGGCGTCATGGTCGCTGAGAGCGACCTGGTCTCTGTCCGTTCCAACTGGAGCGATCTTTACATCGGCACGATCCGCGGCGTTTCTTTCCATCAGAAGCCGGTCACACTTGTGTACTTCAATACCTATCGCGTCTCTGGTGGCCGCATTCGTGAGAACTGGGCTGAATACGACAGTATGTCGATGGCCGAGCAGCTCGGGTTTCAGGTCACGCCCCCGTCGAATCCTCAATAGCCTTAGGTTGCCGAAGTTCCTCGTGGCAAGCACGACTCGCTCGCATCGCTAACTACTCATAGCTAAGAGCTGCTTTCCCGGCTCGCCACGTTCCAAACATGCCCCTTCAGAAGCAAGGCAACAAGGCTTGGGACAGACTTGAGAAGCGAAACGTCGAGCGAGTTATGATGCTGCTTCCGGTCTCCCGGGCAGCTACCATCAACCCGTCCACGAGTCTATCTTCACCTCGCGGCGCACATCATTCACTTCCTCCGCTTCACGCGAATCCACGCCTACTTAGACCGGTTCCGCGTCGTCGACCGGCGATCGCCAAGATGGCTTCCTATTTAAAATCGGCAAACATGAAACCGTCGCGATCGAGCACCTCTCCTGGTTCCAGTTGCAACGGGGCTGAAAACATGGGCCCGTCGTAGACGCATGTGTGAAACTCGCCGCGCTCTCCGCAGGGGTCTGTTTCCGGCGGAAAATCCTGCAATAAGGAAGCATCGAACTCGCGGCCCGCAAATGACCCCGGCAACTGCTTTGTGTCTACGCACGAAAGCTTTGCGCGAATGCCACCGACGATCATCGTGCGTGCCAGTTCGGCGGTTGGAAGATCCCAGAGCGGAAACAAGGGCTCCAGGCCCGTCGGCTTGAGCTGGTTCTCACGATAGGCGCGAACCTCCCGCAGGAAAAGATCGCCGAAGGCGATGGCGTCGATACGCTCGTTGACGGCGCGTTCGCACACTTTGGCCATTCTCTCTTCGTAGATTTCATTGCTGCAGGGCCAGGGAAGCGGCACAATCCACAGAGGCAACTTTGTGGCCTCAGCCTGGGCCTCGAGCACCGCACGCCGCGTGCCGTGCATCGCAACGCGCTGGAACTCGGCGTTCAGCGTGGTCAGCAGACCAACCACTTCAATGTCTGGGTTCTGGCGTAAGATGTGGAGCGTCCAGGCACTATCTTTTCCGCTGCTCCAGGACAACAGGGCACGCTTCATATGGGGATCATATCCTTTGGATTTAAAAACAGCGGCCTCCCGATGGCGAGCGGCAGGCCGGTTGTCATGACTTCAGCGTCAGTTGATGGTCAACTCCGCGTGCAGCGGAGTGCTTTCACTCGAATCGCCGACGTGCACCACGAATTTGCCGGGATCGATCGTCCACTTATGCGCGGCTGAATCCCAGTAGCTGAAAGCGCGGGCATCCAGGTTCAGTGTCACGTGGTTTGTTTCGCCGGGCGCGAGGCGAACTTTTTCAAAGCCCTTCAGTTCGCGTTCGGGGCGGTCCGCTTTGGCAGAAGGGTCTGAGACATAGAGCTGCGCCACTTCGGCGCCCGCAACCTTGCCGGTATTGGTCACGTCGAAGCTGACGGGAACGGTTGAACCTGAAGCAGCCGTCGCCGGCACTTGCAGGTTTGAGAAGCTGAACGTGGTGTAGCTGAGTCCGAAGCCAAACGGGAAAAGCGGATGTTTCCCGGTTGTCGTCCAGTAGCGATAGCCCACCATCAGCTTGTCGTGGTATTTCACATGGGGTATCACGTAATCGACGGGGCTGTGGTCCGGCTCAAGCACGTGCAACGAGGTATCGGCGCCCAAGATCGGATAGTAAAAGGCAGCGGAGGGATTCTCGTCCCAGCTGCGATCGAAGCTGATGGGAAGCTTACCCTCGGGGTTGTGTATGCCGAAGAGAACGTCCGCGATCGCTGTGCCGCCTTCCTGTCCGGGATACCAGGCGTCGAGCACCGCTGGGACTTTGTCCAGCCAACGCCGCGTAGCCACCCCGCCGCCCGCGTTGAGGGTAACAATTGTATGCGGATTGGCTGCCGCAACAGCTTCAATCAAGGCGTCCTGACCCCAGGGCAAGTCAAAGCTGCGATCGAGCCCTTCGCTCTCAGTGCTGGGATTGAAGCCGACGGCTACCACCACAACCTCCGCAACCGCTGCAATCCTTCTGGCCTCTTGCGATACAAGTTCCGCCTCGGGCGCGACCCCTAGCGAAAAGTGGGGTGTTGCTCCCTGCGGCAGGTAGTCCACCACGATATTGACGCTTTGGCCGGCGTTCAAATCGAGTGTGGTCGCTAGAGGAGCCTGCCCCTCGGCATGCGGCGGCAGCGGAATCTCCTTTCCGTCTACTTTCAGCGTGTATTGGTCGTTGTTCGAGCCTCCAGAACCCGCCAGAATCAGATATTTGCCCGCTTTTGCTGCCTTGTACTTGCCGGTATAGCGAATGCTGTGTTTCTCTTTGGCTTCAGGCTCCCAACCATTGGGATTCCAGTCGTAGATGTATTCGGGTGAAGCGGTTTGCGGCGTTCCCGTGAAGTCTTTGCCGGGGAAAGTCGCCACCTGGATGGAGCCGTCCCAGTGTGTGTGTTGGAAAACATCGCCAATCTCGGGCAGGCCGCGGGCATAAAGCACATGCACATTCGGTCCCAGCATGTTAGCGATTCCTGTCAGCGTGCTCACCGGTTCAAAGGCCTGCGCTTCTGAGGAGCCGCCACCGCCAGTGACTGCCGGCCATGCGTTGGGGCCGATGATGGCAATGGTTTTGATCTTCGCCGCGTCGAGCGGAAGCATGTTGCCGTCGTTCTTGAGCAGAGTCAGGCTTTCGAGGGCGCCATCGAGGGCAACGGCACGGTCCGCAACTGAGTAGGTGGAGTCGGCCGGATCGAATTGGGGCCGATCGAGGAAGCCGTAACGCAGCACGGTGCGGAAGATGCGGACCAGCTTGTCGTCGATTGTGGACTCTTTGACCGTGCCATCCTTCACCGCGGCCAGCAGTCCCTTCGCGTTCATGAAGCGGGGGCCGGGCATTTCCAGATCGAGACCGTTGTTGGCTGCGGCCACAGAGTCATAGGTTGCATCCCAGTCCGACATCAAAATGCCTTGGAACCCCCAATCGTCCTTGAGTACCTTCAGATTGAGGAACTCGTTTTGCGTAGCGTGGCTCCCGTTGATCAGGTTGTAGGAGTCCATCACAGCGTCGACATGGCCCTTGGTCACGGCCGCTTCAAACGCCGGCAGGTAGANNTGCCGGTTGTACTCCTGATTGTTCAGCGCATAGTGCTTGACCGTGGCGATCACGCCCTGCGACTGGACGCCATGAATGAATGGAACTACCAGCGCGGAGTTCAGAAATGGGTCTTCAGAGAGATATTCGAAGTTGCGGCCGGCCACTGGGGTTCGGGCGATGTTCACCCCCGGGCCCAGCAGGAAATTAACGTCGCGGGCGCGGGCATCTTTGCCCAGGCCCTCTCCGATCCTCCGTGCCAATTCTGGGTCCCATGCAGCGGCCAGAGCCACGCCGCCAGCATAGGCCGTGGTGGGTCCCCAGGTGCGCACCCCAACCGATGCGTCCGACATCTTGAAGCGGGGCAGATCGATGGCTGGAGAAGCATGGGTGAACATGCCATCCACGCCGCCCAGCAGCTCGATCTTCTGTTCGAGTGTGAGTTTGGCCACCATGGCATGGGCTCTTGCCTCAATTGAAGGCGAGTCCGCAACTGGCGCCTGTGCCGTTGCGGCAAGAACGAGGCTGAAAATGATTGGCAGCAAATAGGTGCTGCGATGAGACAAAAACGTTTGAGCAGGGGTTCTGAATTGTTTTCTCATGACGGGCAGAAGGCTACCGCATTCGACCCGCGCGTGTATAGCCTTTGGAATACGATCTGGTGCAGGCTGGACTCATCCGAAACCGCCGCGAGGCCCTTGCAAAGAAAAGACTTGTGACGCGAGTCACAGCGCGGGGTGAATGGTGTCACTGCTTTGGCTGGTGAGAGAGCGCAGACTCTCAGTCCAATGGGCATACGCCCGGGGGGCGCGCGGACGCCAGGAGGCATATATGAGCTTTGCAGCCAGGATGAAGACCATCGTTGTTGCCACGGATTTGCGCGGCCAGTCGGAAGCAGCGCTTGGATATGCTCGAAAACTCGCTGCAGGTTACGGCGCACGGATTGTGCTGGCCCACGGCCTTGATCCCATGGACTATGTCGACTTGGATGCGGTTCCTGGCCGCGTGCGGAAAGGGCTCAGTGAAGAAGCTCGCGCCGCGCTGGACGTATTAGCCTGCGAGCTTCTTCGGGAAGGCATTCCCAGCCACTCTGAGATTCGTCAGGGCGCAGTGGCGCAAATGCTGGTGGACATTGCGCGGCAATACGAAGCCGGCCTGATCGTCATTGGAACCAAGGGAATGAGCGGCGCCGGGCCGGTGCTTGTGGGAGCGATTGCCGAACAACTCGTGCGATTGTCACCATGTCCCGTGCTGGCAGTGGCGGCAGACTGGAATGTGGGCGAGTTTCGCCCCACTCCAGGCGGGCCTGTCCTGCTGGCTATGGAGCGCAATGAGGCAGCTCCGGCAGCAGTGAACACCGCCTATTCATTGGCTGAGACATTTCATCGCCCGTTGATTGTGTTGCATGCGCGCGGGCCCGCCGAAGCGACGGCTTTTCTTAATCCCGCCGCAACCAAACTTGAGGATTTTGGCATCAAGCCAAGCGGGCGCTTTCCGGTGCGCTTTACGGTCAAGGATGGCAACCCAGCGGATGTAATGGAAGAAGCCGTCTCCCAGTATCATCCCAGCATCCTGGTGGCCGGAGTCAAGCGTGCCAGCCATACGCCAGGCCCGCATGGGACGGCATTTGCCCTGCTTGCGCGCGCGCGCGTGCCCGTGCTGTGTGTTCCTCCAGAACAGCCTCCTGTTGTCTTCAACCGGGAGCGCGAGGCCTGTACGTCCGTCGGGGCTGAATAGTCCCGCCAGGCCGGGAGGATTGTGAGCTCCGCTTCTGGCGATGGATGGGCAGTCGGAATCGGGAATTGGGCCTGCTCATCGCAGCGTTACGTTAAACTGAGCCTCTTGTATTTGGAACGAATTGCTGGAGATGGAGATTGGACCGTAGAAATTGGTTCATCGCAAATCCGCAATAACCAGCGCGCTCGCCGGGAACCGGCCGACAGGTTGGGCGAAATTGCTATTCACCGCGGGACCGGAGGGCGGGCGCGAACAGAGGGAAATGTAACCATGCAAGTTGAAGGAAGGTCGAGCAGAATGGATGCCATCCAGCCACGTCCACTGGCGGAGCTATTGGAGTGCCCGCCAGCTACCGGAAAGCTGCTCAACGTCTCCTCCCAGTGCATCGACTTCGATGCCGGCGAGACCGTCTTTCGTCAATCAGCACTCTGCAAGGGGCTTTATGTGGTGATTACCGGGCAATTCCTGCGCAGAGCTGAGCGAATGGAGACGCGCCTCAACCTCGGACCAGTGCGCCCGGGAGACCTGGTGGAACTGGCGGCGGCGCTGGGAGTGGGGCATCAAACCTACACGTTGACCGCGCAAACTCGTGGATCGGTGCTCCTGCTTCCCCTAGATGCTATGAATCAGGCCTTTCAGGCCTATCCTGCGCTAAGGATGCGATTGTTAGAGGAGCTGGCACGCGAGGTTTCCAGGGCCTATGAGGCCTGCTGTCTGAGCCGAACCGCGCGGAGCCGAAGGGTAAGGTACGCAGCGCCGTTGGAATAGAAAACAGGAAATTCAGGTACAAATTTCCATCAAAGGGATTCCTGGGAAGCATGGCAGATTACCGTAGGATCCTCGTCCGCCAGTAAACCGTTCAATAGTGGGCTGCGCGGTCAACTCAAGTGCGGTATACTCCAATTTAACCATCAGGATAACCATGGCCTCGTTCCACTCTCATCACCCTCCGGAGGATTGCATTAATTGTGAGCATCGCCATCTGCGAATGTTCTGCAATCTCACCGCTGAGGCGTTGCGCGACTATGATGCGATTGGCATTATGATGAGCCACGCCCGGGGCGCCAAGCTGTTTACCGAGGGCGATCCGGCACGAAATGTATTCGTCATCTGTTTTGGCCAGGTAAAAATCTCCTCCACGTCGCGTGATGGCAAAACCATGATTCTCAAGATTGCCGGCCCTGGGGACGTAATGGGGCTAAGCGCGGTTTTGGCCAACGTCGCCCATGAAGTGACCGCGGAGGCCATTGAGCCCTGCCAGGTAAAGACAGTCCGGAAGCAGGAGTTTGTGGACTTCTTGGGCCGTCATGGAATCGCGAGCATGCATGCGGCACAATCCCTTTCCGGCGAATATTTGACCGTGTTTCACGATGCCAAACGGCTGGCCCTCTCTGGTTCGGCTGCGGGGCGTCTGGCACGTCTGCTGCTCGATTGGGGACGCGCTGCGGCCAACGGCAAGCCGGAGATTCGCTTCACCATGGCCCTCACTCACGAAGAGATCGCCAACATGGCAGGCACTTCGCGCGAGACTGTCACCCGGCTGCTCAACCAGTTTCGCCGCGATCAGTGGATCACCATCAAGGGCGCCAGCATGACCATCGTCAAGCCTGATCAGCTCGAACGCCTCACAGCCTAGTCGCCTCCATTCCCCTTCTTCCACCAGTGGAGAATTTGACCTCGAGTCGCGACCTTTCGCGCGATCGGATGCTTTGCGCTGCGCGAAGAGTGTCCCCCAGGGACACCAATGGGTCCACATGAGATACCAGGGAGCGTCAATCTTTCCGGTGCGTGGAAAGGCCGCATTGAAGTGCGAATGGCCAGCGGATTGGTTTATGAAGCCACGGCGGCGATGATGATGCAACCGCTTGACACCGTCTCCGAGTCCGACGTGTTGGACGCAGCCAAAGAGATCGCCAACATGATCGCGGGTACCATCAAGTCCTCCCTCCCGCGCCCCTGTTTAATGGCAGCTCCCGAGTCCGCAGTGAAGAATGATGGCTTTTGCGGCCAGCCTCAGACAGAAGACTCCCAGGTTGTGGCCTTTCGACACGCCGCCGGGGACCTGATGGTGCGCGTTTGGGAAGAGGAATGCCGGCATTGACAGCGGGGCAATCCGGATCGAGCTGACGAGCCTATTGTACGCTCTAGCTGACCACAAAGAGCGCTTCGAGCTTCCGCAGCGCCTTGAGCATTTCCCTTAACGGCGCCTTTCCAATTTCGTCTTCAAAGTCTTTCTGCAGCTTGTCAAAAATGCCAATTACGCGTAATGCACATCTCTTTCCTTGCGGCTTCAGCGTTAGGTGGAATGCGCGTGCGTCGTTTGGATCGATCCTTCGCTGCAACAAGCCCTTTGCCTCAAGGGAAGACACGCAGTGGCTCACATTTCCCCGCGTCGTCCCAAAAGTCTCTGCCAACTGCGATGGCGTCACCGGTTGCGGAGCCTCAAAGAAGATTGCGGCCAGCACCAGCCCCTCCAGAAATCCAAGGCTATCGCCCGCAAGGACCTTGGCCGTTAGAGATTCAAAACGCCGTGCTGCACGGTTGACCGCGAACATTGGACTTTCATGAAGAAAAGCATCGATACGCATGGTTTTCTTAGAATAATTGACTCGCTCAACTATTCAAGACAATATCGAATCATCCTTGTAGCCCGCACCCTTAAAGATCAGGATGATGACTGGGCCAACGGATGCCAACTTCTAAACTCATGCCGTTCGCTGTCGGCCTTTCGCTCGCTGTCAGCCTGCAAGCCTCCTTCCCTCAGTCCCCGCCCGCAACTCCAGGCACAACACTCCCCAGTCCCACGGTCACGCTGGTGGTTCTCGGGTCAGCGGCACCTGTGCCATTGGCGGAGTCGCCCTCCTCAGTGCTGGTGCTGCCCGTGGGAACAAACGTTCTTTCGCTGGAGTCGCCGCAGGACCTGTTGCGCCAGGACCCGTCGGTTTTTCTTGAACAACGCGGTGCCGGCGGCGGACAAGCGGATGTGGTGATGCGCGGCGGCACGTTTGAACAAACGCTGGTGCTGTTGAATGGATTCCGCATCAACGACAGCCAGACCGCGCACCACAATCTGGACCTCCCCGTTCCCATCGATGCGATGGACTCGATCGAAGTTCTCCACGGCGCGGGCTCCACACTTCATGGCGAGGATGCTTTGAGCGGGGTTGTCGACTTTCTCACGGTCGCACCGTCAGAGACATCGCTTCGCCTGAGAGCCGACGAAGGCAGCTTCGACTCCAGTGAGGAGTCTCTGCTGGCAGCTCTGGTCCGCAAACGGTGGAGCACCCGCCTGACAGCGGACCACAACCTTTCCAGTGGCTTTATGACGGATCGCGACTACCGCAATGAAGATAGTTCGCTGGAGAGCTGGGCCGGTTCACGTCTTGGCGTTTCGGATCTTCTGTTTGCAGGCAGCGACCGTTCATTCGGCGCAAACCAGTTTTATGGTCCCTATAACTCGTGGGAGCGGACCAAGGGATGGTTTGCCTCTGCGCGCCAGGAGTTAGGCAGCCGCACTGTTGCCGCATTTGGCTATCGGAAGCACACAGACGAGTTTGTCCTCCTGCGCGATGCCCCGTCAGTCTACGAGAACAACCACATCGATGGTTCCTGGCAGGCGTCGTTGCGGCATACTGTCTCAATCGCATCCACATCTTTGTTGCTCTTCGGTCTTGAAACGGACGGAGACAGCATCCGGAGCAACAACCTGGGCCTTCATGCCCGCAATCGCGGAGCGGGATATGTTGACCTCGACTGGCGGCCCGTAAAAGCGCGCTGGAACCTGTCTGCCGGTCTGCGCGAGGAACTTTTTTCGGGTAGTCTTCAGTCTGTGCTTTCGCCCCACCTTGCAGGCAGTTTGCGCATGACAGATCGAATCAAGCTCCGAGCGAGCGGCGGCTACGGATTCAGGATTCCAACGTATACAGACCTCTACTACTCTGACCCAACGACGATTGGCAATCCCAACCTCAAGCCTGAGTCTGTATGGTCCGCCGACGGGGGAGTGGATTGGATTCCGTCCAGCCGTTTCACGATTTCAGCAACCGGGTTTTACTCCCGCCAGCACGACACCATCGACTATGTGCGCAGTGCCCCCGCTGCTCAGTGGAACGCGACCAATCTCAATGGTCTTCACTTCCTGGGAGTGGAGTCGTCCNNGCCCGCAAAGACACAGACGATCCGAATCGCATGGACCGGGTTGGCTGGAGCACAGGGTTCCCTGAATGGCCTGCAATCGGAGTACGCCCTCAACTACCCGGTCGAAAACATTCATGCCACGTGGACGGCCTTGCTGGGGCACATTCTTACGGTGACCAGTGCTGTGCAGATCGCAAAGCCCTATCAACAGCTGGGCGAGCCGCCGTGGAATGCATCCCCCTATCCCGTATGGAACGCATCGCTGACCCATGACTCGGGAAAGCTCCGCCCTTACTTGCGTTTGGGAAACCTGAGTAACACCGGATATCAGGAGATCAACGGAGTCGCGATGCCCGGCCGGTCGATCACCGGCGGAGTCTCCCTTTGGCTTGGCCGCTGATTCTTCACTGAAATCACGACAGGTGAGCGAACAGCTGCTCGGCTGAATTGCGAGCTATGTGCGCCGATGTCATCCCGGGTGTTGGGCCGGGCATCACCTCGCTGAACGCTTTGCGGAAGGCGAGCATCTCGTCGCCGGTGCCGACGGTGATGCGTACCTGCGTGGGCCATGCCGGCCAGATGCGGCCGATGTAGATATCTTTCGCTGCCATCGCGGCCAAAACTTCTTTACCTGGCCGGCCGGTTTCGAGCATGAAGCAGTTGCTCTCCGACGGCGTGGTCGCATGACCTTCGCTCTTGAGCCAAGCGAGTGTGTCCACGCGGGTATCGCCGATGATCTTCTTGCGCTCGGCAATCAGGTTGGGTTGCAGAAGACTTGTCTTTGCCGCGGCCATCGCGGTGATGGGCAGCGCGTTGAACCCACCATGCGTGGAAATCTGCTTCAGCAGATCGGGGCGGCCTATTGCGAAGCCCATGCGAACTCCGGCCATGCCGTACAACTTGGAGAAAGTGCGCAGGACGATAACGTTCTTGCCCTCTTTGACGAAGTCGAGCGAACGAGGCGCGTCGCAGAGATGAATGTAGGCTTCGTCGATCAGCAGGATTGTGTCTTTGGGCGCGTTGGCGACGGCGTATTCAATGTCAGAGCGCGGGGTGCAGGTGCCCGTGGGGTTGTTGGGGTTGCAGATGTAGATCACGCCCGGATTAGAAGAAGCAGCGAGCATGGCCTTGATATCGTGCGAGGCCGCTCCTTTGGGGTCGGCAAGCGGAACCTTGATCACGT
>PLKU01000348.1 GCA_003140705.1 Acidobacteriaceae bacterium
GGCCATTTCCCGACCGACGACGCGGCGAACAAACTCATATGGCTCGCCTTACGCAACATCACCGCCGGCTGGAGCAACGCCGCGCACAACTGGAAGGAGGCGATGAACCAGTTCGCGATCCTCTACGACGACCGTTTCAACGCGGCCGGCTGATCCCATTGATCATCGTTACGTAACGGAGAACAGCCATGCCCAGAGGCCATATGCCCGAAGGTTCCTTCGCGTTGAGCAACGCCGAACGTCAGGCCCTCCATCGCGCCAGAAAGCGGGCGCGACAACCACCGCTCACCATTAAACGCCCCCAGGCGGCGCGACGAAGCCGAAGCAGGCGCTGGAACGATGCGTTGGCCGAGATGATCGCGGTTCAAGTGGAATGCACCGCGTGGTTCGAAGCTCTGCCGGAAAGCCTGCGCGACAGCGCTGCCGCGATGGCGCTTCAGGAGATGATCGATCTCGATCTGGACGCCATCGCCGCCGTTCAACCGCCCCGCGGATACGGACGTGACTGAGTGGCGCACCACGACTTCCCGCCACAGGATGGCGCCGTGCGTGAGCCGCGGCAAATCGTGGGTCCTCGCCATGCTCGCTCCCAAACGGAGGCTGCGCGTGGCTGCGGTCCCGCCGGAGACGGCGGATTTGACACGGCCCCCGCGCGGTCGCCTGGACAATGGCAGGTCGGGACGAAGGAACAGGCGCTTTGATCGAACCAAGGAACAACCGCGCATGTCGTCGCCTTGCCGTCACGATCATCCGTCGCTTACAGTCGTTCACCCAATGGTGGGTCAGACTGAACAAGCCTCACACACAGAAATTCGGACACTCCCACTGCGTCACCTATCTCAACGTCGCCCGATGGAAATCTGCCGCCGCGTTTGCTGAAGCGTTCTCCCCTCAAACCATGCAGGACCCAGCTTTTGAGGTCTCCGATCGACTGCGGATCGTGTTGGATGTTGTCTGACGCATAACTAACTAACACGAACGTCAAATTAGGACATTACCCACCACCGGAAATCGGCTTTATTGACGAGCACATTCCCGATTGGTCCTCGAATTCAGAGTAAACCGAGACCGCCCAGAACGCCGCCCGACACGAGCAACACAACCGGATCGAGCTTTCTCTGCAGCATGAGCACCGTCGCGGCGCCACCCACAATCAGCAGCGTATACAGCCAATAGAAAAACGGCGCTTCCTTGAATCGCTTGTCCACACCGGACTCGAGCCCCAGTCCTTCGCAAACCGTGTAAGCCGTCGAGAGCGGCAGAATCGAGGCTGCGAACAGCGAGGCGTTGAACAAGCCAAATGCAAAGAGCAAAAAGGCATAGTCTCCCGCCAGCGGCCGCATCGCCTCGGCTGCGTCCGATGCCACCTGGATCGCACCCATCCCATGCACATACAGCGTAGCCGCGCAGGCCACAACGATGAACCACGCCACAATGTCAGTAAATAAGCTGCCGATCACAACATCCAGTCGCGATGCCGCATAGTCCTTTACGCGAATGCCCTTCTCCACAATTGACGACTGCAGATAAAACTGCATCCATGGAGCAATCGTCGTGCCCACTACGCCGATTGCCATGTACATATACGCTTTGTCTTTCCAAACCGACTTCTGCGGCAGCTGCACCGTAGCCAGCAGCGCATCGTGCCAGCTTGGCTGTGAAAGCACCCCGGCAAAAATGTAAGCAATATAAACAACAGACGCAATCAGGAAGATCTTTTCCGTGCTCTTGTAGCTGCCCCTGACCACCATGTACCAGACCAACCCAGCGCATAACGGTACTGAGATGAACTTGGAGACATGAAAAAGGTGCATCGAGCCTGCGATGCCGATGAACTCGGTCACCACGTTGGTGTAGTTGACCACCACCAGCATGACCATCAGCACAAAGGTGAGCCGCAGCCCAAACTCCTCGCGGATCAGGTCGCTTAGTCCTTTGCCGGTGACGACGCCCATGCGGGCGCACATCTCCTGGACCACGATCAGCGCAATCGTGATCGGAATCATGGTCCACAGAAGTGTGTATCCGTACTGGGCGCCTGCCTGCGAATAGGTAAGGATGCCGCCAGAGTCGTTGTCGACATTCGCGGTAATGAATCCAGGGCCGAGAACGGCCAGAAACAGAAGTAGCCGGATTCGCCAACGCTTGCCCATGCCCGAGGATTCCGATCGCGTCTCCAGGGATCATCAACCTCGAAACCAGTTCACTCAATTCGGCTCGCCGCAAGGCGACGACCCTGAATCTGGGGACGAAGGCAACTCTTCCTGGCAACGCATTATGGGGGATTCATACAGTTTCCTCACTGACCATAACAGGCTCCACCCGCCTGCGCGAACTCCCCGGCGTTACCTTCGCTGATCACCCTTCGAGGCCAATCCAGCCGCCAGAACCGTACCCGGCATTTTCCGCAAACCGGCCACCAAGCTTGACATTCCGCGGGGAGCAAGACTACAACTCGCTTTCACCAATTGACAGCAAAAGGGGTCCACTCTATGCATCGATCCGATCCGCTTGAAAGTTCACCAGCGCGGCGAAAGCTGTTGGGCACCATGGTCTCCGCTGCCGCTTTGCTTGGCCTCAACGCCGCCGGGGCTGCCGCAAGCGAACCGGTACCAGTGAATGGTGCCCCGGTGCCACCCGACCACGCCTCGGCCGGCCCGGAAGAGCTTTTTGCACTCGCCCGTTTTCGCAGCTACAAGTCTCGCCGCTCCTCAAGCTGGGACCGCACCGGCGGCAACGGCGATGCCATTCCCGTGGAAGCGGGCCAGACCGCAACGCTCCTTAATATTTCAGGAGCTGGGGTGGTCACGCATATTTGGTTCACCATCAACTCGCCAGACCGCATGCACCTGAAGAACCTCGTCCTGCGCGCCTGGTGGGACGGAGAATCTACTCCTTCGGTGGAAGTCCCCATCGGCGACTTCTTTGGCCTCGGACTGGGCGAGTATTTCGTTTACCAATCCGCGCTGCTGGCCGTCGCTCCCATCAAAGCGCTCAACGCTTACTTCCAGATGCCATTTGCTACCTCGGCCCGCATTACCGTCACGAATGAAGGCAAACTCCGAACAGAGAATCTTTATTTCGCCATTGATTACGTCACCTTCCCCGACCTTCCAGGCGACGTGGGCCGCTTCCATGCTCAATACCGTCAGGCCGCTCCCTGCAATGGCTGGACCGATGACTGGACCAGCAACGGAAGTCCGGGCATCAACGACCGAAAAAACCTGACCGGCGAAGGCAACTATGTCTTCCTCGAGGCCGCGGGCAAGGGGCATTTTGTGGGGGTCACCCACGCTGTGGAGCAGAATCAGGACGGCTGGTTTGGCGAGGGCGACGACATGATTTTCATCGACGGCGATGCGTTGCCCACCATCAACGGCACGGGTACCGAGGACTACTACAACGGGGCTTGGGACTTTGGCGGCCAGGCATTTGCCAACATGCACCAGGGCGCTCCATATGTGGTGGACCCGGAACGGATCGGCGGCCGATACTGCCTCTATCGCTGGCACACCGAGAGCCCCATTACCTTTGAAAAGTCGATCAGGGTGACCATGGAACACGGCCACGCCAACCACCGCTCTGACAATTTTTATACGACGGCGTATTGGTACCAGGCCGAACCGCACGCGGCATTCCCAGCCCTGCCTGAGCCTTCCGCACGCGTTCCACGCATCTTCCGGGTCGGCGGAGCTGGAGCAGTGCCCCCACCTGCTGCATAGGTTGAAACGAATTTAGTGACTTCTCACTAAGGCAAATCTAGTTTTGCTTTAAAGGGCTCGGCTTTAGCCGTGCCGCTCGCTGCCTTTCAATTTACTGGGCTTTAGCCCTGGAGAGACCGCGCCAGGAAGACGGTGACCGCNNTAGGAGTCCCGACCCGGAGCAGCAAACTGCGCAATGGTGTTCAGGTCGTCGCCCACGGTCACCAAGGGCGGCTCCACAACGGCATCCTTGCGGGTCTGCGCATGGCCAATGTTAGCAAGCAATGCATTGCAAAGGCACTTTCTGCCCACCGTATCTTCGATCTTGCCGCCTTTGGCCAGGTAGTTGTCGACTGGTTCCGCCGCGCAACGGTAACCTATCTTGCCTTCCGGCGCTGCGTATGGCTCGCGCAAGTACCCCAAATCGCAAACACGGTTGCGTTCCTGATAAATGGGCAGCTCTGAAGAAGTCCCTTCCAGCAAGGCCACCTTGAACGGGAACCCAGTCGGCGAAGCCAGCGGATCTGTAAACACCACGCCTGCTCCAGCCTTTGCCTGCGTCATGAGCTGCTTCTTCAAGTCCGGTCGCATCCCCGACTCTTGGCTAAACGCGAACGCAGTTCCAACCTGGATGCCCGCAGCGCCCTGCTCGAGTGCCTCACGCAGCTTTTGAGCGTTGCCATATCCGCCTGCCAGCCAGAAAGGAACACCCAACGCCCGCAACTCCTCAAGGTTCACGCGATCCCGCTCACCGTAAACCGGCTCTCCAGCGGCGTTGAGCTGGAGCTTGCCGCGAGGAGGCGCATTGTGTCCACCAGCCGTCGGGGTTTCGATCACAAATCCGTTCACCGGTCCGCTTGCCCGTCTCAGCATGGTCGTCGCCAGCGTATTCGAAGAGACAATCGCAAGGAACCTGGGGCGATGCAGCAGTGGAAGGGGTCCTTCCGCGTAGTCTGAAGGATCGAAGTGCATCTGCGTGTCCTGCCCCGGCAATGCGCCGGTGACCGACAACTTGTATTCAGCAGCATGGTGCGCCGCAAACAGGTCAAGCACGCCCGGAATATGCAAGGGGATGCCCGCACCCATCAGCACATAGCCCACTCCCGCCAGCATCGCCCCATAAATTGAGGACAAATGCGGCATCTGGACTTTTTCAAGAAAGTTGATCCCTACCGGATTCTTATGCCCTTCACGGGCCAGGAAAACCTCAACAAAGTTGCTCACGATGCAAAGCTCAACCAGTTTTCGCGTGTCCTTCCGCTGGTGCATCGGAATCGCCGGATAGGGCAAATCGTTCGGCTTGCCGCCGGGAACAAAGTACTCCTGCCAGATGCGCTTCGCCATTTCTGGAAACGGAAAGGCATCCAGTCCCCGCTGCATGTGCCCGCCCACGTCCCCGTCAACGAGGCGGCGGACAAACAATGAATCGAGCGCGGTGCCTGACACAACGCCCAGTTGGCCGAGTCTGGATACGGCATTCGCCAGGCGCCAATTAGACACACCGACGCCCATGCCGCCCTGAATGATCTTGGGAAGTTGCATCATTCTACGATTCTTTCACAAATCCAGATGAATTCGTGGAATTTCTCTCAGCATAAGCTCGAGTTAGGAATAGAAATGTTCAATTCTGCTCAACTTGCGCTGAATCAGGAACTAATTTGAGGTCGAGCTTCAATTCCCTAGAGCTTTTCGCGCAGGAAGCTGATCACGTGATCTGCCTGGACAACGCCCACCATGCGTCCCTGGGAGTTCACCACTGGAAGAGCGTGTAAATTGTACTTATCGAAGAGTTCCGCAAGGTCGTCCTGGTGCAGGTCCGCAGGACACGAGAGCACCCGCGGTTCGGCCAATACTGCCAATCTGGTCTCCGGGAGGGCCATCACCAACCTTGCCAATGAGATCACGCCACGCAGCACGCGCTTTTCGTCCAGCAGGTAAACTTCCGTAACGCTCTCAGGGTCGCCATCGAAGCCCCGCAAGGCTTGAACGGCTTCCGCCACTGTTGCCTGCATGCCCAGTTGAATGAAGTCCGTGGTCATCCGGCCTGCTGCCGAGTCCTCGTCGAACTCCAGCAGTTCTTCCACGTCTTGCCGTTCTTCCGGCTCCATTTCTTCAAGGATCGCGTCAGACTGCTCCTCGGAAAGTTCGGCCAGCAAGTCCGCCGCCGCACCCGGGTCCATCTCTTCGACGATATCGGCGATCTTTTCCTCGCCCAGCTTTTCCAGCAGCGCTTTTTGCAGCTTGGGGTCAACCTCTTCCAGCGCTTCGGCAGCCACCTCCTCGTCGAGCGAGGTGAACACAGCTTCGCGCTCTGCCGGCGCCAGGTCCTCCAGGATCTCGGCCAGGTCCGACGGGTGCATCTCGGCAAGCCGCTCGTACTCGATGCGCAGCTTGACCCGTCGCGCCGGATCCACCTCAATAACATCAACAAACTCCCAGGGAATTCCATGCGCCTTTAACTTGCGCGAGATCGCTTCAAGCTGTGCTCGCGGAAGCAGGCCTTTAAAGACGCGGCGGAAGGCTCCGCGCAACCCCACTTCAACTTCGGCGACGCGCAAAAGATGCGCTGCGCCTCGCCCCAGCCACTCCAGGTCCACATCGTTCACGCGGACAACCTTGCGGCCGTGGATATCGATGATCTGTCGGTCAACCAGGTCCTGTTGAAGGTAGAGGTAATTGCCCTCCTCTTTCAGCGGCACCATCGTTCCCGACGAACGCAATTCCAGCGTGCCCGCCGGCGTTTCCATCACGTCTTCTGACGCCACGATGAACAGCCCCGTGCGGGTCTTTAGCACCAGGCCTGCCACCTTGCCTGCATCCGGACCCGTGGCCACGGCAATATCCTTCAGTCGCCCCCGCAAGTGCCCCTGCACATCGGTCACAGGAGTGCCCAGCAAGGCGGTCAAACTGACACGGGCTGTGGTGCGTGGCTGCATGACGTGAGTGTATTCCTTGGGAGCCGGATTGTGCCTCCCGCCCGCATCCGCTTAGATAACGGAAAGTTCTGCTTCATCGCCTCTCTTAGAATGCCGTCGAGCACCGGACCACAACCGTTGCCCATCTTGAAGCAAAGTTCCAATGGAAGAAGATCACTTCTTGACACAATTCCCCGCCAGCTATGAAACTGCCAGCAAGGTTCTTGAGGCGCGGAGGGCGATTCAGCGCCAGTCTGCTCCGGAAGAGGCGGATTCGATCCCCGTGAGCGCACCCAAGGCAGGACGAATGAGCTTTTCGCTGAACTCCACCATGGAAAGTGTTGGAGATGTGGAGGCTGCCGCAGACAAACTTGCGGAAGAGGCTGGCCTCGAAGAGGACGAGCGCTTCCGTGTAACCATGGCGGTCCGCGAGGCCGCCGTCAATGCAGTCCTTCATGGAAACGAGTACGATCCCACCAAGCAGATTGCTGTCAGCCTTGAGAACACAGGCAAAGCACTCATCTTCACCATTGCCGACCAGGGAAAAGGCCTCAATCCTGACTCTATACCGGACCCGCTTGCTCCGGAAAACCTGTTGCGCGGCACCGGCCGCGGCATCTTCCTCATCCGTTCCTTCATGGATGAGGTACACTTTCGACAACTGCATCCTGGCACCGAGCTGACGCTGGTAAAACACCTGGCGCCGGCCGAGGACAAGGCGACGTAGAGTGCTTGCGCAGCGGGCGCCGGCGACGGACAGGATTTATTCCTCCCGTAGCGATTTGAAGCCGGCAAAGCAGGCAGGTTAGGTTTATCCAGACTCTGCTACTTGCGAAAGTGCTATAACCAAATTAGCAACAAGAGCGACAAGGAGGAATTCCCGTGGCACTCAGTATTTCTTCCCGTGAAGTGGATGGCGTAACCGTTCTGGATTTGACCGGACGAAT
>PLKU01000107.1 GCA_003140705.1 Acidobacteriaceae bacterium
CAATAGGAGAAATGCTCTAGAACAGGAATTTCAAGGCGAACTGGAGCTGACGGGATGTGGTTGCGGTTGCCGTCAATACGCCTGCCGTGGGCGAGAGCGCTGGCGCGGTGGTTGGCTTGGCTGGAGTGGGTCCTGTGCTGAAGACAACAGGATTGGGCGTCGTGAAATTCGAGTGATTGAGAAGATTGAAATACTCGATACGGAACTGCGCGCGCAGCTTTTCATGGATGGTTGCGTTCTTAATGAGCGAGAGATCCAGGTCCGCGAGACCCGGCCCACTCAGTGAGTCACGCCCAGCGTTGCCAAAGGTGCCGGAGATGGGAGCGAGGAATGCGTTGGGATTGAACCACTCAGTCGAGGTCTTTGGGTAGAGCGTGCCTTGAAAGGATGGATTGAGCTGGGGACGCGCCGGGTTTCGGGAGTCTCCGTTGCCGGTTGGATTGTAGCCGAGCTGCGGGGAGAAAGGGAAACCGGATTGTATTGTCGCGATGCCGCTGAAGCTCCATCCGCCGGCTATCGCATCTTCAACCGGAGTTGCATTGGCCAACACGGCATGGCCGCTTCCCAACGGGAGTTCCCAGGTTCCGTTGATCGCTGCAGCCTGGCTGATGTTGGTGGCGGCTAATCCGTAGTCGACCTTGGGATTGCCAGGGAAGGACACGAATGCCGGAGTGTTGGCGGAGACACTGGTGTTCCATGCCGAACCATCATCAAGGTTCTTTGACCATGTGTAGACGCCGCGCAGTTGCAGCCCCTGAGCAAACTGGCGATGCACGTCCACCTCGAGGCCGTTGTAGTTGCTGATGCCCTGAGAAACCCACGAAGTCGAGTTGGCCAGTTGCGGATTGGCCAACGTTGTCGTTGGATAATAGATGGTGCCTGCCGGCAAAGTCGTTGGGCACGCGGCTGCGGGGCAGACGACCGACGCAGGTGTGTTTTGATCCTCTGAGAGAATCTGATGGTAGCTGTGTGAGCCGATATATCCGAGAGTGAGCGTGGTCCGGGGCGCGACTTCCTGCTCAACTTTGAACGTCCAGGCAAGCACGGTTGGCGTCTGAATATCGCGCTGCACGTTACTGGGAGAGACTAGGCCGCCTGTCGCGGAAGTTGTGGATAGCTGGCCCAGCTTGGCCACCGTGGTGTTGCTGTAGGAGAGTGTCGTGTTATACGGCGCGGTTTGATCGAGACGATAATCGAGCGTGTCGAGCAGCGCGCGGTGTACTCCGAAGCTGCCTTTGATGACAGTTTTGCCGTCGCCAAACACTTCATAGGCAAATCCGACGCGCGGTTCGGGCAAGAACGTGGCGCGATTGGTGGAGAAGGCGGACTGGCCAACGGTTGGCGTGGAGTTGATAATGCCGTTGGTGAAATCGTAGTTCGAAGCACGGCCCTGAGCCTCGTTCCAACCGGTGGACGACTCAAACCGGAAGCCGGCCCGCACTTCAAGTCGTGGCGTCGCCTTCCAGGCATCTTCANNAAAGCCGGCGCTGAAGAGCGACCGCCAGCCGAGTTCCGTGGGTGCGGGAACGATGGTGTACTTCGACACGGTGCCCGCCTCAAAGGTGGCCAGCGTAGAGAACGAGGCCTGTCCAAACTGGTTCTGGGCCAGAAAGTCGTTCGACTGCAACCGCTGGAACCAGGCGCCCGCTTCGATCTGATGCTTTCCATGCGTCCAGTAGATGTGGTCGTCCACGGTGTAAAGATTGCGCGCAGTGGAGTTGTTGCTGCCGGTGTTTGCGCCGGCCAACGTAATCTGCGAGGCGCCGTTGGATGCGGTACTGCCGGAGATGACAATTGCGCCCACGGGCCCGTTGACGACCCAGCCCGAAACCGACCCAGATACAAGGCTGTTGAAATAGAAGTCCGCGCGCGAGTAGCCGATGCGGAAGGTGTTCAGAAAACTTGGCGAAAAAACATGCTGCTCCTGCGCGCTCAGCACCTGCTCGCGCAGCCGTTCGTAAATGGAGGAATACGGATTGGCCGAAGGGCTCGTTGCGTCGCTGTCATCGACGGTATAGACACCGAAGAAAAGATCGTTCTGCGAGATGTTGGAATCAATGCGCGTCGTTCCAAAGTCCTCACGAACCCGCTGCAGTGGATTCGAGAAGGCTTCCGCGATGCCCCCGCCAAGCTCAATCGTACCGAGCGGCCATAGAGCAAGCAGGGGCTGAACACTCGCCACTGTGGCAGCCCGGGCCGAAGCGTCTGGAACAAACGTGACATCGCTCAAGCCAAGACGCTGCCGATAGCCCTCGTAGTTANNCGAACGCAAAGAGCTTGTCCTTTCGCAGCGGGCCCCCCGCCGCCACTCCAAAATCGTTGCGCTGGAAAGGGGCAATATGCGCCTGATCAAAGTAGTTGCGTGCATCGAGCGCGCTGTTACGGAGGAACTCGTACACGGAGCCGTGAATGTCGTTGCTGCCCGAGGCGGTGATGATGGAGACTTGCGCTCCCGTGCGTTTGCCGTAGTTTGCTCCGTAGGTGTCGCTCACCACATTGAATTCGCGAACCGCCTCAACGCCCAACAACTGGCCGCTTGTGCCGCCGGGCGTTACGTTGATCAGCGAGCCTCCGGTGTACTCAATGCCGTTGAGAAGAAAGAGATTGTCTTGCGGGCGGCGTCCTGAGATCGAAAACATGTTGCCCACCGATGAGTTCGATGTACCTACGCCACCGGAACGCTGGGTCGTGTAACTGACCGATGCCGGGTTGAGCTGGAGAAGCTGGTCGAAGCTGCGGCCGTTGAGAGGAAGCTCCTTGACCTGGCGCTCATTGACCAGCCCTTCCGATTGAAGCGTCGAAGTGTCCACGCTGACGGGGGTATCGACGACAGTGACCACCTGCTCCACGGTGCCGACCGTGAGGGCAAGATGAAGGTGAATGCTCTGACCGACAGTGAGCGTGATTCCGGTACGAATGAGCGGACCAAAACCGTCGTGGTTGACCGAAACGGTATAGACGCCTACGGGAATGGACGGCGCGGAGAAAGTGCCGTCCGCGGCGGTAGTGAGGTGGCGCCCGCCACCGGTCTCCTGATTCTGGATCAATACGGTTGCCTTGGCGACAGCCGCGTTGCTCGGGTCAACGACGTCGCCTGTAATCGTGCCGCCCACCAGTTGCGCGAAGGAAAGCGGCGCAAAGGCGAGCAATGTGATGAGGAAGAGGGCAAAGCGAACTCTGGCAAAGATATGGAAACGGTGCATGACTGGCTCCTTAAGAAATTGCTGCAATTGACAGGTATTGAACTGGGAAGGGAAGATTTTTCTAGCGACAGCGACAGGGCGCTTCGCAGCGCTTGGTGGGACAAGCGCGCTTGGACAACATATGCAGGTGCAGGGATGCCGTCAAAATTGAAAGCTCCGATTATGGCTGTCTTCAGGGAGTTGGAACTACCGGACGGTCGGCCGGCAGCGGACGATTGCGAAGTTTAGCGCGGACAACAACACAACGCGTGCGCCGGGGAGGCGCAAATGCGGGTCGCTGATTGGCTGGATGCAATCATCACAAACCGAGAATAACACATGGTTTAGAGCCGCGCAACACATGGAACGGCGCAGCGGCGCGGCAGGGCATTTGGTTGCAGTTTCCCTGTGTCACCATCTGGGGTGCCCGCTATCACAGCCAGGCGCGCGACTTTATCGCATCCTATGGAATAAGCAGGAGTTCCGGAAAGAGCCACGCGCCAAGGCTCGCAAAGGGTTTCCTTGCCGGGAGGGTGAGACACGATTTCGCCCACGGCACTGAGAAAGCCGACAGTGGCAGCGCTTCAGTAAGACGAGGAAAAACCGCCTCGTNNTGGCACGGAGAAAGATGACCAGCACGCTCAATCGAGTGGGACAGCTCAAGGCGCTCGCCACCTTGTTGCGCCGGGAGAACACAGTTTCACTGGCCACCGTCAATGAGCGAGGGGAAGCATGCGTGGCGCCGCTGTTCTACCTTGTGGACGAAAAGCTCTCCCTGTTCTGGCTCTCATCCCCAACCAGTTCGCACAGCCAGAATCTGAAGAAGAGTCCACGGGCGGCGGCGACCGTCTATTTGCATACGGAGAGCTGGAAAGAGATTCACGGCGTGCAGATGCGGGGAGCNNCCGAGCGATTCAAGTTAGGCGCACTATTTCTTCCGACGATGAGCCGTTGCAGCTTGTATGAATTTCGGCCGGAGTTCTTCCGGGTCATCGATAATTCAAAGGGATTCGGCGACAAGTTCGAAGCCACTTCGGCGGAAATCGGCTTGGCCCGCTAGCTCCGTCGCAATCTAAACAGGGACAGTCTGCGGAGTTCAATCATTGCCGCTTGCTTCACTACTTCCCTTCCGCAAGGTCTCAAGCACCCGTGACAGGGCATCCTGCCAGGTGGGCATCTGCACGCCGAAGGTTTCCTCAAGGCGCTGAC
>PLKU01000487.1 GCA_003140705.1 Acidobacteriaceae bacterium
CGGCGCCACACCAATGATGGTGTAGGGATGGTGGTTGAGTTGAACGGTGCGGCCCACGATGTTTCGGTCGTCCTGAAAACGGGTGTGCCAATATGCGTAGGTGAGGACAATATACGGGGCGCTGTTGGGGCCGTGCTCATCGGACGAGTGAAAGAATCGGCCAAGATAAGGATGCATGCGCAGCACGTCGAAGTAGTTCCCAGAGGTCGCAAAGCCGTTTGAAACAATTGCATCCTTGCCCGTATCCAGAGCCACTCCTAGGACCATGTTAAAAGCTGCAAGGTCTTCAAAGCTGCGGTTGCGATCGCGCAGATCCAGATAGTTGGGATAAGACTGCCACGCCGGATTGTCCCCGTAGTTGGTTCCGTAGAGGCTCTCGTACTGTGGAACATTGAGCGGACGCAGAATGAGGCCATCCATGATCCCGAAGACCACGGCGTTTGCCCCTATGGCCAATGCCAGCGTCAGCGCGGCGGCGATAGTGAAGCTTGGCGACTTGAGCAGTACACGACAGCTGTAACGTACATCCTGCACGAACGTAGAAATGAAGTTGCCGCCAATGGTTTCTCGGATTTCTTCTTTGTACTTCTCGCGACCGCCGAACTCGATGCGCGCGCGGCGTTCCGCCATGGCACGATCCATGCCGGAGCGTTCAAGATCGTCTGCTCGATGAGCAATGTGCGAGCGGAGTTCCTCCTCCATCTCGGCGTTCATCCGGGCACGGTAAAAGATGGCGGTGATTCGGGTGCGCATTGAATTGAGGAGTCTCATTCTTCCTCCGATTGGTAAGTGCTTTGAAGCCCTTTCATTCAATCCGCATTACTCTTCTCGCAACAGCATCATGGGATTGACCGACAGCGCCCGTTGCGCGGGAATCCACGTAGCCAAAAGACCCAGCAGCAACATGGCGCCAACGGCCCCCGCCAGCACCAGCGGATCGCGGGGGCTGGCCTGATACACGATGTAGGCGAGTACCCTGGTGGCGAGGAGCCCAAGAAAGAGTCCAGCAATCGAACCGGAGGCCAACAGGATCACTGGCCTTCCCAACGCTGCCCGCAGAACTTCATTGCGCTGCGCACCCAGTGCCATACGAATGCCCAGCTCGCGTAGCCGTTTGCTCACCGAGTAGGCAGCCATCCCGAAGATGCCAGTGATTGAGAGCATCGCTCCCAGCAATCCCAGCACGCCAAGGGAAAGTGTCGCCATCCGCGAAGCAAACAGTGCGCCGTTCATCTGTTGATCCCACGTTTGCAGGAATGCGGGCAATCCCGAGTCCAGGGCTCGGAGAGTACTTCGGATAGCTCCCGCCAGTTGCTCGGGATCCCGGTTCGAGCGCACTATCAGGCACGTCTCATGCACGGGGTTTTGCAGAATGGAGAGAAACATTGCCGCCTGTGGATCTTCAGCAAGGTTCGCAGTATATTTTCCGTCTTCCACAATGCCCACCACTTCGATTCGCGTCCCATCCGGCAGCTTGTAATGGCGGCCAAGCGCGCTTGCTTCAGAGCCAAGAATTCTGCGGGCAAACTCACGATTCACAACGGCGACATGCGGTGCATTCATGTCGTCATGCGACGAGATATCTCTGCCCATCAACAGATCGGTACGTGCCGCCTGCAGGTATTCGGGAGATACCTTGTATTTGATGGCTTGAGCGGCGGCGTTTGCCGGCCTCAGATCCGTCGTTGTATCGGTAAAGACATCCGAAACGTCCCAGCCCATTTGCAGGGGCGGCGTGCTCACCAAGCCCACAGCGGTTACGCCAGGAATTGCCTGCATCGCATCAATCATTCGCCTTTGCATGGCGGGCATCTTGTCCTCGCTATAGCCGGCCATTTTGAGATCGGTATCGACCAGGATGACGTTTTGCGGATCGAAGCCGAAGTTAGTGTGCATGGAGCGCATCAGTCCACGTACGGCCACGAGCGAAGAAGTGACCAGGATCGCGCAGATGGCAATTTGAACAACGAGCAAGATGTCCCGGACCGAGATCCTTCGTCCAAGCCTGGCGCTTGAACCAGCCTTGACGATTTCATAGGGGTTGGACCGGAGCACCTGGCGGACCGGAACGATTCCGAAGAGGAATCCGCTCACTAGCGCAAGGCCCAAAGCGACCAAATAGACATTTGCATCCGGGCTCGCCGGTATGTTCATGGGAAATTGCGGGAAAGGATTCCAGTTGCTGAGGCGGTGCAAGAGAAAGATACTGCCCGCAAGTCCGACAGCGCCGCCTGCAATGGAAATCAGAACTGCTTCGGTCAGCAATTGGCGCAGGATGCGGGTCCGGCTGGAGCCCAGTGCGAGGCGCAAAGCGACTTCCCTCCCACGGTCGGCAGCACGCGCAGCAAACAGGGTGCCGAGATTGGNNGGAGCAAAAAAGTCGCCATGCAGGCCTGGGCGCACCAAGGAAAAGGTCGACTGGTCATCTTCTTTGGGATAAGCCTGGTGCAAGTAGGAACCAACAGAGCTGAGATCGGCAGCCGCCTGTGCGGGAGTGACTCCTGCCTTCAGGTGGCCCAGGACTTCGAAGACCCAGCGATTGCCACGATCATTCGGGTCGGCCCATCCGACCAACTGCTGCTGGTTCACGATCGGCACAAAGAAGTCAGGAGAAAAGAACAACAAGGTTCCGTGGAACTTGGGCGGGGTTACGCCGAGGATGGTGTATGGATGCTTGTTGAGGCGAACGACTCGCCCAATGACGCCACGATCATCCTGAAATTGGCTGTGCCAAAAGGCATAGGAAAGCACAATGTACGGAGCGCTGTTGGAGCCACGCTCATCGGAGGGGTGAATGACCCGGCCGAGATAAGGGCGAATACTCAAAGCGTCGAAGTAATTGCCGCTGACGCCGTAGAACCAGACGTGTGATGGGTCGTTGCCAGTGTCGAGGCCGCCTTGCATGATGCTGTAAGCAGCTAAGGCATCGAAGCTGCGATTGCGATTGCGCAGGTCGAGATAATCGGGATACGACTGGACGATGTAATTGTCGTTGCCACGCTGGATTGCGTAAAGGCTTTGCCCCTGAGGCACGTTGAGCGGGCGGAGGAAAAGCGCATTCAATACGGCGAATACGACGGCATTGGCGCCGATGGCGAGCGCCAGTGTTAACACGGCCACAACGGTGAACCCCGGCGATTTAAGCAGCACGCGCAGGCTGTAGCGCAGATCCTGGAAAACGGTGGAGATGAAGTTTCCGCCCGTCGCTTCGTGAATCACTTCCTTGTACTTCTCGCGGCTGCCTAATTCGATGCGGGCGCGGCGCTCTGCCATGGCACGATCCATGCCGGNNCGGAGCGTTCAAGATCGTCTGCGCAATGAGCAATGTGCGAGCAGAACTCCTCGTCCATCTCAGCATTCAGCGACGAACGGCTGAAGATAGCCGCGGTTCGCAAACGAAGCCAGACGGCGAGTCTCATGCTTCCTCCGGTTGCTCGGCGAGGGCGCACGCGATGGCGGTGGCGAGGCGATTCCAACTGGCTGTTTCCTCGCGAAAGCGCTTACGGCCGGCGGCGGTGAGCTCGTAGAACTTGGCGCGACGATTGTTTTCAGAGGTACCCCAGCTGGCTTTCAGCAGGCCCTGACGGACAAGACGAAAGAGGCCAGGATAGAGCGCTCCCTGCTCAATCAAGAGGGCATTGCCTGAGATTTGGCCGATGCGGAGCAGGATCCCGTATCCATGCAATGGACCGAGCGAAACCGTCCTCAAAATGAGCAGATCAAGTGTGCCGGGTAAAAGCTGAGCCTGGTCGGTCACGGGTGCCCCCCTAAGATGATTAGGAGACTAGCCCATCTTTCCTAAGCTGTCAAGGAGAGTTTTTCTCAGTCTGTGGCGGACCGGATGAGGAAGAATTTCCCGACTCCGCATCCAGCTTGGTGAGATGAACGCTGGCCTGAGTTTCAGGAATGGTGCCGTCGTTGACCTGGACCTCAATCGGCTTGCCCTGGATGAGGACGCGCTGCACTGCGTTGCCATGCGCCGGAACCAGAACCCGCTCGGTGACTGAGTTCGAATCGGAGCGCACGGTGACGGGAACTTCAGCAGCGGCGTAGCCAGCATTCGCGACATTGACGGCCACGAGCCAGTTACCCGCCGATGCAGCGCTGGGGAAGATGCCCTGAATGCTCAAATCAGGCAGACCCTTGTCCGCATCGACCCAATCGGCAAAAAACCATGAGAGATCGCGTCGGGCGCCCGCCTGTTCCAGCAGCGTCTCGAACGGACTGGGGCCGGCACCTCTTCCGAATCCGAGACTCGCATCCTGGGTTGAGATGTCGGCCGCCGGATCGTAAGCGCGAAGTGCGGCGGAAAGGGTGGGGTCGCCGGCAACGTCGCGGAGCATCCAAAATGCGTAGGTGGCCTTGGTGCGGTAATACACGGGAGAGATGGCTGCAGCGAGCGGCTGGCCTGCGCTTTCGCCGGGGCTCGGAGGCTCAGCGAGAGCGAGCGCAGAGCGCGAGGCCTCAAGCGTACCTAGGGCCTGGTCGCGGCCGCTTTGCTTTTCGACCCACAGCGTACCCATGAAGTGGGCAACACCCTCACTCAACCAGGCGCGCGGCGATAGCATCCACGCATGGGTAAGCGCGTGTGCCAGAATGCCATCCAACTGGTCGGGATTGGCCTGGTGAATAGCCGTTGCGAGCAGCGCGCCGGACTCAAACGGCGCATCCTGCGGATCTGGCAGGTCAAGGATCGTAAGCTCGGAGCGGGGCTGCCTGCCCAGCCAGACCTGCAGGAACGGGGTGACCGTGGTGGCAGCCGTGGTCCAGGGTTGCACGGCGGCTTCGTCTTCAGGGAGTGCCCAGACCGTGGTGTTTGTGGCGATGCTCTGGGTACGGATGGCGACAAAGAGGCTGGGCGCTTCAAATCCAAGCACTGAGCCATCCAAGTTCGCGGTGGCTACGCCGGCGGCGTCCTGAACCTGGTCTGGACTGCTGGCTTCAGTGACTGTGATTGCGGCAGGATGACCATTGATGAGTGCAACGGTTGGAGCGCGCCCGTGGGGGAACTCTACCGTGAGGCGCAGACGAAAGTGTCCGCCCGCCAGCCTCAGTTTGTGCTCGCCGATCTCGTCGAAGAGTCGCGCTCCGTCACCCAGAAGCACAGGCACGCTTGAAACGGGATACCAGACCACATTGCCGCATCCGCGGAGGCCGGTGAAAGGGACACCGATTTCGTCCCAGTCCGAGTGCAATGCAACGTCCGCAGGGGTTCCGATGACGAGGAGCCTCTGCGCGGACTGAGCAATCGTGCCGGAGTACATCACGTCGAGTTGAAGACTGGCACTTGGAGCAAGCGGTCCGCCGAGTGACTCGGCAAGCGGAACTGCCGCCTCATGCAATTGGCCGGTGTGGTCGACGTCTGAGTTGATGGTGGCGACGGGAAACACTACGTCTTTGCCTCTGACGCGAATGCGCTCCCAGTTGAGCGAGGAAGATAGCTGCAAAGGGATGTGCGCCAGCGGCGTCTTGCCGTCGTTGCGCACCGTAATGAGGGCGCGGACGGCCATGTGCTGTTCCGCGCCACGCAACCGCACATCCATGTCAAAGCCAGTGAAGGTCACCGCCTTACGCTCGGCGTCCTGAGCGGAGGGTTTTGCGGAGGGCTGGGCTCCGGGCTGGGCCGCGGGAAGACTGGAGTGCGTTGAGACCTGGCCGTTCTCGTCAGTGGTACGGGAAAAGATGACCTCGCCCTTAGGTTGCTGATCCTGCCGGGCTGGCTGGGCTGCGGGTTCCTGGGCCGACGGAGAAGAGTCGATAATTTGCGCCGAGCCGGAAGTGACGGCGATACAAATGGCAGCCGCAAACAAGGTTGCGGCCGTTGAGAACTTCATGAGCCCAGGCCTTTCTGTTTCTTCGATTTGGAGGCTGCGACAAGCGTAGGGCGAGCGCCGGGGCCAGCTTCGGCAGCGGAGCGAGCGACGTTGCGGCGTTGGCGAAAGGCCTCATAGAGCACCACAGCTCCAGCTGCCGATACGTTGAGTGAACTAACCCCTCCAACCATGGGAATGCGCAGCAGGTGATCGCAGGTGCGGCGAACCAGATCGTGCATGCCTGCACCTTCGCGCCCCAGGACGACGACGCAGTTGCAGGTGAGATCGAACTGATCGTAGTCGGCGGTTCCCCGCTCATCGAGTCCAATAATCCAAAGATTTTGGCGTTTGAGCTCTTCAAGCGCTCGCACCAGGTTGACCACGCGGGCGATGCGCAGGTGCTCCGCGGCGCCGGCACTGGCCTTGACGGCGACCGCGCTGAGGGGCGCAGACCGCCGCTCAGTGAGGATCACGCCGTCCACACCCGCTCCATCCGCCACTCGCAACAAGGCGCCGAGATTCTGCGGGTCTTCAACACCATCGAGAGCGAGAAGCAGACGGGCTGCGCCGGGATCGGCCGCGGCCGGATCCGGCGTGAAGAGATCCTCAAGAGACAGTGACTCCTGCGGGCGAACCAAGGCAACCACACCCTGGTGGGCGGCGGTCTTGGCCAAAAGCGTCAGCTGCTCGCGCGACTCCTGGCGAACACGAATGCCAGCCTGGCGGCACAGATCCACCAGCCGATCCAGGCGATCGTCCTGCCTTTCGCGCGCCACCTGAACATGGTCAAAGTGCCGCTTGCCGGCCTTGAGCGCCTCCTCGACGGGATGCACGCCGTAAAGAACTTCCATAAGGGATAGTGTAGAAGATCCACGGCTGGGCGGCCGGATCCATCCATGAGAATGGGCAGTTCCCGGAGTGGCTGTCTTTTAGGGAATTTGACAGTCGGGTACTGGATCGGGGCCTGCCGATTCAGAAGATTGGAGATATTGAATCGGCAGGCGGACCTACGACCTGTTTTTAGAAATGGTGGGAGATATTCGCAACGACAGTGTAGTCGGCGAAGAAAGCATCGCCGTTGTAGATGTTGTTCTGCAGCTCGGGGACACTGGGCGGACGATCGCGATAGATTGCCCAAGGTCCATTGACCGAGAAGGTGGTTCGCTTGTAGTCGAACATGAGGCCGGGATCCACGGACAAGATGAAGCCGGGGCGGCGGAACCCGTCGCTGGCACCTAGCAAGTCATGCGCAGGCACGCCCTCACCGCGAACACCGAAACTAAACGCCAGCCCCCTGATCTTGAGTTGGGGAATACCCTGCGAGACGCCCAGGCGGTAGATGTACTGGTCAGGGATGGAATCTACGCTCTGCCCCGGTTGGGAGCGAAAACTCGGCACACCGTTTGTATCTTCTGGGTTGAAGAGGTAGGTTCCCTGGCCGTATGCCGACGCATGGGGCCAAAGCGACTTGTAGGCCTGAGAGCCAACGTTGAATCCCCATCCCCCATCGCCAGGCTGGAGCGAGGGATCGGCAGTGGCCTTGATGATCTTGCCCTGGTACAGTGCCGAACCGGTGGCGTTGTCGATGCCGGTGGGAATCTTCAACTGGGAGCTGATTGCGATGTTGCCGCCATTTTCAGTTGGCGGACGGAAAAGCCAAGCCTGGGCGCCGACGGTGATGTCGCCGAGGCCGCTCACCTGAAAGATACCTGTGGGTGGATATTTCTGATCGCGCGTCCCGTTGAAGACCGGGATGTCTGCAATCAGGCTCCAGCGGGGGCTGAGGCGGTATTCGATGCCGACATCGAAGATGTTCTGGTGGTTTTCAATTGCGGACGATTTGGGTATTTCGGTGCTGCCAACGAAGTATTTGCTGGAATTGAAGACGCGGTAGCCGATGTCGACCGTGAGGTTATGGAGCTTGGACGGAGACACAGGACCACCAGTATCGGTGTCGAGGAACTCGTCAAAAGCGCGCTGGTTACTGTGGGCTGCAACGCACCCCTGTGCAATGGCTTTGCCACCGGTCAATGTGATTCCGGCAGCTATGAGGAAGATCGACAGCCTGATTGCATTTTTCATGAAGGACCTCCAGGTTCGGCCTCGCAAGTTAGTGTGATTTGGATCACATTTGTCGCCGAGTATGACCACGCTACGCGAGGATGGAAGGGCTGTCTTCATCATTTAGGTGGAGAAGGCACTCGTCCAAAACGCCTGCGGGGCCGCGCTGTCTGGGTTGCCTGGGCATGGTTTTCCTGTCGAAAGAAAAAGCACTCGCGGCTGGTATGTAAGCCAGAGATTGGTTGTGATTGCGTCAAATCTTCTTGATGAATTGCCGAGCCACGGGCATACTGGGGCTGCCCCGAAGCCCATGAGCCCATCCAGAATCAAGTCCTTCACCGCTGTGCTGCAGCCGCTTCAGGGCGGCCTGGGCTGGGTGATCGCGCGGATTCCCTTCGACATTGGCAAAGCGTGGCCAGTGCGCAAGGGTTTGCGGGTGCGGGGAAGAATCTTGCCCATGAAGGAGACCCGCGAAGGGTTTGCCTTCCGCTCATCGCTGTTCGCCTTTGCGGATCACCAGGGGCATTTTTTGCTGGTGAACAAGAAGATGCAGTCAGCGGCGAAGGCGAGGGTTGGATCTTCTGTTCGCATTGAGCTGGAGCCGGATTTGGAAGAGCGGGTGGCCCTGGTCCCGCCAGAGCTGGTCACGGCGCTGAAAGGCGATCGCCGATTGCGCAAGTGGTTCGACGAGCTGAGCCCGTCGATGAGAAGAGATATTGGTAGATGGGTGAACGAGCCGAAGAGCGCTGCCACGAGAGAAGTTCGCGCGGAGAGGATTGCTGAGCGCCTGCTGCTTGCTCTGGAGGGCGAGACCGAAGTGCCTCCCATTCTGCATGCGGCTCTTCTGCGCCAACCGCAGGCGCGGATGGGATGGGAAGCGATGACACCGGTGCAGCGGCGCAATCATCTCATGGGGATTTACTACTACCAAACCGTTGAGGCTCGCGAAACCAGGGCTGCAAAGGCCGTCGAGGCGGCCTTGCGCGTGGCGAAGAGTGGCTCCGGGGAGATTTGACGTGTGCAGTTCGGCGATGGCTTGCGACTCAGAATTGCCATATTGCGAAAAATATTCCAATTGAATTCGTTTTCCAAGCGACTTGGGGAGCGCTTGTAGCGTCTAATTGGACAATATGAGTATCGCTGCGTCGATCCGCCCCCTTTTCGCAAGGACTCCCGCCACTGCAGCCGAGGAACAGGTCAGGGAGGAAAGCCTCGCGGTATCCGCAGGGCTGAAGCGCCAGGATGCTGGCTTGCTGGACGAACTCATCGTTCGCTATCAGCACCGGCTGATGCGCTATCTCCTCTATTTAACGAGCAACCGGGAGATGGCTGAAGACCTGTTTCAAGAGGTGTGGATGCGTGTGCTGGTGCGGGGAGGGCAGTTCAACGGGCAAGCGCGGTTTGACACCTGGCTGTTTACCATCGCCCGCAACCTGGTGATTGACCAGCGGCGCAAACGCACCATGTGCAGCCTGGATGAGCTTTTTGAAGGCGGGAGCGACGAAGACAGGCCGATGAGCTTTGAAATCGCCGGCGATGAGCCCACACCCTTCGACCGCTTTGCAAATCTCGAAGACCGGGAACAGATTGCGGCAGCCTTGTTGCAAATGGACACGCTCCATCGCGAAGTGCTGGTGCTGCGGTTCCACGAAGAGTTGTCACTCGAAGAGATCGCCAAAGTCACACGTGCGCCGCTTTCCACTGTAAAATCAAGACTTTACCGGGGAATGGCCGCAATCAAGCCGAAACTGGAACGCACTCCTCTGCGCATCCGGGAGGCTGTGTGAAGAGCAACAAGCTGGCCGAGGGCGCGGCCGGCGATGGAAGCACTGGATCGACCGCTGACCGCGATCTACTCTCTGCCCTTTCCGGAAAGCAAGCCAACCGCGACTCTGCAGTGGCTTATCAAACCTGCCGAGTTGTGAACGCCTCGCTTGGCGTGATGCAGGATCAGAAGGCCGGGCGCAAACGGGCCCGATCATTGGCTTTGGCGGCTGTTCTGGTAGTTCTTCTGGTGTTGGGTCCACTGGTATGGTGGATCGCGGACACCTTGATTGAAGAAGAACACCTGACCAGCCTGGTGAGCCAATTGAGCGTTTGGACCTTCTTCTTTAGCGCCGCGCTGCTTGCCTCAGTGCTGCTTGCAGGCTGGCTCCGCCGCAAGCCCTGAGTGGGCACTCCTCGTGATTACCAAGGATTTTAAGCTCCGCGCAACTTAAGGATTTCCTTTGCCGTCCATACAAATAGGGAATTGAGCTAAGCTTAATCTCCTATTAAGACCCTCCGAGGGAGGGATTGGCTTATGCGCGATCCGCAATCCATTTCCGCGAACGAAGACACACGCCTGATTCCGGTGTGGTCCATTGTTGCCGCGGCCACTGTATTCCTGCTGGTCGAATACTATTTCTGGTTCATTTTGCCGACCCAGGGGCATCATCTCCCGCCGCTAGGCCTGCGCATTTACATGAACGTCTCATGCGGATTGCTGATTGCCCTTTACTTTCTGATGGTGGGCTACGTCAGCAAGGACGCTCCGCGCCGGGCAATGAGCTCACGATTCTGGATGATGATCTGCTTTGTCATGCCGGGCGGCATTGGCGCGGTTCTTTACTTCCTGCTTCGTCAGCCGGAAGTTTCGCGTTGTCCAGCTTGTTCCACGCATGTGCAGAGCGATTTTCACTTCTGTCCGCAGTGCGATTACCGACTCAGCGCCAATTGTGGTAATTGCTTCCGCACTGTTCGCACGACTGACCAGTTCTGTACCAGGTGCGGCCATGAGCTGGCCAGTGACCATATGCCGGCACGCCTGCGAGTGCTTGGCGATTAAGCCAGTGCGTCAGTTTCATGGCGGGATCCAAGCAGTGCGGCAGGTCTCTGTCGGTGTTGATTTTGTTGACGCTTGGCGGCGGGAATTGACCGAGCCGGTTTCCCTTCCTACAATCGAACTTCCGATCTGAATGTCTATCTCCGCGCTCATTATCGATGACGAACAACTTGCCCGTGATGAGCTCAAGTACCTGCTTGACTCAGTGGGTGGCGTCGATGTGGTGGCGCAGGGGACGAATGGCATCGAGGCTGTTGACCTGATTGAGGAGCATCATCCCGACCTTGTGTTTCTTGATGTGCAAATGCCGGGGCTGGACGGTTTTGCCGTGATTCAACGGCTGATGGAGCGCGCCAAGTCCAACATGATCGGGGGTAAAGAGGCCGAACCGCTTCCACAGATCGTGTTTGCCACGGCCTACGATCAGTACGCGGTGCGTGCCTTTGACGTGAACGCGGTCGATTATCTGCTAAAGCCCTTTGACCGCACACGGGTAGAGCAGGCGGTGGATCGAGTGCGCAGGCGCATGGCCGCGGGCGGCTCGAACGCATCTGGAATAGGCCAGCTTGCCGAAGCCCACATCGATCCTCAAGTCGAATCTCAGCTTGACGCGCTTCTGCGGCTGCTGAAAGGACCGAATGGCGCTTCTCGCACCCCCCAACCCGCGAAGCTTATCGTGCAGGCACAGAGCCGACTGCTGCTGGTGGACCAAGCTGAGATTTGCTACGCGGCCATTGATGAGGGTGTGATTCGGGTGGTGACGCAGACCTTTGAGGGGCATTCCAAATGCCGCACGCTCGAGGAGTTGCTGGAACTATTGGACCCAAGTGTGTTTTGGCGGGCCCACCGCGGCTTTGTGGTAAACATTAACCACATTCGCGAGGTGGTGCCGTGGTTCAAGTCCAGCTACCAGCTGCGCATGAACGACAAGCGACAAACAGAGATCCCCGTTAGCCGCGCGCAGACCAAGAGGTTGCGTGAATTGTTTAATCTGTAGCGCCCTTCTTCAAAGGGTCGAACTCGGCTGTCTGCTTAGTCGTAGCGCTCGAAGACAATCTGCTTGCGATGCCAGCCGAAGCCAGCCAAGCGATCGCGCACGCCAGAGACCATGTTGTTGAGTCCGCAGATGTACGCATAGATGTCAAACTTGAGCTCCTTTGCTGGTATCGCGGGATCAACCCCCGGCTGCGGTAGCGGAAGTCCCAGGCGGGCTGCGCGTTCTTCAACGATCCTGGCCACGTGGTCCTGCACGTAGCCGCGCAAACCGTTCCAACTCTCCTTTGCCCGGCTCAGAGTTGCGAGGTAATGGAAGTTTGGTTTCCGCTGGGCGAGCGCTTCAAACTCCTCGTGATAGTAAAGGTCGGTCTCGTGGCGGGTGCCGTAAACGAGCCAGATATCCCTGCCCTCGCTGCGGTCGGTGCCATCCTCAGGAAAGAGCGACTGCGTGTATCCGCGCATGGGCGCTACACCAGTACCGGTTGCCACCAGGATTGAGTCGGTGATTGGCGAATTCAGAATGAAATGGCCATGAGGCCCGTGGATCCGGATGGTACCGCCGATGGGCAGGTCTGGCAGGTCGGCGAGGTGATTTGAAAAGAAGCCGCCCTCCACACGGTTCACGCACAGCTCGAATCGATTTCCGCTGGCTGCCGAAGCGATCGAGTAGGCGCGAGTTTGCTGCTTGCCATTCGAGTCCTCGGCGACCGCAGAGACGAACTGGCCGGACGTAAATGGAAAGCTCTCAAGATCTTCAAGAACGAACCTGAAGTGGTAGCACTGCGTCGATTCGGAGATGCATTCTTTCTGTTCAAGGCGTGCGGTGTAAAGTTCACGTGCCAAGGGAACTCTCGCTGAGAAAAAGGATTAAGCCCGCAACAGGGACTGTAGGGAGTATCGCCAGTGGAGGGCAGAAGTGGCAAGCCCAGTGCGCACAACGCCTTCGAAGCCTGACGGCGGCCGGCCATCGGCCGCGCATCCCCACCCTATAATTAGTGAGTAGCGAGAAGAGAAATGTTCGAGGGTTTCGGTCTCCAAATCCGCTTTTGAGGAATCCATGGCCGCATTGATTGAAGCAATTACCGTGAAGCGCAAGATGGTATTTGAGTTTGAGAACACTCCGTACTACTGCCTTGACGCAGAAGTTTCCACGCCGACTGCCCGCGGCGGGCAAACCCTGGTTCGCCTGAAGATGCGCAACCTTCTTACGCGTGCGGTCTTCGACAAGACATTCAAGGCTGGCGAAAAGTTCAAAGAACCGGACCTGGAACTTGTTGAAGCATCTTACTTATATAGCGACTCAGAAGGCTCGCACTTTCTGGACCAGCAGAGCTACGACACCCATACTCTTTCCGGGCAGATGATCGGAGACGCGCTGTCCTTTCTGGTGGAGGGGGCGCTGATCCAATTGCATAAGTTCAACGGGAACCCGATCGGATTGCAGTTGCCGGAAAAAGTGGAACTGGAAGTTACCTATACGGAACCTGGCGCGCGCGGCGACACTTCAGGCAATGTGACGAAGCTGGCAAAGCTGGAGACTGGTATTGAGATCAAGGTTCCGCTCTTCGTCCAAGAGGGCGAAAAGGTGAAGGTGTATACGGAGACGCGGGAGTTCGCGGGGCGCGCCTAAGCGCCTACTCCACCGTCACTGACTTGGCCAAATTCCTGGGCTGATCGACGTCGCAGCCGCGGCGGACGGCGATATAGTACGCCAGCAGTTGCAGCGGAACAATTTCAATGAGTGGGCTGAGCAGCTCGATGGCTGGCGGAATGTGGATCACGTGCTCGACAAGACTGCCGATGGTGGTATCGCCCTCAGTGGCAATGGCGATGACGCGACCGGAGCGGGCGGTCACTTCCTGAATATTCGAAAGCGTCTTCTCGTAGCGGAGTTTTGACGCGGGGTCAGATTCGTCGCGCGTAACCAGCACGACGACCGGCAACGTTTCGTCGATCAAGGCATTCGGGCCGTGCTTCATTTCGCCGGCGGGGTAGCCCTCGGCGTGAATATAGGAGATTTCCTTCAGCTTGAGTGCGCCTTCGAGCGCGATGGGAAAATGGATGCCGCGACCCAGATAGAGAAAATCGCGAGCGGTGGAGAAATCCCTTGCCAGCTCTTCGCACTGGGCGGTGCGCTGGCGCAGCACTTCTTCAATCTTTGCGGGGAGGCGGCTGAGTTCCTCAATGAGCGCGACGGACTGGGCTGCATCGAGCTTGCCGCGGAGTTGGCCGAGCTTTAGTGCCAGCAGAAAAAGAGCGGTGAGCTGCGCAGTGAAGGCCTTTGTGGAGGCGACACCGATCTCAGGGCCGGCATGGGTGTAAATTGCGCCGTGCGCCTCGCGGGCTACCATGGCGTCCACGACGTTGCAGATGGCTACGGTCTTTGAGCCGAGTGCGATCATCTCGCGCTGCGCTGCAAGAGTGTCTGCGGTCTCACCGGACTGCGTGATCAGCAGGCCAAGGGTGCCCGGGCCGGCAATGGGATCGCGATAGCGGTATTCGCTGGCGTAGTCCACATCAACGGGCAGGCGCGCGAGGCGCTCAATCATGTACTTGCCGGTGAGCGCGGAGTGCCAACTGGTGCCGCATGCGGCGATGGTGATGCTTTCGGCGTGGGCCAGTTCTTCGTCGGAGATCTTCATCTCGCCCAGGAAGACCTTGCCGGAGTCGAGGGAGACACGGCCGAGCGTGGTGTCAGTAATGGCGCGGGGCTGCTCCCAGATTTCCTTGAGCATGAAGTGCTTGTAGCCACCCTTTTCCGCCTGGATCGGATCCCAGAGGATGCGGGTAATGTTGCGCTGGATGGGGTCTCCGTCGAAGTTGGTGAGCACAACGCCCGCCAACGTGAGAATGGCCATGTCACCGTCGGCGAGGAAATAAATGTCGCGCGTGTGGTGAAGAATCCCGGGAACATCGGAGGCAACGAAACATTCTCCCTTGCCGACGCCGATGACGACCGGAGGCCCAAAGCGGGCCACCACGATCTTGTCCGGTTCAGCGGCGGATAAAACACCGAGCGCAAAGGCGCCGGTGAGCCGCTTGACCGCGTGGCGAACGGCAACCTCAAGAGAAATTGGATGGCCGGTTGCTTCTGCATTGAGCTGCTCCTGCTCAATGAGGTGAGCGATGATTTCGGTGTCTGTCTCTGTGACGAACTTGTGCCCCTGGGTGATGAGTTCGCGCTTCAGGTCAAGATAATTTTCAACGATGCCGTTGTGGACAACGACGATGCGGCCAGAGCAGTCGCGATGGGGGTGGGCGTTTTCTTCAGTGGGACGGCCGTGCGTGGCCCAGCGGGTGTGGCCGATGCCGAAGGTGCCGTGCAGCGGGTGCTCGCGCAGGACCTCTTCAAGGTTGACGAGCTTACCGGGAGCGCGGCTCACCTGAAGCGTGTCGCTGGACGGACTGCCGACGGCAATACCCGCCGAGTCGTAGCCGCGGTATTCGAGGCGCCGAAGCCCCTCGATGATGACGGGAACTACTTGCTTTGGACCAACGTAGCCGACAATGCCGCACATGCAACGATTCTAAGCGACACGGCGGCAAAAGGCAGTGACACGAAGGTGGAGGGTGGGCCGGGGAAGCCTTGGCCGGAGGCGCTTCAGTCTTCGTCGTCTTCTTCTTCAGGGCATTCTTCGCAGGTGTCTCGATCGTTGCAGGTGGAGCAATCGTCGGTCGCGTTTTAGCTACGAGCTGCTAGCGTCTAGCTAGCAGCTCGCTTCCCGGCCAATTCGGTTTGAGTTGCGCAGGTTGTGAAGGAGACTCTGAAGAGATTGTGCGCCAAAGGAGGGTAATACTCTGCAAACCGCCTGCGGTGGGGCGGGCTTTGAGGTTTTGGGAGGGGAGGATTGGGCGGAAAGATGGGATTGCGGGGTTCGCGGAGGCCGTTCGAGATCCGCTTGACGAGGGTGATGCGGGGACTGCATCGGCGATTTGGCATTAACCGAGAATCCTGGCGACTTGGACGATTGTCGATACTGGATCCAGCCGTAGGCTCTCCCACCCTTTCGCGATGGAACTTGACAATAAAACTGCGGAAGGATGGGCACCCAGTTCAGATGCTAATGAAGGGTGGTTTGCTCGGCCGAGGCCGCGTGGCACTACTCGGCTCTCAACGCTTCAACGGGATCTACCGCAGCCGCACGGCGGGCAGGCAGATAGCTCGCGAGCGCCGCGGAGATGGCCAGGATCACCGGCACCGTGGTGTAGGTAAACGGATCGAGCGGGCTGATGCCGAAGAGCAGAGACTTCATCAACTGCATCATCACGGCTGCGGTGCCCACGCCGATGGCGATGCCAGCCGCGGTAAGCAGCAGCGCCGCACGGACGAACATCCACTTCAGCTCGCTCTTCTGCGCCCCCAGCGCCAGGCGAATTCCGATCTCGCGGGTACGCTGCGAAACGGTGTAGGAGATAACACCGTAGATGCCGATGATGCCGAGGGCGAGCGCCATGGAACCTGCGATGGCGAGCATGACCAGGGTAAACGAAGTGCGCGCCATGGAATCGCTGTAGATATCCTGCATGGTGCTCACCGCGTCGACCGGCAGATCAGAATTCACCGACCAGACGGCTCGCTGCATGTCACTGAGGAGAGATTGCGTTCCGGCGCGGGGCGTGTGCAGCGCGAAGTAGACAGTGCGCCTTGCATCGAAGGTTCCCGGACCGAAAATATCGTTCATCATCGACGGCCAGTAGACGGTTGCATGCGACACCTGGTCCACGCCATTTTCGCGTACATCCTGCACGACCCCGACCACTTCATGCCAGGGCATGGATTCCCACTCTCGGAAGTGCTTGCCGATGGCCGCCCGGGGCGATCCCCAAAGCTCACGGGCGAAGCTCTCAGATACGATTCCGATCGGCCTCAGATTGTAGATCTCCGCCCAGGTGAATTCGCGTCCGGCCACGATCCGTGTACCGGCGGTATGAAAGTATCCCGGCGAGACGTAGTTGTAGAGGCGCATGGGAGCATTGTCGCCTGCGTAGTTTTTGCCTTCGATGTAGATCTGGTTCCAGGCCGGTTCGGCTCCGCTCATGGGAACCGAAGCTGCAAAGCCTGCGGAAGACACGCCTGGAATGGCGGCCAGCTTGTCGAGGATGCTGTTCTGCATCCGCGTGACCGTCTGCGGATCGCGCACCAGGGTTCCCGGAATGGAGATGCGCATGACCTGGAGCGATGCCGGATCGGAGAAGCCGGGATCGACGTTGCGCATAGCCAGAAAGGTGCGGATCATCAGCACGGCGCTGACGAGCAGCACCAGCGCCATGCTTACCTGAGCCACCACCAGCAAGTTGCGGCCGCGCCGCCGTTCGCGGCTTACGCTCGCCGTCCGCATCGTTCCAAGTAAGGTCAGCCGCTGTCGCGATGGGACATAGCGCAGTATCGGGATGGCGCCCAAGAAGAGGCCAGAAAGCACAGAGAGAATGAGTGTGAAGGCGACGGACCGGCCGTCGAGCGATATCTCGTTCAGACGCGGGAGTTCCCCCGGCCCGATTCCCGTCAACAAACGCAGCCCGGCGTAGGCCACTGCCACGCCTGCTGCTCCGCCCAGCAGGCCCATCGTCACGCTTTCCAGCAAAAGTTCACGAGCGATCCGCCATCGTCCCGCGCCGAGCGCCGAACGGACCGCAAGCTCCTGCTGGCGCGCATCGGCGCGAACCAGCAGCAGGTTGGCCACATTGGTGCAGGCGATCAGCATCACAACGCCGAGAGTTCCCATGACCACCCAAAGCACCGTTTGGATACTGCCCACCACGGTCTCTTTCAGCGGCAGGAGCGCCGGCGTGATCTTCCATCTCAGATACCAGTGCGGATCGCCGCCCGGACCGTTCGACCACGAGTCCATCCATACGTTGAGCAGGCTCGCCACGTCGGCATTCGCCTCTGGAACGGCAACCCCCGGCCGGAGCCGTGCGATGCCGCGATAAGCAAAGCCAGCCAGCTGCTCTTTTACCGGATCGAGCGCCATCGGAACCAGGAGATCGAAGTCGTAATTCACGATCTTGAATCCGCGCGGCATCACCCCGGCGATCACGCGGGACTGGGAATTGACGCTGATGGTGCGCCCTACGACGCCAGGGTCGCCGCCGAATCGACGCTGCCAGTAGCCATAGCTCAACATCACCCGGCCCAGGCCATGGGCGTCTTGATCGGCCGCCGTGAGCCATTGGCCGGTGAAGGCAGGAACATTGAGCGTCTCAAGAACGCCCTCGGAAATCAAAGCGGTGTCTACCTGCTCCGGCTGAGCGATGCCAGTGATGCTTGCCGTGCCCGGTCCCCAAACGCCTACGGATTGAAAGGTACGGTTATGCGCGGCGAAAGTGAGATACATCGAGGCCGACAGGCGCAGCTCACTGCGAAACTCAGCGAGCCCGGGCGCGCCCGGCGCGTTGAGGTGCAGCGAAATCAGCTGTTGCGGCTCCGGATAGGGTAGCGGCCGCAGAAGCACGCTGTTCAGTACGCTGAAGCCTGCAGTATTCGCGCCGATGCCGATTGCCAGAGTCAGAAGAACGGTTGCCGCGAATCCCGGAGACTTTCTCAACCGGCGGAAGGCGAATTTCAGGTCATCAATAATGGACTCAAGTGCGGGCCACTGCCACTCTTCGCGGCTGCGCTCCTGGATGAGCGCGATGTTACCGAACTCTCGCCGCGCCGTTTGCTCGGCCTCCTTGCGCAGCATGCCTTCTTCCATCAGTTCTTCGACTCGCTCGTCAAGATGCTCCTGGATAGAGACAGAGAGATCGTCGTATCGGCGATGGCGGTTGAAGAGCCGGTTGAGAATCTGCATGGCTGACCTCCTACGCCTTCGCGACCGCGAGCACGCGCGTAATTCCGGTGAACATCCTGTCGAAGCTGACGACTTCCTGTTCCAGATGCCGGACGCCTGTATCGGTCAGTCGATAGACCCGGGTGGGACCTCCCTTCGCGGACACGCCGATCTCCGATTCGAGCCAACCCTCACGCAGCATCCGCTGCAGAGCCGGGTAGAGTGAACCCTCTTCAACTTGGAGCAAATTGTCGGAAACCTGCTTGATGTGTTTGACCAGAGCGTAGCCATGCATCGGTCGCAGGCGCAGCGACTGGAGGATCATGATTTCCAGCGCCCCTGGGAAAAGGTCGCGATGTTCGGGATTCTTAGCCATGGTAGGATGATAACACTAAAATACCTATTGGTAAAATAGGTATGTTAGGGTCAAGGATTGAGAAGTACGTCTCAAATTCTTTTTGCGCATCCTGCCGACCGCGCCTAAAAGCATGCATGACCTGCTGCCGCCCCGACCACCATCCCAGTGAGGATTCCTTGTGCTTCAAGCAATGAGGTCGTCGATCAACCTACCCCTAAACCGCCAAAGATGTAAGACTGACAATCGATATTTCGCTTTTGCAATGTGAGTTTGCTGCTAAATGGCCGAACTCACGGCCCACGGCTTCCGCATCAGCACGATGGTAAAAGTCTTGAAGTGGAGATGGGCATCATTCTGATGAGATCTGCAGCAATGTGATGACGCTCGATACTCTTTAGTGACAAGATTGAAAACTTCCATGGACACGCCGCCAAATCTCTGTCTTGCCGAAAAATGGCAACATAACATAGCCGCGTAACCTCAAGGTGTCACCTTCCACAACCATTGTGCCGCGATAGGTATTTCCCGACTTTGGGTCGTATAGAGTTCCGCCGGACGCGTGAGTGGCGTCGCTAAGACTAAAGTGGCTACCAATTTCAAGATTACAGAGCGATCTACTGCGAAGAGTCGCGTCTGGATTGTAGATATCAGAAGCGGCGGCCGCTTTTGGACTAATTGAAAGTATCCGGATGCAGAAGCCACTAGAACATGCCTCGATGCGGATAATGGATCCCGTCGGCTCCTGCCAATCGCCCAGGAACGGAGAGGTCTGTGCCTTGAGTGGCGCCATGCCCATGAATGTAAAGATTGCAATCAGCACGATCGTAGAAAGTCGCTGCATTACATGCTCCATACATGACAACGCCCGTGCAGAACCCAGAAATGCAACCGCAAGAGAACAATTCAGCAACGCACAGCCTCAACCCCATTTCTTGAAATGCCTGTCGCCGTAAATATGTCTGTCAACACCGAAGGCCATAGTCTGACTGCCTGGGCGAGTGACGGCACCGCAATGATTAGACGCGAAAGCAAGGTGGCGAATTGGAGTCGCCGTTCAAATTGACGGCGGATTTCATTGAAAGACAATCGGGGAGGAACCATCGAGGTAGAGCTCGGCTGCTCGGTGTGCAGTATGAAGTGCAATTGCCATCCCTTCACCGCAAAAGGATGGAATCACAGCGGTCTGATCGCCCAATTTCCATGGTGAGGGTTCGTGGAGCGACACCGAGGCTAGATAGCCATATGGGATTGAAGAAAGCGCGAGCGGACGTTCAAGCATTGGTATAGCCCCACTTAAGCGCTGAGCAAAATGAGGAGAATGGTGCTGCATATGATTGAGCAGGCTATCCCAGTGAGAGGTGAAAGAATGCAGCTTCTGACGGGTGATGAGCGCACAGAGATTTACGGGGCCGTCCTCAACAGGCTGCAATCCAGCGTAACCGCCTGGATAGAGAATGAGCTCCCCATGCCCGGCCAACTTTGCATGCTGGTCGGGCAAAAGGGTGAAATACATCTTCAGCGCAACCAATTTGTTCTGTGAGCCTTCTGCTGAGCGTTGCCAACCCCGCAGATCATGCCTGCCCGTAGCGAGAAAGGCCTCGCTCCCCTCGACAACTGTTGAGACTTGAGTTGTGTCTCTGATCCGAGCTCTCCATCGACCCGAGGCTTCGCAGCCAGCTTGCGGTGACAACTCTTCCACCGCATATCCGCGAAGAATGTTGACACCCGCCAGCTTCGCGCGTTGAAGCAGTGCTTCATCCAGTCTTCGCCTGGTCAGGGAAAATGGCGGGGGCCGGCAATGGAACCTCTGCTATTACATCGCGGGCCACTATACGTAGTGCTTGGATGGTTTCCGCTCCCATGGCCTCGGGGTGAATACCCATGCGGCGCAGAAATGGAAGACACTCCGGGCTCAGGAAATCACCACACAGCTTATGCTGAGCTTCTTTGCTTTTCTCAATGAGAGCGGCATGGCGGCCTGCTTGAGCGAGAGCAATGGCAACGGTGGAACCGGCCAGGCCGCCCCCGACGATCAGTCCGTCGTAGCTACGCGAAGAAATCATGGCTATTTGATCCGAGCCACGCAAATGCGTGCCGGCCAACGAATATCGATGCGAATCGAGCGTGGCGAGATGCCGGCACCCTCAGCATAGTGCCGCCAATCGTTCGGGAGAAAAGCGCGGCGAATGGATACAGGCCCGTCGTGCCGAACAAAGCGATGCCAGCGTGCAACCATCGCCAGCGTCTTGAAACCGAAATACGAGACTCGTGTTCGGTAAAGGTCATTGATAAACCACCCGAGCCGCGCCACGCGCTCCATCCATTCAAGAAAACCCAGGATCTCAACGTCTTCAAGATGGTGGGTAAAGAGCGAGCTGACGACAAGATCAATCGGCTCGGCATCAGTGTCAAATGAATACGCATCGCCGGCAATCCATTGAATTCGACTGCCTGCCGGAGTGAACTCACGTGCGGCGCGAATAGCGTGTGGATTCAGGTCAACGCCGGTGAGCCGAGTGATGATGCGTTTGTTCTGAGCCCAATACTCGATGTGACGCAGCAAATCACCTCCGCCACAGCCGACATCAACGATGTGCAGCGGTCGTTGCTCATATTGATTGCCAGCAAACTGGGAAAGCCACTGCAGTGTGGGGTGATAGGCATGCGTCAGTAAATTGACTTTCGCAAGATCGCGAAGGCAGGCGCGACACTCCTGATAGGGGCACGGCTCATCCATCAATTCAGAAAGCCGGGCCCGGGCAGAAAAGTCGGGTAGCCAGTTCAGGCCGCGTGTTTTCCCCACATCGCTGGATTCAGTCTCAAAGGGCATGGAAGTTCATCGTCTCCGCAGTGAGTCCTGGTCCAAACGACATGGCACATCCCCTCTGCCCCGGCTGGGCTGCATCCATCAACTTTTCCAGGACGAACATTACGGTTGCGGAACTCATGTTGCCGAAGGATCGCAAGATTTCCCGAGAAGCTGCAAGTTTTTCCGGAGCCAACTCGAGCCCGTCGCCAACCGCATCTAAAATTGAACGGCCGCCCGGGTGCACAGCCCATAATTCGATATTGCTATCAGGATCAACATCTCTGGCGCGCTCGTGGAGCGTTTTGCGCAACTCGCTGGGCACCCGGCTCGAAAGTTCCATATCAAATCCAGCGTCGCCAATGCGCCACCGGATCAGATCACGCGTCTGAGGAACCATGATGGCCTGGAAGCCGTCGAGCGCAAGTCCACTGTTGCCGGCACGGATCAGGCTTGCGGAACAACCATCGCCAAAAAGCAGGAACGACATAATCTTCTCCATGTCCTGTGTCTCCTGAAGATGTATTGAACAGAGTTCGAGATTGATCATCAGGACACTTGTATCAGGATTTGAACGCACAATGTGGCGCGCAAGCTTCAGGCCATTGATGGCGGCATAGCAGCCCATAAAACCGACCATCGTGCGGTCAGTACCGGAGTCAAGTTGCAAATATTCGATTGCGGCAAAGTCCAGACCGGGAGCAAACAATCCCGTACAGCTGGTAACAATCACATGGCCAATGCTGCGGCGTTCTTCGCTGTCGAGGTCCAGTCGATTTAGAGCGCACTGCAAAAGGCGAGGGGCTTGCAGTTCAAATAATGCCATCCGCTTTGCTGTCGCCGGAAAATTTCCCGCGCTGAATAAAAGATTGCCATCATACAGGCCTCTGGCTGATTCTGCTTCAACCTGAATGTAGGAATACCGATGGTCAATTCCGGAGCGCTTGGCGAGGTGGCGTAGCAACGTGCCAGAACGGCTATCGCGCAGCGTTCCAGCAGCATACTCGATAAACGTGGCGTGTACATCGTTTGGAGGCGTGGCGGTTGCAATACGACTGATACAGACTTGCGTCATGGTCCCACCTCTATAGTCTGGCCGATGTTTTGACCCTGCGGTTTTTAGTGTAGCCCGACGGGTGAAGAGCGAATTGGTAACGGGAAGTCGGCGTGGCAGCTTGTTAGATGCAAAATAACCCTGATTTTTCGGTGTGCCAGGGCGTTTTTGGGGGCTAGGCGTTCTCAATTACTGAATCATGGAAGGCCAACTCACTCGTCGCGACCGCTTGGGGGATACACTCCCACACAGCGTCTCCATGGCTTGTGAAAGCTGGCGCTGCGGGTTCGTACCATCCAAACTGACCGGGCGCTATTCCTCTATGCGGTATGTGAACTCTTCGATTACGGGGTTGGTGAGGACATCTTTGGCGATGCGCTCGACCTGGGTTCGGGCTGCGTCGGCACTGAGCCCCTCGGCGAGCGAAACCGCGAAATACTTGCCCTGGCGCACGGAGGTGACATCGGCAAATCCTATCTTGCGCAGGGCGTTGTGAATCGTTTGGCCCTGTGGGTCCAGAACCGATGTCTTGGGCGTGACATAGACATGTGCCTTCATCATCCTTGATTATAGTAGCTCCGGTGGTTGTTCTGCGTCCCCAAGGGTTCCGGTGCGACTGTATGCGCCGAACTCACCTCCCCAGCCCCGAAGGAGAAGTAAAGACTGATGGTTAATTATCTTGAGCTGCCGATCGGCGATCGTGCACCAGAGGTTTTTCGCGCGGTAGTCGAAATCCCTAAAGACAACACCAACAAGTTTGAGTACGACAAAGACCTGCACGTCTTCAAGCTGGACCGCAACCTGCACTCCCCGGTGCACTACCCAGGGGACTATGGATTTATTCCATCGACGCTAAGCGACGACGGCGATCCGCTGGACGTGCTGGTGCTGGTGCCGAGCTCGAGTTTTCCAGGATGCGTGCAGGAGGTGAGGCCCATCGGCCTGCTGGAGATGATGGACCAAGGCGTACTGGACGAGAAGGTGCTGGCGGTGGGAAAGAACAATCCGCGGTATACGAATGTTTGGAACTACACCGATATCTATCCGCACATGCTGAAGGAGATTACCCATTTCTTTTCGATCTATAAAGATCTGGAAGGCAAGCGCGTAGAGATCAAAGCTTGGCACGACGCGGCCTACGCGCGGGACAGGGTTTTGATTGCCGTGAAGCAGTTCCAAGATGCCAAGGCGAAAAAGGCGAAGGTCAAGGCGAAGCCGGGCGGGTGAGCGGGACAGAAGCTGGAGCAGAGTTGGCTGCCTTCTTTTGGGCTGGGGCAGGATGCTCGGGTGTTGGGGGGGTCTCTTAATCCGTCGATGAGAGGGCCGACTTTCGCCGTGCAAGCGGAGCGGCAGTAAGCCAGTAGAGGACCGGGCCCAGCAGGCCTACAGCGGCGGAAAAGAGCAGCGCCGAGGTGGTGCCGAAGACTGTCTCGCGACGCGAGGCAAAGAGCGCATAGCCGATCAACGCAGCCGGACCCAGTCCCATCAGGGCGGCAATTGGAAAGCTGCCTGCTTTGAAAGGGCGGGCGAGGCCTGGTTCCCGAATTCGCAGCACCACGAGGGCAACGAATTCCAGGAGCAGGCTCGATCCATAGAGGATCAGGTCGATGGAGATGAGGCGCTCAAATGGCAGTTTGAGCGCGAGCGCCCAGGCCAGCCCACACAGCAACACACTTACCCAGGGAACACCGCGCTTGTTGCGCCGGGAAAATACGGCTGGGAGCATGCCATCTTCAGCCATGGCCATGGGCAGGCGCGTGTAGCTCATCATGAGCGCGTTGAACATGCCGATGCCGGAGATCATGCCGCCGGCAATCACGGCCAAGCCCAATGCAGCGCCTAAGAGTCCATTGCCGCCGATGGACCTGGCCGCGTCTGCCCAGTCTCCGGTTGAGAAGCTTTCAGTCGTCAGACCGGCAAGGGCCATGGCCAACAGGGGGAGGATGTAGGTTACAGCCACCAGCATGGTGGAGAGAATCATGGCGCGGGGATAATTGCGCTGCGGATTCTCGACTTCCTGAGCCACGGTGGAGGCATTGTCCCAGCCCATGTAGTTCCACATGGCCACAAGAATCGCCGTTGAGAAACCAACTCCCAAGCCCTGCCCGGAAACGGGAACGCCCCATTGAATGTGAGGGTGCAGCATGATTCCGCGACCGATGCCGAGAATCGCGAAGATGATGAATGGCGTGAGGAGCAGTGCGAAGAGTCCGATTGAGTCTTCACCAACCTCTGGCGCGCCGCGCATATTCCATGCACAGCACAGTACAACCACTGCCAGCTTCCAGGCGAAGCCATTCCAGCCCGCTGTGAGTTCGGGGGAGAACTTGCCCAGGTAAAGCACAAAGACAGAGGGATAGATGGCCATGTCGAAGACGCTGGCCGAAAGCGAGAGCCAGCTCTCTTGATAGCCCCAAAAGGGGCCAAGCGCGCGGCGCACCCAGACATAAAAGCCTCCCTCGGCGGGAATGGCGCTGGCCAGTTCGCCGATCATGAGCGCGGTTGGCAGCGACCAGAGAAAGGGCAGAGTGATGAGGATGACGATGGCCATGAGGAATCCGGCGCCGCCGAGAATGTCCTCGATGCCATAGGGACCGCCCGAAACCATGAAGTAGGTTGCGGCCACCAGCGGGAGAAAACGCATCTTCTGCCGCACAGCGTTGGGGAGATTTGGCATTAGAAGCGAATCTAACAATCCTGGCCGCCCGCGGAAAGAGAATAATGACCAGTTAAAAACCACCCTGCGGCGAGCGGCTGACTCGGCGCGGCGCAACCGAAGCGCGGCTTCCGGTATAATCTGTTAGCGACACGGAGAGATGGCCGAGCGGCTGAAGGCGGCGGTTTGCTAAACCGTTATAGGGTCAAAAGCTCTATCGGGGGTTCGAATCCCCCTCTCTCCGCCAGAAGTCAAGATGCTTAGAATCAATAACGTATATAGGCAACAACATACTAAGCTCATCATGGCACAGCATGAGGAAGAGTCAAGGGAGCGTTGGGATGATGTTCTAGGCTACTTCGGAGACTTTATCTAGCATTTTCTCTACTACCGACTCCGCTACTTCCTTCGCGGCTTTCGGCTCAAATTCGTCGTCCGCCATCACCGCGAGCTTGCGGCTTTTCGGGAGCACGCAAAGGCTCTAAGTCACTACATCGCCATCTAGTGTCCGACTCCAAATTTTGGAGTCGCCAGGCTTGTAGAATAGATCGGTGTAGGTCATACCAGCTATGCTGCCTTTCATGCCAACAGAGGCTAATTTCCCCCGTCGGAGCTAATGTCTTAGGCCGTCTCTCTATGGCCGGTTTTGAAGTGATAACCTATGGCCGCTTTTGGGTGATCGCCGAGGGCCCGAAAAGGCGAGCAGGTGAAGTCGAATTGAAGTTTGCAGTGAATTTCGACACTCCAGAGCCGATGCAGTCACAGCCGTCATCGGCTTCCTCTACGCGATTCATTCAATTGCCTACGGCTGGTTAGTCTGCCCGCAAAGCATCTGGTTTCGCGCCAGCTGATCTACCGTCTGAAGTGATCGATTGCAAACGGCTCCAGCTGAAACGGCTCAGGTACATCCCCATTCGGGGTCAGCTAATTCGTTCGGCCGAGAACCTCTCACTCGAACTGGCGAAAGACATGCCGGGCACTCCACGGCCTCGCCGTGAGGAAGATTCATCCATCTCTTTGCCACTAGGACCTGATGTCTCTCGATACGCCGATCATTCCGTAGCCTGGGTTGCAAAAGCCAGACTTGAGCGAAAATGAGAATGTTACCGTATTCATTGCATACTTGGGGACATTGGGAAATTCAACGGCGACAATGCGTAAACCGCGATTCAATCTGCCCAGCATCGCGGCATCGGCATGAACCATCAGCGACTATTGCTTATCCAGGCGGAAGGCCGCACCCTGAAAATCTCCACGGAATCCGTCGTCCAGATCGAGGCCGTGATTCATCCACCAGGCGCCGCTGGCCACGGGCGGAGTGCCAGTACGCGGCTTGCCCACGATGGGGCTCAGCGCATACTCAGCTACCGGGTCCAGACCCTTAAGCTTAAGGCGCGGGAACAAGCGGCCCTGCTGCGTGGAGTGGATGAAGGCGAAGACTACCGACTGGGTCTTTTCTGGATTAACCGTCTGGGTGACGGAAAACTCACTGCCATTGCGCGGTGAGATCAGCCGGTAAAGGTCGCCCTGCACGATGGTGGTTTGTACTTGTCGGTACTCGGAGATGAGCCGCTTGGCCAGCGCGAACTCCTCTGGTGACCAGTTCGCAATGTTGGCACCGATACCCAGTGAGCCCTGCATTGAGCTCAGCATCCGATAAGACAGCGAAGTCGAGCGCTTGTTGAGCCAGTGGGGCGAGTCTGTGACCCAGGCCATCATGATTTGCGGCGTGTAGGCGTAGGTAAATCCATCCTGTTGGGTGAGCCTGTCAAAGGGGTCAGTGTTGTCGGAGGGCCAAACCTCGTCGACGTAGCGCAGAATCCCCAGGTCCACCCGGCCGCCGCCGCCCGAGCAGGATTCGAACTCCACCTTGGGGTGCCTGTGGCGCAACTCGGCCAGGATCGCATAGAGGTTGCGCGTAAACTCGACATACACCCGCTTTTGCTCCGAGGCAGGCAACTGGTCCCAGCCAGGCTCGGTCCAGTTTCGGTTATAGTCCCATTTGAGAAATGCGATGTCGTTCTCACTGAGCAGCTTGTCGAGAAAGCCAAGAACGTAGTCGCGCACATCGGGACGGGCCAGGTTTAGTACCAGCTGATTGCGCTGCTCCGAGCGTGGACGGCCAGGAAAACTTAGTACCCAATCAGGATGTTTGCGATAGAGGTCCGAGTCGGGATTAACCATTTCCGGCTCGACCCACAGGCCGAAGTCCATCCCCAGCGCATGAACCTTGTCAATCAACGGCTTCAGGCTGTGGGGAAACTTCTCCGGGTTCACATACCAATCGCCCAGGCCGGCGTGATCGTCCTTACGTTGACCAAACCAGCCGTCGTCCATCACGAACAGCTCCACGCCCAGCTTCGCCGCGGTAGTGGCCAACACTTTCTGGCCAGCCTCGTTGACGTTGAAAGTCGTTGCTTCCCAGGAGTTGTACAGCACCGGACGCACGCGCGATGATAGGCCACCAGGCGCAATTTCCTCGCGTTCGAAGCGATGCAGCAGCCGCGACGCCGCGCCGAATCCCTGGGCCGAATAGCCGGCATAAAAGGCCGGGGTGTCGAGCGCCTCCCCGGGCTTCAGCGGATATGCGAAGTCGAACGTGTTCAGACCGCCGGTGACGCGCACCTGCTGATAGGGCGTCTGCTCCACGGTGATGCGCCAGTTGCCGCTCCAAGCCAGGGCCCCGAACCACACGCTGCCGTGTTCCTCGCCGGCATCGCCCGCGTCGATCGCAAACCAGGGGTTGATGTTGTGGCTGGTGTGGCCCTTGCGGCTTTCGAGCACCTTCATGCCCTGGTGGATCGCCTCGTGGTTGACCTGCGTTTCGGCGGCCCACCGGCCGGTCAAATAAGTGAGCTGATAGCCTTCGCCGGCCGGCAGGTTCCAGGTGGCCGATTGCGCGCTCTCCACCATGAGCGGCTGGGCCGTCTCGTTCCGGATGGTGGCGCTGCGTTCCAGAATGCCGTGGTCCGGGTAGACGCGATAGTGCAAGACCACCTGGATGTCGTCGCGGATATCCTTGAGCGTGATGTCGAGGCTGCTCTCGCGCATCTGGTGCGACACGTATCGCAGCACCACGTCGCGATTGCCATCGGCGCGTGTGACCTTCAGTGCGGGCTCGTAGTAGCGCGTGCCGCCCCAGGCGGGGAACTCCTCGCGCTGCAACATCGCCGGCGGATCGAACGACGAAAGCTCGCGGCGCACCGCGGCCGCCGGCACATCGTCGGCGCGCCACAGCGGCGCTCCCCAATAAAGATGCTGCAGCGTGCCCTCGGGGTCGACCCCCATGGCATAGGTGCTGTCGCGGGTAGTCAGCAGCCAGATCTTGCGGCTCTCGACGTACTGGATGGACTGGGCGGTAAGGCTGCTGGCGGCCAGGGCAACCAGCAAGGACAACGAGGCGATGTGGCGCATAAGTTTTTCTCTGTGTTCTCTGGTTTCTCCTCTGTGCCCTCAAATCATTTCTTTGGTTTTCTCCGTGTCTCTGTG
>PLKU01000134.1:0-4034 GCA_003140705.1 Acidobacteriaceae bacterium
AGGGTGAAGCAGTCGCCGATGTCGAGGGGAGCGGCGATGACGCGGGGGTAGTCGCCAAAGGCCGCGCCGAGCATCTGCCAGAGGTCGCCCTGTTCGGTTTTGGTGGGAACGCCGGTGGAGGGGCCCGCACGCTGGCAGTCGATGACGACGATAGGGATTTCGGCCATGGCAGAGAGGCCGAGGGCTTCGGACATGAGGGCAAATCCGCCGCCAGAGGTGGCGCACATGGCGCGAACGCCGGCATGCGCCGCGCCAATCGCCATATTGATGACCCCAATCTCGTCTTCTACCTGGCGGACCATAATCTTGGCTTTGCGGCCGTGGTCGGCCATCCAGTGCAGCACGCCGGTGGAGGGGCTCATGGGATAGGCGCAGTAGAACTTGACGCCCGCGGCGGCGCCACCCATGGCGAGGGCGGTGTTGCCGCTGATGACCGCATACTTGTTCTCGGTCATGGGCAGCGCGTGGGCGAAGGGCTTGAAGTTGGCGGTGGCGTAGTCGTATCCGGCGCGCGCGATGTCGACGTTCTCCTTGACGACGGCCTCGCCCTTGCGGGCAAATTGCGCGGTCAGCACAGACTCCAGCGACTGGAAGCCGACGCCCATCATGCTGAGCGCCGCGCCCATGGCGAGGGTGTTCTGCGCGACTTTGTTGCGGGTGATGTCGGCGAGCACGCGCGGGCTCACACCGGTTTTGCCGTTGGGGTTGCAGATGGCGCCGCTGGCGATGATTCCCCCACAGTTGTAGAGCGGAGTTCCGGTCTGCGCCTCAAATCCGAAACCATACGTCAATGCCCATCGCTTGGCCTCCACACCCTGCAGCAGGACTGTCTTCTTGGTTTCGTCGCCGGTTGGATTCTCAACCGCGGTGTCGACCTCGTTGAAGAGGGCGAAATCGTAAAGATTGCGCTGCGTTTCAAGGAGAGCGTCTTCGTTGAGCGGGTCGCCGGGGTGCAGCTTGATGGCGCGTGCGACGGTATCCGGGCGTGTGTAGTGCAGCCCGGTGAGCAAGACATTGCGCACAAATACCTGTTGTCCTTCGGTGATGTGGAAGACGACATCAAGTTTGTTGGGATCGGCAGTTTCAGCCTTCTCAGATACGTCAACCGAAACCTTGCGAAAGCCTCGACTCATGTAGTCGGTGAGCAGTGCGTCGCGATCCATGGCCAGATTTTGCGGAGAAATGAGTTGTCCGGCTGTTGTGTTGAGGAGCTGGGAAAGCCGTTTTGTATTCACCTCCTCGGTGCCTTCAATGTCAACCGTTCCTACGCGCTGTTGCTGGCCCTCTTCAATGCGATAGACGAGGGTGAGCGGGGCGGTCTTGTCCCTACCTGCAGAAGCAACTGCATCAGGCGAAGGCGCGCCAGGATCTGCGGTGGCGGTTTCCGGGGTGCTGGTTTCGGGGGTGACCTTGACTTTGGAGAAACCGTTGTTCTGATAGACGGCCTGCAAAGCGTTGACGTCGGCGGCAACCAGGGCCTGGCTGTAGGCGCCATGGCGGTCGATCGCATCAGCGGCGTGGGCGCTTAGAAGCTCTTTGAGGGTGGCGGAATCGAAGTAGTGGTTTCCGACGACAGATACTTTATCGAGGCGTCGACGAGATCCCAATCGCACTTTGTAGAGGATCGCAAGCTTCTCTGCGCTGGTTGATTGCAACACGTGATCCACCTTGACATCGAAGAACCCCTGGCGCTGGTAGTAGTCGCGCAGGCGGCGATTGCCTTCATTCAACAGATCGTCGTCCACGGTGCCTTCCTCATAGATGGGAATCACGTGCTTGATGTGCCATGGGCTCATACTGGCACCCTCGACCAGGACTTTGACCAGCGGTCCCCGGTTGGCGGAAAAGCGAAATTCTGTTTTTCTGGCAGCTGGATCGTAGTGCTGGGACTCGAGCTTGATTTCAGCTTCGAGGCGTTCCTGGCCGCGGTAGTACTTCAGGACGCCGGACAGGGCTCGATTGACGGTGTCGTGATCGACGTGCGAGCCGGTTTTCAAATGAGCGTGACGACGGAATTCGTCGGCGCTCATTCCAGAGTCGCCGGAAAGTTCGATGGTTCCGATGCGGGCTTGCGGGCCTGAATCCACTTGAAATGCAATGTCCACCAACTGTTCTTGGGGATGCGGCGTAAGGGCTTGGTGGATGACCGGTTCGTGGAAACCATTATCGTCCAGCGTTTGGCGCATTTGCTCCAGAGCCTGGGTCATCTTTGCCTGGCTGAAGCGAGCGCCGGGCTCGAGCTGGCTTGCGCGCTGAAGCTGGGTATTCAGAGTGGCGCCTTTGAGACCATAGACGGTGACAGTTCCAAGGAAGGTACGCGGCGTTCCGCGGAAGACGAGAGCCACTCCATCTTGAAACGAAGATCCTTCGACCTCGATGGTTTCAAACAGGCCGGTGGCGTAGAGCTGACGCAGGCTCTTGCGCAGGTCCTCCGGGTCCAGCGGTTTTCCCTCCGCCTGGGCGAGCTTGCTGGACAGCGGATCAAGGCGGGTGGCGGCAACCCCTTCAAAAGAAAGTTTGCGCACCGGCAAGCCCACCCATTTGTTCAAGGAATCTGGAGGGGCAGTCATGGGCGCCTGGGTTGCTACGGCAGCTGGCGCGGCAAGCTGGCTGGGAGCGGATGCAGCCTGGTTCGGGGCATCGACCTGGGACCAGGCCTGGATTCCGCCTGAAATTCCTAAGACAAGGACGGATGCAAGCGAAATCTCGCGAAGGATCGCTGCCGGCTTTGTCCTGAAGATCATCTCTCTCCCAAAGAATGCGGAAAACCTGGCTCTGCGGCGTGCAAGTACCGCATCTAACCATTTGCTACAAGAAGGATGCAGGACATTGTTGAAGCTGTTGCACGTTGAATCGCTGCCATTTCAAACGCTGTAACCTTATACTAGTCGATCCTGAAAAGCCAACAAAACCGTTATAAATCCAGATGAAAAGCGGTGTTTGGTGCTCTAGAATTTCCCTGAAGGCGTAGCAAATGGCCTGGAAACTGGGGAAAAACAATGCGGCCCAAACGGGAACCTGAGCAGCCACAGCGGGAGTTGTTTCAGATCGATTTGGAGCAGTTGATCAACATGAGCCATCCACTGGCTCGCCTCGGTCTTTGCATCGACTGGTCGTCGTTCGAGGAAACACTGGGTAGCACTTATCATCCAAGTAACGGCGCTCCGGGTATCTCGACGCGACTGATGGTGGCCTTGCACTACCTGAAGTACCAACTCGATCTGAGCGATGAAGACGTGGTTGCCGCGTGGGTCGAGAATCCGTATTGGCAGCACTTCAGCGGCATGCGGCATTTTCAACATCACATGCCGATTGATCCGTCGAGCATGACGCGTTGGCGCAAGCGTTTGGGCGATGCCGGAGCAGAGCAGATGCTTCGCGCCACGATCGAAGCAGGGATGGCGATGCGCGTGATTCGTCCTGCTGATCTGAAGCGCATCAACGTGGATACAACCGTGCAGACCAAGGCGATTCGTTTCCCGACCGATGCCAGACTTTATCAACGCATGCGCGAACGGCTGGTCAAGGCCGCGCGGGCAGAGGGTGTGAGCATCAAGCAGAGTTACGCGCATGTTGGCCGCCGCCTGCTGATGCAATCCAGCCGCTATGCCCATGCACGCCAGATGAAACGCGCACGCGCCTGCACGCGCAAGCTGAAAACCCAGTTGGGACGCGTGGTTCGTGAGATAGAACGTCAGGTTGAGACGCCCTCCAGCACACTTTCGAAGTTACTTGCCACAGCCCATCAAATCTACACACAGCAGAGGCATGACAACAACAAGATCTACTCGGTTCACGAGCCTGAAGTGCAATGCATCGCCAAGGGCAAGGCAGGCAAGCCGTATGAGTTTGGTAACAAAGTTAGTGTTGCGGTAAGCAGTCGTGGAGGCTGGTTCGTNNGATGGCCACACGCTGGCCGGGCAGTTGAAGCAAGTCGATCACTTGATCGGTGACAAAGTAAGCGAAGTGCACGTGGACATGGGCTATCGCGGCCACGGCTATGACGGCGCGGTTACGGTGCATGTGGATAAGCG
>PLKU01000134.1:4114-7711 GCA_003140705.1 Acidobacteriaceae bacterium
TTATGGCGATGGATGAAACGCCGGGCCGCAGTCGAACCCAGCATCGGACATCTGAAGAGTGAACATCGGTTGGAACGCAATCGGCTCAAGGGTACTGCCGGAAATGCGATCAACGCCATCCTGGCTGCCGCCGCGATGAACTTCCAGAAGCTCCTTGGAGCTTTTTTGCGCATTTTTCTGGGCTGTCTGCTGAACATAGAGTGGGGGCTTCAGTCCAGAAAAGGTTCCCGAGCCGGCCAGTCTCTATATCAATATGCCTGAAAAGGACTTTTTCAGGATCGACTAAGTACGATCGGGAGACGCATNNAGGACTTTTTCAGGATCGACTATACTAGCGGGGATTGATGGCGGGTGCAGCAGCCACCCGTTAGTAGGTTAATTCCCCCTCTGAGAAGGAAGCCCATGCCCCGTTCAAGGTCACAGACCCAAATGCCTGATCCCGCTTTGCAGCCGTTGGACTCGACTGCGCTCGATCGGTCTCGCCAGGCTGCTACTGCAGTTCCTCCTCCTGTGTCGCCTGCACCCGACTCGACACCAAGTGCGGGTGCGGCTTTACCCAATAACGTCGAGGCAGACGCGCTGGTTCGCGCCCAGGCCGGGGACCATCAAGCGTTTGCCCAACTTTATTCGCTCCACAAGAGGCGAATCTACTCGCTATGTTTGCGCATGGTGGACAATGTTGCGGAAGCTGAAGACCTGACCCAGGAAGCATTTCTTCAGCTCCACCGCAAGATCGCGACGTTCCGAGGCGACTCGGCTTTTTCAACATGGCTGCACCGACTGGCAATTAATGTTGTACTGATGCGCTTGCGGAAGAAGGGTCTGCAGGTGATTTCATTGGACGAAGCCATGGAACCGGCTCCTGACGACCGGCCCGGACGGAGCTTTGGCTCCCGTGACCTNNACCTGGCACAGGCAGGCGCCATCGACCGGCTGGCCCTTGAGAGGGCGATCGACGACTTGCCGGCAGGCTACCGGCTCATCTTCGTGTTGCATGATATTGAAGGGTACGAACACAATGAGATTGCCTTGATGCTGGAGTGTTCGGTGGGGAACAGCAAGTCTCAGTTGCACAAGGCGCGGCTCAAGCTCCGCGAAGCCTTGCAAAATCATGCGAGGCAGGAGGCTCGGCGATGACGAAATACGCCAACAACGCCAACAATTTGACCTGTGCAGAATTCCAGGCCCAGTTGCCGGAACTTATCGGTTCTGGCGAGGAGATCACCGAGCATCCGCATCTCCAAGATTGCGAGCTTTGCCGTGCCTTGCTGGCCGACCTGGAGACGATTGCGGAGGCGGCCCGCCAGTTGTTCCCGACCGTCGAACCGCCGGACAAACTGTGGGAGCAGATCGAATCGGCGATCAAACAGGAAGAAGGCGCGACCGATCAGGGCTGAACCGGTCCCGGGTTGTTCACATTCCAGCGGCTTTGGCCGATACACCTTTCGAGCGATTGTGCATCCAAGCAGGGAACAGGCGGCAAGTCCGTAAGGTGGTTGTGAGTGTGTCAGTGGGTTCGGGTTTGGCTTGATTCCCAGGGCGGGGAACCCAGCCGAAAGCCTGCTCGTATCTCCATTGGCGTGGAGAGGCATCCGCGGGAGAAAGCGGGAATGGGAGGGGAATCGCCCGGAGCCGGAATAGATTCCTGAAACTTTTCAAAGTCTGCGTTGTCTAATTAAGAAAAGTTGATACGAGGGCACTCAATGTCGAACCTACCCCAAAATCCATCGACGGCCAAAAACGAATCGGGAAAGAGCCAGCCGGGAGTGCGCAGGATCCCGGTTTTGCCGGTCCGAGACACGGTTCTGTTCCCCCACGCGGTTCTGCCACTGACTGTAGGCCGGGAGAGCTCCATCCAGCTGATTGAGTCGCTGGGTGAGGAGCGCACAATCGTCGTTACGGCCCAGCTTGATCCGCGCCTGGATTCCCCCAAACCCGATGATTTGCATGCAGTTGGGACGCTGGCGACGGTGCACAAAGTAGTGCGCATGCCCAACCAGAGCAGGTTTGTGTTTACAGAGGGTGTGGAGCGGGTGCGGCTGGTGCGCTATTCCCACACAGAGCCCTTCATGGTTGCCGAGGTCGAGACTCTTGAGGAATCTGCTCCGGCGTCGACTTCCGAGGTCGAGGCGCTGGTGCGCAACGTGATCGACCAGTTCCAGCAAATCGTTTCCGAGTCGCAGACGCTCTCGGACGAGCTGAGAACGATTGCCGCCAATATTGAAGAGCCGAGCCGGTTGGTGGATTTCGTTGCCTCCTCGCTGCCATTTTTGACTACCGACGACAAGCAGCAGCTGCTTGAAACGCCTGGGATCGTGGACCGCCTGGAGCAGGTGAACAAGCACCTGGCCAAGGAAATCGAGGTGCAACAACTGCGCACGAAGATCCAGTCCGAAGTTCAGGACCAGGTGCAGCAGTCGCAGCGGGNNATTATCTGCGCGAGCAGATGAAAGCCATCCAGAAGGAGTTGGGCGAGCAGGATGAGAGTCAGCGCGAGACCGATGAGCTGCGCCAGAAGATTGAAGCCGCCGGCATGCCGGAAGACGTGAAGAAGGAGGCTCTAAAGGAGCTGACGCGTCTGTCGCGGATGTCTCCGATGGCCGCCGATTACTCATTGACGCGCAACTACATTGAGTGGCTGGCGCTGCTGCCGTGGGCCAAGAGCTCCGGAGCAAAGATCGATATCAACCTTGCCAAGGGGATCCTGGATGAGGATCACTATGAGCTGAAGAAAGTGAAGGACAGGATTCTGGATTACCTCAGCGTCCTGGAACTGAAGCCGGACATGAAGGGGCCGATCCTGTGCTTTGTGGGTGCTCCAGGGGTGGGCAAGACGAGCCTGGGCCGGTCGATCGCGCGTTCCCTGGGCAGGAAGTTCCAGCGCATCTCCCTGGGCGGCATGCACGACGAGGCCGAAATTCGCGGTCATCGCCGGACTTATATTGGCGCCTTGCCTGGGCAGATCATCCAGAGCATTCGCCGGGCTGAAGTGAATGACCCGGTGATCATGCTGGACGAGATCGACAAGCTGGGGAGGGATTTCCGCGGCGATCCAGCCTCTGCGCTTTTGGAGACCCTGGACCCGGAGCAGAACAACACGTTCCGCGACAACTATCTGGACGTGCCGTTTGATCTGTCGAAGGTGCTGTTCATCTGCACGGCGAACATGCTGGATACGGTGCCGCCGCCGCTGCTGGACAGGATGGAGCTGATCTTCCTGCAGGGGTACAGCGAAGAGGAGAAAGTGCACATCGCTTTCAACTACCTGATTCCGCGCCAGATCAAGGAAAACGGCATCACGGCGGAGCAGATCGAGTTCCCTGAAGACTCCCTGCGCTATCTTGTTCGCCACTACACGCGGGAAGCGGGCGTGCNNGCCGCAAGCAGGCGCGGCGCGTTGTTGAAGGCAAGACCGAGAAGCTGCTGGTGGTGCGCGAGGTGTTGAAGGAGTTTCTGGGCGGCATCCAGGTGCGCGTGGAAACGGAAGTCGCGGAGCGCGTGAAGCGGCCGGGCGTGGCCGTCGGGTTGGCGTGGACACCGGCGGGCGGCGACATTCTTTTCATCGAGGCAAACAAGATGAAGGGCAAGGGTGGCTTT
>PLKU01000454.1 GCA_003140705.1 Acidobacteriaceae bacterium
CGCCTCATTGCCGCCCAGGTGAGCCGCAGCAATGGCGCCGTGCACGGTTTGGCAGAAGTAACAATCGTTCTGCGAGGAGACATACGTGGCAATCAACTCGCGCTCACCCGGTGTGAGCGAGTTTGGCGCGTGAAGAAGGACTTCAGCCAACTCATTGAGCGGCTTGGCGGTCTCAGGGCGAAAGGCCATGGCTGCCCGGATTCCTTGCAGCCCCTCGGGAAGACGAATGTGTGCCATGTATGGAATCAGTTCCCTTCATTTGGGATTGGCGCCGCGACCTGGCGCGCAGTCAGCAATTGATGGATGGGCAACCCACAGAGAACAATGCCAACTCCGATCAGGGCCGGCACAGGGTTGTGCATCAGAATCAGCAGGCCAACGATTGTGCAGAAGGCAATGAAGATGACCGGCGCCCAGGGGAACCACCAGCCCCGAACCGGGAAAGACATGCGAAACAAAGTGGACGCGGCAAGCGCCAGAAACAGCACTGCGGAAAAGATGATATACGCCAAAACGCGATCAAAGGCCCCAAGAAAGAGCACTCCGAGGGACAAGCACGTCTGCAGCAGAATTGCGTTAGCGGGCGTACCGAAGCGAGGATGCAGTCTTGCAAACGCCGGGAAGAAGGCGCCGGTTTGCGCCATGGCGCGGGTCACCCGCGGAGAGGCCATGGTCAACGCGGCCAGGCCGCCAAAGACGCACACCAGCACGCAGAGTGACAGTATCTTTGAGCCTGCCGCTCCAAAGAGCGCTTCGCCAAATTGCGCTACAAATGCCGTGTTTGAAGTGAGTTGTTCAATCGGCAGGACGGCAAGAAAGGCCGCGCTGATGAGCAGATAGATGAGTGTAACCAGGGCCACGCCGCCAAGAAACGCAAGCGGCAGCGTGCGCCTGGGATCGCGGACTTCGCCCGCGATTTTGCTTGCCTCCCACCAACCGCCGAAGCTGAAGAAAGCGCTGACAATCGCGCCGGCGACAGCGGGCATCAGAGCGTCAGAGCCAGGCCGCCGTTCCATCAAAGGCATCAGATTGTGAAGATGCGCATGGCCGGAAACAACAGCCCAGGCCACCAGCGCAAACAAGATCACCAACTTGAAGATGTTGATGATTGTCATCAGCGACCCGCTCAACCTGGTTCCCACAAAGTTAATCACGCCGAAGGTGCAAAGGATCGCTGCCGGAACAAACACTATCGCTCGTTCATCGAGCGGAAGAACCCGCGCGACATAGGCTGACGCGCCCACTGCCAATGCGGCGGCCACTCCAGGGTACATGACCATGGAACTCATCCAGCCGTAAAGAAACGCGATTCGGTCTCCGTAACCAGCGCGGAGGTAGACATACTCTCCGCCAGATTCAGGAAAACGAATCGCAAGTTCGGAGTAGCACAGCGCGCCGCACATCGCCATCAACGTCATTCCCATCCAAACGAGGGCGAGCAACAGCGGCGAGCCAAGAGACTTGGCCATGGTGGCGGGCGTGAGGAAGATTCCGAGCGCAATGGACTCACCCACGACGATGGCAATCGCCGCGGCAAGGCCAAACTGCCTTCTCTGATCAGAAGATGGGGAAGACATAGCGTGCACTCTATCACCAATAGAACACGATGGAGACAGGAAGCATAGCCCCATATAGGTGGACGAAAAACTCCAACGAACGATTGAGGACGCGAGACTGATCAGACTGTAACATTTGAGTCGGCCGAGCTTCCCCTTGCCCAGCCACGAGAATCGCTCCGTACGGCATTTCGACCTTTTCCCACGGTCCTTCCTGGAGGTTCCATCCATGCGCAAACCTGCGCGCGTCCTTTATCTGCTAATAGGCTGCATCGCCGCGGTGATGCAGGCACAGACACCCACAGCAACCCTGTCCGGCATTGTGAAGGATGCGCAAGGCGCTCTCATTCAAGGTGCAACTGTGTCGCTCACGAGCGCAACGCAGGAAACCACGCACGCCAGCGTCACCAATTCAAGCGGCACCTATTCGATTCCGGATCTGTTACCCGGCGAGTATCTTGCAGAGATCGGGTTGAAGGGTTTTGCGACGGCCAAATACGAAAAGATTCTGCTGGAAGCTGGGCGCACAGTGACCCTGGACACCACGCTGCAGCCAGCCGCGCAGGTGGCCACGATCAGCGTTATGGCGGACAACCAGTCCGTGGACGTGGCGCAATCGATGATTCAAGGTCAAATCACGGCAAATACCATTGAGAGCATTCCGTTGAATGGCCGCAATTTCCTCGAGCTAGCCTATCTCATTCCCGGCAATCGTCCTGCCCCAACCTTCGATCCCACAAAAACCAACACGCTGGAAGTCAGTTCCGCGGGTGGCTTTGGCCGAGGCGGAAATATCACTATCGATGGCGGAGACAATAACGACGAAGTCGTTGGCGGAACGCTTTCGAATCTCCCCGAGGATTCCATCGGCGAGTTTCAAATTGCCACGGCGCGCTTCACGGCGGAAGTAGGCCGCTCAGGCAACAGCATCATCAACATTATTACCCGTTCTGGAGCCAATACATTCCATGGTTCGGCATTCATGTTCGAGCGGAACCGCAACCTGCAGGCTCTTCCTGCGACCTTTGGCGCAGGCCAGCCGAAGCCGCCTTTCGATCGGGAACAGTACGGCGGCTCCGTTGGAGGTCCGCTGTGGAGAAATAAAGCGTGGTGGTTCTCGTCAGCCGAGTTCCGCGACCAGAATTCTTCCATTCAGACGGGCACGCGAGACTTCGCGACCGACACAATCGAGGATACGGCAGCGGTCGCTCCTTTGCGCGATTTTCTGCTTTCGAACCGCGTGGACTACCAGTTGAATGCGTCCAATAGCATCAACGGCCGCTATAGCTTCAACCGCTCGACGGATACGGCGCAGGCCAGTGCATCTTCGGAGACGCCTTTGAGCACCGCGGCTGAACGGCAGAACTCGCTGAATCGGTTCAACTCGGTTGAGACGGGATGGACGAAGGTGTTTAGTCCGAGCAAGACGAATGAACTGTCTTACCACTACGACAACTTCTTCAACGATATTCCGCCCTATCCCGGCGCTGCACCGCTTACCGACCCCGTGCTAAAGCTGACAAGCGAGTTGATCTTTCCGGATCTGGCGGACGGCGCAAACTTCAATCTACCCCAGGAGACATTTTTAACTCGCAACCAGTTGCGCGACGGTTTTACGCTTGTGGTTGGCAAGCACTCTCTCAAGTTGGGCGGAGAATTTCAACACTACACAGCGCATGGAATCATCAACCCATTCGGGAATGGCTCCATCATTCTTACCTCTGACTTCGGATTTGCTGACCTGAATAGCGATGGAGTCATCAACGACCTGGACATTCCAATCGCAGTCGCTCTCTTGAGCACCGGGCCAGTTGTGCCCGTGCCGATTCCGCAGGTGGGCGACTCCTACACCGCTGCTTACGTGCAAGACGATTGGCGCGCACGTCCGAATCTTACTTTCAATCTCGGCCTCCGTTGGGAGTATGACTCCGACCTCACAGGCACAAGCAGCGATCACGATCCCTGCCCCAACCTGACCAGCATTCCCACTCAGCCATGCGTCTGGATGGCGAACGTGATTGACTTGAAGAAGCATCCTGATACAAAAGATTTTGGGCCCCGCGTGGGCTTTACCTATGATCCATTTAACCGCGGAAATACCGTGGTGCGCGGTGGCTATGGCATCTACTACGACCGCATCATTCTTGAGACCGGCGCCGAAGAGCGCGTACAGAATGATCGCGCCCTTGCAGTGCAGCAGTACGCAGGATCGGTTTGCACAAACCCCAATATCCCCGCACCGCCCAGCCTGGGTCTATGCTTTGCCCCGGGCTCAAGCTTTGCTCCCGGCTCACCGACACTTGCAAACCCCTTCAGCGGCCCCAGCCAAACTGGAGGAGTCGGCATCATTGCTATGGGTCCTGACTCGCATCATCCGCTCTACCAGCAGTTTTCTCTCGGCTTCCAGCAGGAGGCTGGCCACAACTGGCTGATTAGTGCCGACGGCCTGCATGTCTTCGGCGAGCGGGAACTGATTGGCAGCCTGCTGCGCACAACCGACTCCAATTCTCCGGACATTAATTGCCCCGGAGACAATATTCCCTGCACCATCACAGACCCGGTCACCGGCATTTCGGATAACATCACGCTCCTTCAGTCCGGCGCAAAGTCCTGGTATGACGGATTACTGGTGAGCGTAGCCCATCGCGAGTCGAAGATCGGCAAGGTCAGTTACCAGTACAACGTGAGCTATACGCTCTCCAAGACGCTGGACTACTCCGACGACGATCAGCTCNNCTGGGGAAAGTAACGTATCTCTACAACCTGAGCTACACGCTTTCGAAGACACTGGACTATTCGGACGACGATCAGCTCACCAACAACAATGCGGATGAGCAGGTGAACCTGGCGGAGGACACCTCCGGGCTGCGCAAGGAGAAGGGCTACGCGCTAACTGACGAGTTGAATCGCTTGACATTCTATGGAGAAGCTCAACTGCCGCACGGCTTTTCGCTGGCTCCTATCTACACTTACGGCTCCGGCGTTCCGGCGAACACCTTTCTTCCCAGCACTGCGATCAACGGCGCCAGTGGAGCGCGACTGCCTCTTTTGGGGCGTAACGCTCTCGGCCGTGAAGTGAGAAGCAGCGACCAACTGAATGTATTGATCAACCAGTGGAATGCGCTGCCCGCATGCCCAGGCGCGTATCCCTGCAATGCCGGCGGCGCAATCGAGAATGTTCCGGCGCACATCAACTTTTCCAGCCCTTTCAGCTCAGTGGATCTTCGCCTGCGCAAAAAGTTTGCGCTTGGGGACCACATCTCACTCAGTTTGATGGCAGAAGGATTCAATCTCGCGAATGAAGTGAATATTCGCGGTTCAAATACTGCGAACTTCTCCGGACGCAATATCTCCATCGGCCCGTATGTTCCGGCGTCCGGCGGTCAGCCGGCACAGTCGGTGCAAACCAATTTCTTTACGCCCGTGACAGTCGCTGGAGGATTCTTCGGGTCAGGCGGCCCTCGGGCATTTCAATTCGCAACAAGGCTGGAGTTTTAGCTGGAGTGTCTGATGGCTTTGCCTGAGTATGAAATGATCGCTGGCGCTCGAAGAGATCCGGCCCAGACTGCGATCACAAACATCCCAGTGATTGAAGAGAGCGCGGCCACCGGAGAAGTGGCCGCGCTCTATGATCACTTTCGAACGCACTTCGGCAGGCCGGATGTGCCCGGAATTCTGAAGTGTTTCGCCACTCATCCGCCGCTGCTCAAGCAGATGATGGACCTCTCAGAGAGTTTGATCTTTGCCGAGGGTGCATTGACTCGGAAGCACAAGGAGATGATCGCGACACTGATCTCCGCGCAGAACTTGTGCCCATACTGCGCAGACAGTCACGGCTTCTTTCTCCGCGTGCATGGAGGAACTGCTAAAACCCTCGATGCGCTTCAGACTGGCGACCTTGGCTCATCCGGACTTTCCGGCGCTGAGCAGGCGCTGCTCAATTTTGCGCGAAAAGTGAATCTCACTTCGCATCAGATTGATCGGGAGGATGTGAATCATTTGCTTCAAGCTGGTTGGAGTGAAGTCCAAATTGCCGAAGCTATTCACATTACCAGTCTTTTCGCCACTTTTAATAGGGTAGCCAACGCATTTGGCCTTGGATCGCAGGAGCTGCTTGCGCTCTATGCGAACGTGGCCGGTACTCATTCCCGAGAAGACGCTCTCGTCGAACGGAATAACTCATGAATACAACCATGCCGAGACCGAAGGAAGACATGACGTCTCTGTTCCTCGCGGATGTGGAGAACAAGCCGCAGCCGGGCACATACTTCGATCTGATCGCTGTCGCCAAATCGTCTGGCGCAGATTCCTGGGGCATCTGGAACCTGCGTGCATTCCGCCCCAGGATTGCTGATTCGCTGGTCCGTCTCTCACAGGAGATTATGCACGAGCCTGCGCCGATCAGCGTCGCATTGCGCGAACTCATTGCTGCGTACACCTCGTCTCTCAATCACTGCGAGTTTTGCATGAAGGCCCACGCTGCCGTCGCAGCAAGTCTCTACAACGATGAGGCGTTAGTGTGGAGCGTCATTCGAGACGTTGAGAGCGCAGCATTGGCCGAACAGGACAAAGCCATGCTCCGCTTCGCTCGCAAGGTCACTCTCCAATCGGGATTGATTGATAGAGCCGAAATTGCCACGCTTCACGCAGCCGGATGGGATGACACGTCGATCTTCTATGCGATTGCTGCTTGTGCCCTCTTCAACTTCTATAACCGCTTCGTCTCCGCCAACGGAGTCAGGCCTGTCTCCGACGAGGCCTTTCGCCGCCTTGCCTCGCGGATGGCGGAGAAGGGCTATGTGCGGGAATGAAGATCATTCGACTTGGCGTGGGCATTGCTGGATCTCGCGCCATCAATCTGGCGCTTGGCGTCCTGATGCTGGCGTCTGTTGTTGGTTCCTGCGAGGCGCACGCACAGGCAAAGACCGAGCCTGCTCAACATGCATTCTTCCACGTCGCGCTGGACCGTTCATTCCCATCACCAGTCTCAGGCCGGCTCTTGCTGTTCATTGCGCCGCCTTCCGGAGATGGGTCTCAAGTTGACATCAACATGATGTCGCCGGAGAGCGTCTATGTTGTTGCGAAGGAAGTCCCGCGCCTTGCCCCGGGAGACTCGATCGACATCGATGCCGATGATCTGGCTTTCCCCCATCCTCTGTCCCAGGCGGCTGGCGGCTCATACCGGGCCCAGGCGGTCCTCGATGTGCGGCATACGTACAACTATGATGGCCGCGAACCCGGCGATCTGCTGAGTGGTGTGGTTGCCGTTGACCCTCCATTCTCTGTCTCGCCAACCCTCACTCTGGCACAGGTGGTTCCCGAACCGCCTGACCCGTTGGCCCAACGGCCCGACGTAGCAGCCGCCCNNCTCAAGCCGTTGGACTTTGTCAGCCCGGTTCTCACTCGCTTCTGGGGACGCGAGATTCATATGCGAGGATGGGTGTTGCTGCCACCCGGCTATGAGAGCCATCCCAAATACCGTTATCCGACCGTATATTTCACGCACGGGTTTGGTGGCACCTTGCAGGGATTGCGGGCACGCTTCGCTCATGTCCTTTATGACCGCATGAAGCAAGGGAAAATGCCAGAGATGATTTGGGTGCTATTGGACGAAAGCAGTCCGACCGGTACGCATGAGTTTGCCGATTCTGTAAACAACGGGCCGTGGGGAGCAGCATTGACAACGGAGTTGATTCCAAAAATCGAAGGCGACTACCGCATGGATGCGCGCACTACGGGGCGCTTCCTGCAGGGACATTCCTCGGGAGGATGGGCAACGCTGTGGCTGCAGACGCACTACCCAAGGGTCTTTGGAGGTNNGCGATTTTCATTTCTTCAGCACTATCGATCTCTACGCGTCGCATGCGAACTTTTATCACGACGCAGATGGCACTCCTACTCCGATCCTTCGCGATCACGGAAAACCGCTCGCGACCATGCGCCAACTCGCCGGACTGGAGTCGGTGCTGGGAGAATATGGCGGCCAATTGGGCTCTTTCGAGTGGGTCTTTTCTCCGCGTGGGCCCGATGGGCGACCTGTGCCTCTGTTCAACCGCGTGACAGGGGATATCGATCCGAACGTAGCCACCTATTGGTGCAACCATTACGACATTGTTGAATACCTGAACAGCAATTGGAAGACCATCGGGCCTGACCTCCGAGGCAAGATTCACCTCGTTGTNNGGCACTGACGACACCTTTTATCTGGATGGAGCAGCGCGCAGCCTGGAATCTGCACTCAACCGGCTAGGCGGCGAGCCACACTTCAGTTTCCTTGTCGGCAGGTCTCATTTCAATGTCTATGTCGAAGGGGATGATCGCTATGCGCTATTCGACAAGATCGGCGCAGAGATGTACCAAGTTGCCCGGCCTAACCGTCAGAAACAGTGATTGAGTCAGTTCAGTTCAGGGCCCATCGTCGCCTCCAATAGTGTCATATTGGAGGTCATATTGTTTAGCCTTATAACGTTGATCTCTGTCGAGCGTGAGCTCACTTGGGGCCTGTTTGGGTGGGCAGCGAAGTGACATGGAACCGTCTACCGGATTCACATTCGGAAAAGTATGGAACGCCTGCGATTGTGCGCTCAGTCGGTGGAGCCGGGTGTACTGTTTCGTGTTGGCGTCGTAATTTGCACTGCCTGGTACTACGGCGGCGCCAATGTCAGACTGGCCCTGAAACACTCCGATCAGCGCATCAAAGTCCCTGCTCGGCCTATGAACATCTGCCGCTGGCGGCACCTGAACGTGCGTAGGAGATCCCGGCTGCGCCCAGTCGGGCACGGCGGGTGTAGATGCCGCCGGGGCAGAGGGCTCTTGCGCATGCAGCGGATGCGCTGCCGTGCAGAGCACTAGGATGAGCAGCGGAACAAAGCAGAATCGTTGGAGTTCGAGCCGGTCAAAGAAGACTTGCATGGCGAGAACTTTAACAGAGCGCACACACCGCCCGCGCGTCGAACGCCCGTTCGTGAGCTCAAGATCATGGATCGAACGGACGAAGTCCCTGCACGCGAGCTGATGAGTTGGAAACTCATTCTCAGTGAATGCAAACAGGCCTTAGTGCGTTTCCAGAATTACAACGCCTGGAAACGCGATTTGGCGATGGCAGCGATGGAGAGTACGGCGCAACTCTTGGAATTGAGCAAGACGGAACAGACAGGGCATTCGAGTCGAGGCGACAATGAATGGAGCCTAAGCGCAGGGGGGCTCGAGTGCGCGGAAATCTGTGGACTTGCTGTCACCCCTCCCACCTGAAGCAGGCGAATGTGTATCATCTTCAGCGTCGGGTGTCTCCAGGTCACGAGCCTGAACGTCCATCCGTCGTAAACCGCAAACGCAGCAAAAAAGAAAGAGGAGATATGGCAGACCAGGAAGTTGTAGCGAATCAGAAAACGATCCTCAGCCATCAGGCGTCGATTCTGGAAAATCAGAAGACGATCCTTCACAACCAGGCAGCTATCGAAAAGAACCAGAAGGCTCTCGATGAAATTCTCGTGAATCAGAAAGAGATTCTCGTGAATCAGAAGGCGATTCTGGGTTCTTTGAAGAAGTAGCTTTCTCCGCTCGGAACGACCAGGCGAACCTCATGGTTTATCTGGTCGGTATCGAGTCCGCAGGCCCGAGCTGCTAGTTCAGACGGCCAAGCAATGGCCGGCCTCTAGGTGTCGTTCGCCTTCCCAGCGAGACAAATCCAGAGCAGAGCACCGGAAACTGTGCAACGGATACCCTATCCTCCGTCTATAACGCGATGCACAGGATTTACAGTCCCCGCACAGAATAAGATTTAAATCCAAGGCCGCTGCCGATACGGCAACATCGTCATGGTTCAGATCATCCAGTGTCGAAAGGGAAAAAATAAACTTGTTTACAAAGNNACACCTTTTGGTGGAGCCCCACATCAGCACAAAGGTGTGTACCGCAGACCTCCAACATCCGGCTAAGATAGGGTGAGGACTAAACTTATATTTTGCACGCGTGGCGCTTCGATGCTGAAGTTTCAGCGTCGAAGAGAACTGTNNCGGGACTGCTAGCGACGAAAGAGGAAAGTGAGCGAGCAAGCTTGAAACTGCATGTCCAGCTCCGGCCTTTGCTTTTCATTGGAGTGTTGTTGATTTGCTGGCAGATTGCCATCAATCGGCATCCAGGTCAGCTATTACCAGGTCCGGTGAGCGTCTTGCGCGCCATCGGCGACCTGATGCACAGCGGTCTCTTGTTGAAGTACATCGTTGCATCGCTCTTCCGTGTGACCTGGGGCTTTGCACTGGGCGCCTTCCTGGCGATTCCTATGGGGCTCGCAATTGGCTGGAATCGCCGCGCTGAAATGGCTCTCAATCCGCTGATNNTTCGGCGTGGGCGATCTGGCTGCCGTCTTTCTCATCTTTGTTGGTTGCTTTTTTCCCTTGCTCTTGACCGCCATGAGCGCCGTCCATAACATCCCCGCGTTATACATTGATGTAGGGCGCAATTTCGGCCTGAGTCCATTCGCATTTGTATCCCGTGTGCTGTATCCGGCCGTCGCTCCGCAACTCGTCGTAGGCATGCGCATCACATTGGGCATCGCATGGCTGGTCGTCGTCGCAGCCGAGATGATTGCCGTCAACTCCGGATTGGGCTTTCTGATTGTCGACGCGCGCAATGCCGGCAATCGCTACGATCTTGTGGTGGCTGGCATGGTCATCATCGGGGCCATCGGACTGCTTCTCGATCTGGGAATGCGATCGTTTGAACGCGTGAAGTCGTTCCGCTGGAGTTATTCGGAGGATTAGTGTCCCTGACGAATGCGGCCAATACGCCAGCAGTTGCAGGGGTGAAACTGCGCGCGGAGCAGCTGTGTGTGGCATTCGAGCGCGATGGCAAAAGCGTCTCGGTACT
>PLKU01000370.1 GCA_003140705.1 Acidobacteriaceae bacterium
CTCCCGAGGAACCAGTTTCGATCAAGATCCAGGAGCCGATCAAGCCCCAGGAACCGGCGCGAGCGACCTCTGAGCTTCAGCCATCGACTGAGGCCGCTGACGAAAAGGCTGCGGCCAAGCTTGCCGCCCGCCAGAAGAAGCTGGACGATGCCTCAGAGGACTCACCTTTTTCCGTCCTTGTCGACCACGTCTACGACGGCCCGCTCGATCTGCTGNNAGGACATCGATATTTACGACATCCCTATCGCCAAGATCACGGCGCAGTTCCTGGCCTATGTGAACCAGCTGAAGGCCAGCGACGTAGACGTAGCCGGTGAGTTCATCTACACCGCATCGCTGCTGATTCACATCAAGAGCAAAATGCTCCTGCCTCGCTCGCCACTTGGCCCCGACGATGCTGCGGAAGATCCGCGCCGCGAACTTGTGGACCGCCTGTTGGAGCATGAGCGGTTCAAGAACGCTGCACAAATGCTGCAGCAAAAGCAAATGCTGGAGGCGGCAACCTGGACCAACCCTGGGCTGCGCGAATTTGACGGTGATGATGCCGCCGAGCCCGAGATTGCTGCTGACACCGTTGACCTGGTTCGCATCTTTCGTGACATCCTTGAACGAGCCCGTAATCGCCCAATCCTGGACGTCGAAGAGGATTCAGTGACCGTCGGCCAGATGATTCAGTTCCTGGCCCGGCGTCTCACCATGGAGGACAAGCCTATCGCTCTGCGGCGGCTTCTGAGCCATACCCGCTCGGAGCGGGCACTGGTGGCTATGTTTCTGGCCCTGCTTGAGTTGGTCCGTCTGCAAGCCGTGCTTTTGAGGCAAGACCGCACCTTTTCAGACATCTTTATCAAGAAGCATGTTGGCTTTGACCAGGTCATGAACCAGGGCCTCACGAACGCCCTGGACGACTGGCGATAAGCACATTTCCTGCCTGATGTTACGAGCAGAAGGCTAGGTCCAGGTGACCCCCTGGAACTAGCCTTCCAAAGCTTTGCCTGCCCGGCAAGTTCCATCCCGGAATTCCACCTGTCCACGCCTCCTTTTCTCGGGGGCCCCGTATCCGGTGTAGAATCAAAGCGGAAGAACCTGCCCCCACCGGTTCACCGCGCAAACAACCGAGCAAGCATTTGGTTGTTGGGGTTTTATGGACGCCCACTTCTCCCGCTCTTCTGTTTCCAGCCACTCTTCATCCCCCGTCTCCCTACTTTCTGACTCCGTTGTTAAGCCTTCCTTTTGGAGGTCCAGCCGCTACCGGAATCTCTCCGGCCGATTCGGAAATCTCTAATGGCCCACTTGGCAACGTTTGTTGAAATCATGCCGGCGGGCTCACCAGCCCAGGACGCCCCCACTTTTGACTTCAAGCAGAAGAAATCATCCAGCAAAGCCGGACTTGTGCTGTTCCTGCTGGCACTGACCAGCGGGCTCAGCTACATCGTCTTTCACGTCGCAAGAGATTTGGACACCGTAGCCGTCCCCAGGATCTGGCCATATTTTCTTCTTGGACTGGCTCTGCTGATCGCCCTTGGCTTCGAGTTCGTCAACGGCTTTCACGACACCGCGAACGCCGTAGCGACCGTCATCTATACGCGGGCGCTGCCGGCGAACTTCGCCGTGGTCTGGTCGGGCATGTTCAACCTGGCCGGGGTTTTGGCCTCCTCCGGCGCCGTCGCCTTCGGCATCATCTCGCTGCTTCCCGTCGAACTGATCCTGCAAGTCGGCAGCCACGCCGGGTTCGCGATGGTCTTCGCCCTCTTGATCGCGGCCATCATCTGGAATCTCGGAACCTGGGCCTTCGGACTGCCGGCTTCGAGCTCGCACACCCTGATCGGCTCGATCATCGGCGTCGGCGTCACCAACGCGCTGCTGCACGGCCGCAGCGGTACGGCGGGCGTCGATTGGTCGAAAGCCAAGGAAGTGGGCGAGGCGTTGCTGCTCTCGCCCCTGTTCGGTTTCGCGCTTGCCGCGGCTTTGTTGTTGCTGCTCAGGTCCATCATCCGCATTCCGGCGCTCTATGCCGAGCCGAAAGGCGAGCAGCCGCCGCCCTGGTGGATCCGCGGCATCCTTATCCTGACCTGCACGCTGGTGAGCTTCTTCCACGGCTCCAACGACGGGCAGAAGGGCATGGGCCTGATCATGCTTATTCTGATCGGCACGGTGCCGACCGCCTATGCGCTCAATCGCTCCATGCCCGCCAACCAACTGCAAACTTTCGCGTCGCGGTCGCAGGCGGCCAGCACCGTGATCGAGCAGAAAGCATCGGGTTACAGCGTGCTCGGCAACCCGCGTCCGGCGGTGACTGCTTACGTCTCCAGTCACGGCCTCACTGAGGGAACCTTTCCCTCATTGGCGGCGCTGGTCCGCGATATCGCCGACCAAGTCACCAAATACGGCTCGCTCGCCAGAATACCGATGGATACAGTCGGCAACACCCGCAACGACATGTATCTCACCTCGGAAGCGATACGCTTCCTCATGAAAGACAAAGAGAGCGACCTCGCCCCGGACCAGATAAGAACGCTGAACGCCTACAAGCTATCGCTCGACGAGGCGACCAAATTCATCCCGACCTGGGTCAAGATCGCGGTGGCGATTGCGCTTGGGCTGGGAACGATGATCGGCTGGAAGCGCA
>PLKU01000288.1 GCA_003140705.1 Acidobacteriaceae bacterium
TCATGTTGCAGCGGTTGGTGAGGTCGATGGTGAGCACCGAGCCGCGTCCGTGGGTGACGGTCGACGTGCCGTGATGGTGCAGCGCTTCATCGCCCTTGCCGTGGGCGCGGATGTCGCGGCCGGGGAAGCTCTCTTCAAGATGCTTGAAGAAGGCGGTGTCAATGGACATGACGTCTTCAAAGTGGCCGTGCTTGGGGCAGTCCTTGACCATGAGGATCTTGCCGTCGCGCTCGATAATCTGCGCCTTGATCTCGCCGACCTTCTCGTTCAGCAGAACTTCGTGGGGCAGCTTGCCGTCGAGAATCTGCTGGCGGATTTCGGGAACGCACTTGGGGCAAAGCGAGTCAGTGGTGCGCGGCCAGCCGAGGGGCGGCTTTTCCTTCTGCCAGCTCTTCTGCAGTGGCTTTTCGCTCCACTTGGGCGTAAACGAGGCATTGGGGCTGATGCGGTTAAGACGCTCGTAAACCACCCACGCGCCCTTGGCGGCGTAGACGGCAGCCTTCTCGACGTATTTGATCGCTTTAGGCATTTGTTGCTTTCTCCTCAAGATTTTTTAAGTTGTTGCCGGCGAGGTTCGCTGGCCCAGCCCTTGCTCGTTGTTCCCGGCGAAAACCCGGAACCTGAAAGTGCACTTCTAAGGTAACCGGCCCCAGCGGTCAACCCAAAGCCGGAGCAGCGAACGGCGGAATCTGCAGCTGAATGGTCATTACTGCACAGCGAACGGTTTGGCGCGTAACCTTCGTGAAATCACGATCATGGACGTGGACAATGCGCAAAGCAGGCTGAAATGTTTAATGGTGGGGGGCCAGGGTCTTGAACTCGTGGGTAAACCCAAGCAATCCATGACGTTTTTAGCTATTGAGCAACGCACTTTTACTGCGGGCCACCCGTCTTCGCCACCTGATTAATGATGCGCTGGATTGCGACTACGCGGGTGTGGATGTGGCGGGCGATGTCGGGAAGGAACTCGGTTATGTAGTTATTGATGGGCGCGCTGAGCAAGGCATATCCGTAACGCTTGGCGCTGGCGGGCAGGTTGGTTTGGCGGCCGGGCACGTAGAGATTGGCGATCTCGTCTTCGGCGGCAAAGCCCACCACGTTGGCGTAGTTGATCATCTCCCTGCCGTTGTCGCCCTGCGTCCACAGCACTTGATACGCGGCGTGCGCAATGCGGACCTTCAATGTGGCATGGGGCCAGCGGTGATAGTGCGGGTCCTGGTGGGCGATGGAAGGAATGAGGAAGGTCCCGAAGAATTCGCCGGTCATGTCCTGTGTGTAGCTCACGCCCACGTAGCGGCCGAAGCCGGCCATTCCCGGTCCGTAGGGGGTGTGGGAATCGGTGCCGATGGTAAGGGCCGAGCTGGCCAGAATAGTCAAGGAGTTGAACGGATCGGCAACATCGCGAACGGCCAGCCACGCTTTTTCCATGGGCGTCATTCGTCTTACCTGCGGGCCATCGATGAAACGCGCAAACCAGTTTGTGGGAGGCGGAGGCGGTGGGCAGAGGGGCACGGTCACTGCCGGCTGTGGATTGGAGTCAGCCTTTGCTACAGCGGATTCCAGCGCGCCCCTGGCCGCCACCCTCACTGCCGAGCCTGCGTCGGACCTTTCCACCGCGCAAGGCTGGGGCGGAACTGCTCCGCTGTGTGCAGGGAGTTGAGACACAGGCACCTCGGTCGGCGTTGTGCTTACACTCGTGGGCGAGGTCTGAGGCCTGCACACGGGGCTGGCGAGCAGGAGAGCCGCCGCGAACAGAATCACCCTCTTGGCAAGCCGCGATTCCTGGTGCGCGCTGCGGGCCTGAGGGCCATCAATACGTCCACCCTGCAATGCTTTTGAAATTTGCTGCATTCTCGCCCCGCACAACTCAAGCGCGCCCCAGACGGCTGAATCGAAATCCGAGCTGGAGAAGCGTGCTTGCCCCCTGCGATGAGAGTCTAAAGCAGATTTGCGCCAGAATGATGGTCTTTATCGCCAGATCATCGCCAAAGTTTCAAAACTAATGAAGGAACTCTCGCAACGGAAATGCGTATTGATGATTGCGGCACAGTCGCGCGATGCCCCATTGACGCGCGGGGCCGAACCCCGCAGACTTGAAGTGGGGTGACTTGCCAAGAGTTTTCACCAGGAGGCTAATCCCCATGAGCACTAATCCCCCATACGGTTCTGGACCGAGCAGCGTGGGACGCCGCATTGAAGAAGCTGTCGAACTGATCGAGATGGAGTTGCGGCATGCCGCGGCCTACGTCAACGACGCGGTGATCCCGCAGGTGCGCGCCGAGTCCATCTCCGGCTTGCGGACTGTGGCCGACGCGCTGCGCAAGTTTGCTGACCGGCTTGACGAGCAGACCTCTCAACCACCAAGGCCACCCAACGTTTGATGGTTGCTTCAATCCACAGCCAAAGCGCTCGCCGAGCGGCCAGCTTGGCAGTATTGGCGTTTGCGCTGCTGTGCGCGTCCGGATGCGGACATCACAAAACACCTTCCCAATTGCCCGCGCCCCAGGCCGCGCCGCCTGCGCCTGAGGAGTATCCCCCTGCGCCGCGCAACCCACCTACTGCGCGCATTCCTGTCACACCGGTGCCGCCTGGCGGGGTCAGCGACGAAGACCTCGACTTTATCAATACACACAGGCCGATCCTGACTGAGGTTGGGCTTGCCACATGGTACACCGCGCCCTACAAGGGGAAGAAGGCAGCCAACGGGCAGGTGTTCGACGACAACGATTTGACGGCAGCACATCGCACGCTGCCGATGGGCTCGTTGATTGTTGTGACCAACCTGAAAACCCGGCAGGCTAGCGCCATGCGGATCAGCGATCGCGGGCCGTTTGTCGAGGGGCGAATTATCGACCTCAGCATTGCCTCTGCCAAGTCCACAGGCGTCTACCGAGCCGGGTTGGCGCAGGTGCAGGTTGATGTGTACAGCACACCGAAGCCGATTGAGACCGGCGGGCGATGGTGCGTCCAGATTGGCGCGTTTAAAGACGAGGATGCTGCGTTGAATTTGAAGCAACAGCTTTTGCGCGACTACCCGGGCTCCAACGTCATCGAGTTTGCCGGCCAAGATAGCTACTGGGTGCGCATCCGTCCACAGGGTGACGACCGCGAGCAGGCAGAGTTCATCGCCGCTCACCTACAGCCCGCGGAGGGTGCGGCCTTTCTTACGCGCCTCGACTGACTCGCTGAGCCTGCTGGGAATCAATTGTGGATTTTGGCTGCTCGGGATGATTCTTAAGGGCGCCATCGTAGGCGCATGGAAAAAGAAGTTGCCTTCTTGATCCGCCGTCTTAATGCGGCGGCGGATAGAACGGCAGCTTCTCATTCTTCTCGTTGGCACGGCGAATCGTCACATCGTCCAACAGCAGGGCCGGCGCAAGCACTGTTTGCGGAACCTCACCGAAGAAGTTGGCCACAAACAAGTCCTTGCCGGCGGCCTCAATGTTCGAGCGCAGAGCCCGCTGGTCCAAATCGTCCAACGCTGCTCCACGCACCAACTCGCGCTTGCCATCCAAACCTATGCGATAGAGCAAGCGGGGGATTGACTCCCCACCGAGCGTCTCAACAAAATACACGCTCTTCAAACCGCGATCCTTTGCCAGGTCCAGCAGCTTGCGGTTCAGATCGTCATTGGACTGCCCATCCCTGGCCGTCACTTTCAGCACACCGATCGCGGGCCTTGGTGCCCCCATAATTCCGCCGCGCGCGTGGCCATTCGACTGCGGAAAGTNNACGGAAAGTCGCGAATCGGCTCGCGGCCAATCACATAATTCTCCAATTTGCCATCGGTTACAAGCGTCACAGCCTGGGCCGGAACGCCGTCATCGTCTAGGACGTACGCGCCCACAAGACCCTTGCCTGCGTAGCTCTTCAAGCTGGGATCCTCTAAGACATCCAGAAATTCGGGCAACACGCGCGCATGCAGGCTCGATGCGAACGGCCCATTGGTGCGAGCCTCGGTTCCAAGCTTGGGCCGCGTCGCCGTGACTCCAGCGCCTAACAGCGAATGCAACGTGTCGGCTCCCGCGTCGGAACTCAAAAGCACCGGACCGTGATACTCCTCTTCCACGAGCGGAGCCTTGCGCAACTCGCTGAGCGAGGCGATCAATCCGATTGCATGCTTCTCAAAGACATCGGGCGCATCCAGGTCCTTCAGGGCAACGCCAACCGATCCATATGATCGGTCCAACCTCATGCCGTCGGCGGCCTGCGTGCCCACGCCAAAAGTCTCTTGATACTCCGACGCTGCCTTGCGGACGATGGTTCCCTCGCTCGTCACCAGCCACGTGGTGGTCGCCTGCGCCTGGAACTGCGCCGTGGCGTATTCCACGTCACCCTGGCTGGCTTTGACTGAGGCGTCCGTTCTGTAGAGTCCACTCGCTCTGGCCACGCGATCTACCCAGGGCGCTTCATCCAGACTCAACTTTATCGGCGCCGCCAGCGAGATCACCGGCGTCTCCTTGCTGAAGTCGTCAGCCTGTGGAGGCGTCTCCACCTGCTTCAGAGCTGCCTGCTTCTGCGCATATGCCGCGAGGGCAGCCTTGTAAGCCTGATCCGTGCCTGCCCACAGGGCGGAGCGAATGGCAATGGGATCGTCGTCGAGGGAAGACAACTCCAGCGCGCCGTCTCCGCGACCGCCTGAACTGTCAGTTTTGTAGTCGCCTACGCGCACCGTGATGCGCGCTATGCGCTGGTGGGAATGGATGGAGTCCTCGCTCGCCCCAAACTCGGCCTTGGTCTGGAAATCGTCCACACCTTCAATTTTGTATTGGATAAAGAACGGCCTCTCGAATCCCTTCAGCTGCAACTGGCTCATGCTCCGGTCTAGTTCTTCGAGCATCGCCTTCAGCACAGGGTCCTTCTCGGCATCGGCGCGTGTCGGCTGTGCCGCGCGCAAATACGGGGTAAACAGGCAGACGGCAACGATCGCGGCTCCGGCTATCCATGCAACGGGAGGAATCGAGTTCATTGCGCCTCCTTCTTTGCGGGCGTCGCGACCACTGCTCCCGGAATCGGCAGAATTGGCGGCCTCGCGGTTCCCTGAGCCTGCTTTTGCGTCTCCATCTCGCTCACTAGCATCGCCGGGGCCACCGCGCTCACCGGCACCGTGCCCGATTCCGCACCGCACTCCCCGTTGAAGACTTCACTCTTGTCACCCGTCGCCAATATTCGCTTCAACGCGGCCTGTGGTGTGCCCACAATACTCACGCCGCGCACCAGCTCATCGGGACGGCCATCCACATACACCCGGTAAACGACCAGCGGAATCACCTGAAATGCCTGTGGCGAACTCCGCGTCGTGACCGCAAAGCCTGAAGAAATGTCCTCGAAATACAGTCCGTAGGGCTTGCCCTGTTTCTTTGCCTCTTCTATCAACTGCTTGCGGAGTTCAGCCTCCGGCTCAGTCTTGGTTGACGTCACAATGAGGTTGCCTTGACGGCCCGTCGGAACGCGCCCGGTCTGCGCGCGTCCGTGCCCGTTGGATTCAGAAAAGCTCGCGATGGGGAGGCGCGACATCAAGAACGTCTTCAGCACCCCATCGTTGATCAGCTCCACCCGCCGTGCCTTCTGCCCCTCATCGTCGTATTCATAGTTGCCGCTCAGCCAGGTATTGCCAAAGGTGGTCAGCGTGGGATCGTCGGCTACCGAAAGAAACGTGGGCAGCACCTCTTTGCCAATATCTTTGGTGAAGGTCTGGCCTTCCTCGTCGCCGCGTTGCCGCTGCCCTTCAAGGCGGTGGCCGAGCACCTCGTGAAAGAACACCGCAGCAGCGCGCCCCGACAGGATTGCCGGTCCATCAAAAGGCTCTGTCAGCGGGGCAACGCGCAGAGCTTCGAGGCTCTTGCCCAAGTCGCGCATTGCCGTCTCGAGCTCCGCCTGCGCGGGCAGTCCGTCCACGGTCTCAGCTTCAAAGGTCTGCGCACGGAACAGGTCCATGCCATCGTCGGCACGCGTTACCGCAAACACAACCAGTCGCGCAGCCTGGTGGCCCGTCACAATCTGCGAGCCCTCAGACGAAGCGAAGTAGTCGGTCTCGTTTTGTACGGTCAGCATCACTACGTTCTGGTCTACGTCAGGAAATTCGCGGAAAATCTTTGAGAGTGCGCTGACCCGGTACTCCCATGCCGCTTTGTCCACAACTACGGGCGGGGCCGGTTTGCTGATGGATACCTGGGACGTCTCCTGGCTGAAATCGGGCGATGTGTCCTCTTCCTTGGCTCTAACCTGCGCCTCGGTCTTGACCCGCAAATAGTTGTCCATTGCATTGCCGTAGCCAGTGTTGGTGGCTAGCCACAAGGTGCGTTCAAGCGCCTCACGGTCGTCAGTCAGCGGCAACTGCATGCTGTTGACCGCCGAGCCGCGATGTGTCCCGTGCGTGTTGTCCAGCTTGGGATCGCCAAGCCGCACTTGCACGTCTGCCACACGAACGCGGTTTTCTGAGCTATCAACCAGCGCACCAAACTGCGCACGGATGCCGACAAAGCCGGCTTCACTGACTGAGTAGCTAAGAAAATAGGGAGGAAGCTGCTTCTCAGCGGCGGGGTTGGCGGAGCCCTGCTTGCCCAGCGAAGTGAAGGCCCGATGCAGTTCGGTTGTCATTGCATCGAGCAACGGGGGAGTCGCTTGCTTCTGTGCTCCCGCCATTGCGGGCCAGGCCATTGTGATTGCGGAAACAGCGACGCAGAGGCCGCCCTGCAGGGCAGCCCTCACAGAGAAGACTGATGAATTTTTGGGCATTGATCTGAGAATCCGAGGGCAGCGCATCTGTAGCATCGATTGTCGCAGAGTAGGCTAGGGTCAAGGGAATATCTCATGAATTTTGCCCGCTGCGCGATGCTCGCCGGTTGCGTGGCCCTCCATCTCCCCTTCCAACTCACCGCCGTCGCACCTCGCCTTGGGCCTGCTCCCCACACCGCACCCCGCAATGTTGTGAATCCATCCGCCTCCCCGCCAGCCGAGTCCTCATCCGCCAGCACTCCCGCTAAACCCCCTCAGGCCTATAAGCTGCCGCCCGACAAGCTGGCCAAAGCCATCGCCCTTGGCCGGATCCGCAACATCGTCGATCTGGCCGGTTCCCTCTTGGATCTGGCTGTTCTCTGGCTGCTGCTGGCCACCCGCGCCTCAGCCGCCATCGAAAGCTGGTCGCAGCGCATCACCCCGCGGCGCTGGCTTCAGGGTCTGTTCTTTTTCGCGATATTCCTGCTGATCACCGCGCTGGCCGACCTGCCCCTGGATGTTTACGCCCACCACGTCAGCCGCTCCTATGGAATCAGCGTGGCGGGCTGGGGCGATTGGCTCCTTGACCTGTCAAAAGGTCTTGGCCTCTCCATCCTTTTTGTCCCGCCCATTCTGCTGGCTTTCAACTGGATTGTTCGCCGATGGCCGCGGCGCTACTGGCTCTACTCCTGGATGGCCACAATCCCGCTGATGGTGGTTTCTGTCTTCATCGCGCCGCTCTTCGAGCCCATCTTCAACCGGTACGAGCCCCTAGCCAAAAATCATCCCGTCCTTGTGGGCGAGCTCCAGAAGGTCGTCGCCCGCACGGGGACAAGCATCCCGCCGGAGCGCATGTTCCTGATGAAGGCCGCTCAAAAAACCAACGGTCTCAACGCTTATGTAAGCGGCCTCGGCTCCACCAAGCGCATTGTTGTGTGGGACACCACTGCCGACCGCATTCCCGACGATCAAGTTCTCTTTCTGCTGGGCCACGAGACCGGGCACTACGTCCTCAACCACATCGCCAAGGGGCTCGCGCTCTCTGCCGTCGCCCTGTTCTTTGTCTATTGGGGTTGCGCAAGATTTGCGGCCTGGCTGGCACGCGGCTTCGGCGTGCGTTGGGGGCTCGCGCAAGAGGGGATTACGCTGCGTTCCGTGGCTGCGCTTTCAAGTCGGTCCGGCTTTGTGGTGCTGCTTTTCACCATTTCGGTTGCAGGCTTTGTGCTGGCCCCGATAGACAACTTAGTGAGCCGCTACTTCGAACACCAGGCCGACGTCTACGGCCAGGAGGCGATCCACGGCATCGTCACAGACCCACAGAAGACCGCCGTTGCCGCCTTCAATGCGCTTGGCGAGGCCTGGCTGGAGGATCCCAATCCCAGCCCGTTTCTTGAGTGTTGGACGTATAGCCACCCTTCAACGCAAAGCCGCGCCAACTTCGCGGCACAGTATGACCCATGGGCCAATGGCGGCCACGGAGAGTTCTTTGACAAGTAGCGGGCCCGCAGGGAAGCTGAGAGCCCTGAACGATTATTCAGCCGTCGTTGGGTCGATTGTCGTTCGAACCTGCGAGACCTTGTTGGCCGGGAAGCCGCCCATGGTGGCGTGTTTGCGCACCGTATCTTCATCCGGCGCGATGTAGACGCAGTAAATCTTGTCGTCGGTTACGTAGCTGTGAAGCCACTGAATCTGGGGGCCCAATTCGCGCAGAACGCCGCAAGACGTCTGAGATACTGCCTTCAATTGCTCCGGGGAAAGCTTGCCGACTTCAGGTATCTCTCTCTCAATCACAAACTTGGGCATGGAATCGATCTCCTCTTGGGAAGTATCAAACATATTAGCGCAGCGGGAGGACCTGCGGAGGGGTTTTGCGCTTCCTTTCGAGATCACTCACCCCTGATCTCTGCAGTAAACTACTTCTTCAAGGAGACGACGCCATGGCCTATCCCGCCAACTACCGTTACACTCGCGAACACGAATGGATCGTGCTCGATGGCAACATCGGATCGATTGGCATTACAGACTATGCGCAGAACTCCCTTGGCGACATTGTGTATGTCGATGTGCCCAAAGTCGGCGAGCCGGTCACGGCCAACGCCACCTTCGGATCGGTGGAGAGCGTGAAGGCCGTCAGCGACCTCTATTCGCCGGTCACCGGCACCGTCACCGCGACCAACGAAGAGCTCAAGTCCTCGCCCGACAAGATTAACGAAGCGCCGCACGACACCTGGATCATCAAGGTCGAGCTTGCGGACCCAGCGCAGTTCAACGTCCTGCTCGACGCCGCGGCCTACGAGGCATTCATCTCGGAAGAGACGGGAAGCTAGGAGCTAGATGCGAGCTGCTAGCCTTCTAGCTCCTAGTTTTATTTCGGAGCTCGAAGCGGTATTGACGATTCAGGATTTGTTCCGGCAGCGTGAACACCCGCTGCCCAACGGGCTTTTAGCTAGGGGCTAGAAGCTAGAGGCTAAAAGCTGAAAATGCGCTACCTACCTAAATCGCCAGCCGAACGGCAACAAATGCTGGCCGAAATCGGCGCAGCATCCATCGACGACCTTTTCGCCGTCATCCCCGCGGAGTATCGCCTGGACCGCGATCTTGACGTTCCGCGCCAACACGCCGAGAGCGAAATCGTCAGCTACTTTCGCGCCGCCGGTCAGAAGAACGCCACCGACTATGCCAGCTTTCTCGGCGCCGGCGCCTATCGCCACTACCGGCCGGTGATTATCGATTCTCTTGTGCAGCGCGGCGAGTTCCTCACCAGCTACACGCCCTACCAGGCGGAGATCACGCAAGGCACGCTACAGGCTATTTTCGAGTTTCAGACCATGATTGCCGAGTTAACCGGCATGGACGTGGCCAACGCGAGCATGTACGACGGTTCGACAGGTGCGGCGGAGGCTGTGATGATGGCTGTCCGTGTGACCGGGCGCCACAGGGCTGTTGTCGCCTCTACCGTTCATCCTGAATACCGCGAAGTGCTGGCGACGTATGCGAAACATCAGGGCCTGCCCGCCACTTTGGTTGGTTATGACAGCGAGACGGGGCGTGTCGATCTGGCTGCCCTTGATGCGGCCGTCACGGAAGAGACAGCGGCTGTTCTGGTGCAAAGTCCCAACTTCTTTGGAACGATTGAGGACATTCCGTCGATTGCTGCGATTGCGCACGCGAAGGGCGCTTTGCTCATCGTGTCGATTGCTGAAGCAGTCTCGCTTGGCGTCGTTCGGCCTCCGGTCGAGGCCGACATCGTCAGCATGGAAGCGCAGTCGTTTGGTGTGGCGCTGAGTTACGGCGGCCCGTTCTGCGGAGTCATTGCAGCGAAGGAGCAGTACCTGCGGCAGATGCCGGGGCGGCTGGTTGGGCAGACTGTTGACTCGACGGGCTACCGAGGGTTTGTGCTGACGCTTTCGACGCGCGAGCAGCACATCCGCCGCGAGAAAGCTACCTCCAACATCTGTACGAACCAGGCATTAGTCGCGCTGATGGCGACTATCTTTCTCACCGTCTACGGGAAGGAAGGGATTCGCGAGCTGGCGGAGCATAACCTGGCAAAGGCCGATTATACAGCGCGCACACTTTCCCAGGTCCAGGGCGCAACGCAGTTGTTTAGGGGCGCGCCGCGGTTTCATGAATTTGTTTTGCAAACGAGCGAGGAGCCGGCATTGTGGAGCAAGCGGCTGATGGATGAAAAGATTGTTGGCGGCCTCGATCTGGGCAAGTGGTATCCGGAGTTGGGGAATGCGACATTGTGGTGCGCTACGGAGATGGTTACGCGCGAGCAGATCGATACCGCCGCCAAAGTACTGGCCGCCGGGCTTGTGGAGGCATAAATGACGAACAACGGAACCGCCCCCAAAACCCTCGGCAAGACCCGCCCGCACCAGACGCAGAACGAGGCGCTGGTGTTTGAGAAGTCGTCGCCCGGCAAGCGGGCTTACAAGATGCCGCCGCTGGATGTGCCTATTGTTGATCCAGCCGTCGTGTTGGGCGAAGCCCATCGTTCGGAGAGCGCGCAGCTCCCGGAATTAAGCGAGATCGAGATCATCCGGCACTTTACGCGACTCTCGACGTGGAACTACGCCATCGATCTGGGGATGTATCCGCTGGGCTCCTGCACCATGAAGTACAACCCGCGGGTGAACGAGGCGGTTGCGCGAATCGAGGGGCTGGCGGAGGCGCATCCCTATCGGCCGGACGCGCTGGCACAGGGGATTCTTGAAGTGATCGAGCTGTTGCAGCGCTGCCTGATCGAAATCACGGGCATGGACGCGATCACCCTTCAGCCGGCGGCCGGGGCACATGGCGAATTCACCGGCATTCTTCTTGTGCGCGCGTGGCATGAGTCGCAGGGGAATGCGCGCCGCAAGATCCTCATCCCCGACTCGGCGCACGGCACCAATCCCGCGACCGCGGCCATCTGCGGATACCAGGTGGAGAACCTCAAGTCCAATGCGGAAGGCGGCATCGATCTTGAAGCCCTGGCGCGGCAGGTGGACGAAGAGACTGCTGCGCTGATGCTCACCAACCCCTCGACGATAGGAGTCTTCGAGAGCCAGATCCACAAGATCGCTGACATTCTCCACGCCAAGGGCGCCCTGCTTTATATGGACGGCGCCAATATGAATGCGCTGGTGGGCAAAGCTCGCCCCGGCGACTTCGGCGTTGACGTCATGCACCTGAACCTGCACAAGACCTTCTCCACGCCGCACGGCGGCGGCGGCCCGGGCTCTGGTCCTGTGGCTTGCAAGGCTTTCCTCGAGCCCTTCTTGCCGACGCCAGTGCTGGTGCGGACGGCAAGGACTGAGGGACCAGGGACTACGGGGCTAGCCGGTCAGGTACCAGAGACAACGGGACAACTGCACTGGAACTATGACAGGCCGCAAACAGTGGGGCGCGTGCGGGCGTTCTATGGCAATACCGGCATGTTTATCCGCGCGCTGGCCTACATTCTGGCCAACGGCCCCGACGGACTTCGCCAGACCACTGAAGACGCTGTCCTCAACGCCAACTACATCCGCGCCAAACTTGAAGACCTCTACGAGCTGCCTTACAAAACTGCGTCGATGCACGAGGTGGTGTTCAGCGACAAGCGGCAGGCGGCGAAGGGCGTCAGGACCGGCGACATCGCCAAGCGCCTGATCGACTACGGGTTTCATCCCTACACGGTGAGCTTCCCGATGATTGTCCACGGCGCCCTGATGATCGAGCCGACCGAGAGCGAGTCGCTTGAAGAGCTGGATCTGTTTGTCGATGCCATGCGCTCCATTGCGAAGGAAGTCGACGAGACGCCGGAGCTGGTGAAGACCGCGCCACATTCCACGCGCGTTGGGCGGCTTGACGAGGTGCAAGCGGCCAGAAAGCCGATTCTTCGCTGGCGCCCCTCGCAGTAGCGGGCGGCGGTTCCTATTCCGGTCCCGTTTTCCTCATTTCCGACTTTTCCGTGCTTTTCCGGGAACAGGATTCGGCCTAAACTTTCCTGATATGGCAACGATTCCCGACCTGAGATTAGACGCTGGGCTGCCGGCAAATATCGACGCAGAAAAGACGATCCTCGGCGCTATCCTGCTTGATAATGCGGCCCACGCCGAGGCTGCAGAAAAGCTCCAATCCGACGACTTTTCCCTAGACTCCCATCGCCGTATCTTCTTGCGCATGACGGAGTTGATGGATGGCCAGCGCGCCGTCGACATCGTGACCCTGGCCAACGAGCTGGCCCGCTACAAGGAAGTTGAGTCCGTTGGCGGTGTTGCCTACCTTGCCAGCCTGACCGAGGGTTTACCCCGCCGCCCGGTCATTGAAGAGTACATCCGGATCGTCAAAGACAAGAGCCTGCTGCGCAAGCTCATGGGCATTTGCTCCATGGCGATTGCCCGCGCCGCCGACCAGGGCGAGAGCGCGTTGGATGTTCTGGGCGCCGCTGAAGCGCAGTTGATGGAGGTCACGGAAAAGGGCATCACCCAAGGCTTGCAGTCGCTGGACCAGATTGTTCAGCACTCCTTTGGGACAATCGACAACCTGTACAAGCAGAGCCGGGAAGTTACCGGCCTGGCTACGGACTTTATTGAGTTTGACCGCATGACCAGCGGCCTGCAAAAAGGCGAGCTCATCATCATTGCCGCACGCCCTTCGATGGGCAAGACGGCCCTGGCCATCAACATCGCCCAGAACGCGGCCGTCAGCCACAACGCCACGGTCGCCGTCTTCAGCCTTGAAATGAGCAAAGAATCGCTGCTGCGCCGCATGTTGGCGTCGCAGGCAGGCGTCGACCAGCGCAACCTGCAAACCGGCTTCCTTGGCAGAGAAGATCAGGGAAAGCTGCAAAATGCATTGGGCCAGCTGGTCGAGTCCCGCATGTTCATTGACGACACGGCTGGCATCTCCCTGACTGAAATGCGCGCCAAGGCCCGGCGCCTGAAGCAGAACGCAGGTGGGCTCGATCTGATCGTGGTGGACTATCTTCAGCTCATGTCTGCTACCCTGTCGACCGCGGGAGGCAAGCACTATGAGAACCGCACGCAAGAAGTCTCGGCGATTTCCCGTGGCTTGAAGGCTCTGTCAAAAGAGCTGAATGTTCCGGTGGTTGCACTTTCGCAGCTGTCTCGCGCCAGTGAGCGCCGCGGCGATGACAAGCGCCCAATGCTGAGCGATTTGCGCGAGTCGGGCTCCATTGAGCAGGATGCGGACGTGGTGGCCTTCATCCATCGCGAGTCGTACTACAACCGCACGGAAGAGATGTCAGAAGACGAAAAGGCCAAGTCGGAGATCATTCTCGCCAAACAGCGCAACGGCCCCACGGGCATAGTTCACCTACACTTTATCTCCCGCTTCACGCGCTTTTCCAATCCGGATACGACGCACGCGGACTGAAGTGAAAGGTAGAGCAAAGCCATCTCAAGACTTCTATTTTTGTGTTTGGTGAAAGCAGGGGATCTACGTCTCAGATCACGAAAGCTTGCGCTGTAAGCAGGACTCCCGCAACCTCGATGATGACGAGTTCTCTGGGCTGAGAGATGATACCGAGCGAGACGATAAGCGCTGTCGCGCCGGCGGCAGATGGCTCACGCGGAAGCGAGCCATCTGCGCGCACGCGGCCGAATTCGAGAGAGTTGCGACCGACCCGTTCCGATCTGATTCCCGCTGAACAGCTCGTCTTCGCCCCACCAGCAGCTCATGCGCGCTAATACGTCAACAGATTGTCCCGGTCGCTCGATCCAATAAGGGCAAGCTCGCCACTCCGGAAGTAACCATCTCCTCGGCGATCGCACGGCAGATCTAGTCGGTATAGGCAAGATCTTCCGGGAACGCCTCTGGCTGGTTCCGAACTTCCCAGTCTCCGCCAGTGACCGACAGCTCGGTCATTACCTCTGCAACGCTGACGTCTCGAGAGGATCAACGCCGTACTCGCGGGAAAGATGAAATCCGCGACGACTCAGTTTCTCAGTCAGGATCGACCTGGACATCACTACCGATGTCCTCAAACCAACAAGAAGCAGATGCCGCATAGGAGGGTAGCGCCGTGTTGTGAAGCAACAACATTGAGCCCGCTCTTCTTTCTCGCGTTGGAATAGTTACCAAGGTCACACCAGATGTCTGCATGCGTGATAGGAGTCATAGAGTGTTCTTCATATCGCAATGAGGCTGGGAACATAGGTTCGTGCCCAACCGCAAAAGTGCCGGGATGAGGGCTAAGGGAGAGCTATCCCCAAGTTGCGGAAGAACGCAGGGGAATTGAAGTGAAAGGCGCACTCCCACTTGATCTCTGGCACGTGAGCTCAAGGGAATGATTGTGAAGAAGCTGCCCAAACGTTCCGACTACACAAGTTGCCGTTGGTGCAGGTGGATTCGTGAATGCCGCATATTGCACTCGAGGGATTGAGCCTGGGCTTTATGAATGCACTCACATCAGCATTCTGCTTTTGCTTCTCGAGGGCGCACCTATCAGGAAATCTGGTATCACAAGGGGCCGTGCTAATCAATTGAGATTGAATAGTGGAGTTGTCCAATGAAATTGCTCAAAGGGTCTTCTATCTGCAAGTTTCTGATGGAAGACCGTGGTCAGGCATTGCCTGTGATCATGTTCGGCCTTCCCGCATTTTTGGGATTCGCCGGGATTTCAATTGAGGTCGGCCATGGCTACTATGCCGTGGAAATGCTCAGGGCATCGACGAATGCAGCTGCGTTGGCGGGAGCGACAGCCATGCCCAACCAGGCAAATGCGACCACCTATGCGAGCAATTACAGCTCAATCGAAACAGATAAGAACGCCAACGGGATCTTGAGTGTACAGCCGACTCGGCTTGCCACTTCCTTCTAGTGCTCGAGCACCGTGTCCGGGTGGGGGACGCCCTGCCAGGACAACAATGGCAACAATACTTCGAGCGGCGCCAACGTCATGACGGTCCCGCAAACGGCACACCTGCCGACGTGGATCGCAGGCATGTTCGGCTTGCAAAACTTCACCATTACAGCAACGGCTACCGCGACCATGGCTGGCGGTCAATACACGCCGGATAACATTGCAATCCTCGTCGATACAACGAATTCGATGTCGTCCAATGATCCCGGCACGCAGACTGCCTGCAGTAACAAGTCACAAATTGCCTGCGCGTTGCTGGGCGCCCAGAAACTGCTGGGAGAGTTGAACCCCTGCTCTTCGGGCACCACCTGCACCTCCGGCAGCTTGCCTGTGAATACCGTCAGCCTGTTTGTCTTCCCAGCTGTATCTAGCGCGACTAAGTCAAATGACTATTTCTGCCCCACAACAAACCCTACGATCGAACCGTACACGTTCCAAAATACAACGGCGGCCAATCCGAATTTCAATCCGCCTGTAAATTCTTCTACGGGAATCCCCCTATACGCATACCAGATCACGAACTGGTCTACGGATTACCGCTCCTCCGTCGGGGCGAATGCGTTGAATCCGAATTCTGACATCGTGGTCGCAGTCGGCGACTCGGGCGTGGGCGGCTGCAACGGTACCTCAGCCGCATTTGGCTGCACCTCTGCAAACAATTGCAGCCCCACCTCCTACACGTATCCTTCCGCCCTCGGTGAGTGCGGGCAGGCAGTGGTAGCTGCCCAGGCCGCCGCGGCAGCCGGAACCAAAGTAGAAACCATCGGCTACGGCTCTGAAACATCGGGATGCACCACGGATAAGACCTATAGCGCGACGGTTGGGTCCGTGCCAGGCGTTGGCTGCCATGGCTTCCGGATTGCAGTATGTCTATTCCGATGACGGTGATGGCTGCGTGTCGGCAGATAACGGAAGCGTCACTCAACTCAACCAGATCTTCGGAGCCATTACAAATGGCCTGTCGTCTCCGCGGTTGTTGCCCAACGGCATTCCATAAAATCGTATGAGTACCTGAATTCACTCCTGTTCGACCATAAGTCGATCAGGAGTGACTGTTTCTTCACCTGGCCCTTCACCGCATTCTCGCTGGTCCCGTAGAAGGCTTTGATGCGCAGGTGCCGCTTCAGCGTGCGGACGTAGAGGAATCGCAATGTTGAAAGGCGGCGCTGCAACGGATGGAGAGAAACGATTTCAACGTCGGACGAATTGGCAATTTCGGGCATTCCCTGGCAAACATTCCATGAGGTGAGCGAGTCAACCTGATTTTGACTGAACGTTCAGCCTGGACCATGCCAGCAGAGCCATGGGCACCATCGCGAAAACGGAGATCGGCGTACAGGCGATGAGAATGTCCATGGTCAACCACTGCCTGCCTGAAGCGTCGATTGCCGTGCGTGGAAACAACCCCGCCCTGAAGATGAAGAGATTTCCCAAGGCGCACACCCCATAACAAAGAATTGCGGAACGCCAGTAGCAGCTCGACGAGGGAACCGGTCCGCCGGGATTCGCCCTGCAATACAGCGCGAATGCCAGATAGAAGAGAAAAGCCGTCAAGTACCAGCCGAGGAAGTTGCTAATCGGTACGCCGAAGAACGGGCCTCCGTCACGCCAGATCCAGGCACGGTCAAGAGTTCCCCATATCGGGTCCATCGAGAGATCCCACAGAACCATGATGAAACTGGCCAACAATGGCAGCGCAAAGACGCGTTTCGCGGTGAGAGGCTTGTCGCGATAGCCCAGGATGAGGAGACTTAACACCCAGGCGCAGTAGCCGATGCCCAGGTAAGCCAGGACCAGCAGGATCGGCAAATCAAATACCTTGGGCCCCATCAGATCAGTGAAGTAGTAGTGCCCGAACGGAAAGCCGGTGCGCAGGCTGAGACTTTCAGAAATGGCTCCCACTCCAAGGCAGCACACCGTGAAGGCAATCATGCCCCTGACGCGATAAAGAATGCTTCCGTGAACCAGGGCGAAGACGGCTGGAGATACTACCTGAAGTAAGACGATCAGGAGGATCGAAAATGTTTCCGGGTAAGGTTGCAACACGCGGCCCAGTGCATAGAGCGACAGAGCGGCCCACAGCACGACTGTCTGCCACTTGGCAACGCTAGCACTTTCGGCCATCCCTTCTCCCCGTATCGATGAGTTTACCGTGGGTGGCGTTCTGAACGATTCTTCAGTTTGTTGCCGATCCGGAGGTTGCTTCGTCTTTAGTGCGCGATTCCGGGTGAACCGATTGACCAGGGGGTGTTCCAGCCGCCCCGTTCGCGCCTTCGAGGACGCCGTCATCTTCGTTCTCGACATGGAAAAGTGTCAGGGCCGGCTCGGATCGCTGGACCGCCAGATGCTGAGCCGGGTGGTGCAGCAGGAGAACACCTACCCTGAGGCGGCCGTGTTGCTGGGATGAGTGTCCGCGTCCTCAGCTACAAGCTGCGTCGGGCGATTGACCGGCTGACGGAGATGCCGCTGGAGACGAGGTTGCTGGTGATTCCGCACTGATATCAATATGAGAGAAGGGAAGTGGGCGATGGGGGAGCGTGCAGTCGGCGCTCTCCCTCCGTCCTCTGATATCGTGGACGGGTTCCGTGGATCGATGCCGGAACGTGCGTCAATCAATCACGGTTCAAAAATGAGGAACTGACTCGATGTCCCCATTGTCTCGTCACGCCGCTTTACTTCTCCTGTTTACATCGGCAGCACTTATTGCGCAGCAGCCCGCCCCCACCCCCGCAACCGCTCCGCAGCCAACGACTGCCGCTGAAGCTCCCAATCGCGACACCAGCTACATCGATGAGCAGGGCACGGCGCACGTGACGCGCGTGGTCCCGGTGCCTGCAACCATCAGCACCCAGGCGCAGTTGATGCTGGGGCGCGCCGTCCCCGATCAAGCTCCGCCGCAATCGCTCGAGGAGCGGCGCAGGCTCACCGATGAATACACCGCCCTAGTCCGAAAGGCCTGGGACAGGCTATGCCCCAACCAGCTTGTGGAAGACAAGATCGCCGGAGTGCCGGTGCGTATTATCACGCCTGCGGGTGAGCCTGAGGCCAATCGCGACAAGGTGCTGCTCAACCTCCACGGCGGCGGCTTCAACTCGGACTCGGGATCGTATACAGAGTCGATTCCGATCGCCGGATTCACCAAGATCACGGTCGTTGCCGTGCTCTACCGACTGGCCCCCGAACACCCCTTCCCCGCGGCAGTCGACGATTCGGTAGCCGTCTATAAGGAGTTGCTCAAAACCTACAAGCCCGATCACATTGTCATCTACGGGACTTCCGCGGGCGCCGACCTAACCGCCGAGGTGGCCGCGAGGATCAAGCAGCTTGCCCTGCCCATGCCTGCAGCGCTCGGCATTTTCAGCGGCATGGGCGATTTTGCCCGCAACGGCGACTCGATAGCCCTCTATGGACTGCGCGGTTTCTCCGGACCACTCGATCCGCCAACATCGCAACCGCACGACGGCTACTATGTGGGCGGAACTGACGCCAGAGACCCCATCCTCTCGCCCATTTACAGCGATCTTCATGGCCTGCCGCCTTCGCTGTTCGTCACCAGCACGCGAGACATGCTGCTCAGCGGCACCGTCAACCTGCACCGTGCCTATGTGAACGCAGGAGTCGACGCCCGCCTGGTCGTCTTCGACGCTCTCACACACGCATTCTGGTACGACCCTCTGCTGCCGGAAGCACAAGAGGCCAACCACATCATGGCCGATTTTTTTGTGAAACAACTGGGCAAGTAAGAGCAAGCGCATCCTGCGCAAAGCCACCAAAAAATGGCAGGAAAATAACTCTTGACTTCTTTAACTCTATAAAATAGAGTTCTCTGTGTTCGTGGTTCGCGTAGTTAAGCTGGCTCGGCAACGCACCGCAAGAATCAACTTCCCGCGACAATTCGGGAGAAAGGCAACGGAGCACGCATGAACGCTAACCTCTCGTCAGACCGTCCCGCACCGGTAGCTGTGTTGCCGCTCGAGGTTGATTCACTGGTCAAGCATTTTGGTCAAGTGATCGGTGTCGATGGCATTTCCCTGAAGCTCCAGAGCGGCGAATGTCTGGGACTGCTGGGACCAAACGGTGCAGGCAAGAGCACGTTGATTCGCGCTATTGCAGGCCGGGTGATTCCAGATGCCGGACGGATTGAAGTCTTTGGCGCGGCGGCAGGATCCGCCGCGGCCCGTGCGGCCCTGGGATGGGTTCCGCAGGAGCTGGCCCTTTATCCTCGATTGACCGCCGCAGAGAATCTGCGCGCGTTTGGGAGCTATTACGGTCTCGCCGGCAAAAAGCTCGAAGATGCAGTTGCATGGAGCCTTGACTGGGCCGCACTGCAGGACCGGGCAAGCGCGCTGACGCGGAATCTCTCCGGGGGGATGAAGCGGCGGCTCAACATGGCGGCCGGGCTTATTCATCAGCCTCGTTTGGTGCTGATGGATGAGCCAACGGTGGGTGTCGATCCGCAATCGCGCAATCGCATTTTCGAGATGATTGAGGCCCTCCGCGCCAAGGGAATGACCATCATCTACACAACACACTACATGGAAGAAGCGGAACGGCTGTGCGATCGAATCGCAATCGTCGATCACGGCCGGATTATTGCGCTCGATACCAAGGAAGCTCTTGTGCATAGCGCCTTTGCTTCGCGCAGCCAGGTGCTGGCACGCCTTGAAGGCCCGGAGGCTCAAGTCACTGCATGGGTGACCGAGCGAGGCGGGCGCCTGGTGGAGGGAACGGCTCAATTCACCATCGAGCATCCGAATGAAATTGCGAGTCTGCTTGATGGCGCAAACGCAGCCGGCCTTGAACTGGTTGACCTGTCGCTGCGCCGTCCAAACCTTGAGTCAGTGTTTCTGCACCTTACTGGAAGGGAGTTACGCGATTGATCTTCCCTATCGTACGTACCGCCATGGTTGCTCTGCGCCGCGATCGGGTCTCGCTGGTGCTCAGCTTTGTTGTTCCCATTGCCTTCTTCTCGATCTTTGCCGTCATCTTTGGTGGCCAACACGACTCGGTATCGAAGATCAAGGTCGTTGTGGTCGATCAGGACCAGAGCCGCGCATCGCAAAAGCTTGTCCAAGGCCTTGTGAGCGACGGCTCTTTGGTCGTGAATACCAAGCCCGCGCCGACAAAGGATCAACCCGCGCCTTTCAACTACACGGCGGAGACTGCTGAAGCTGCAGTCAAGGCTGGNNCATGGTTTCGGCGACCATCCTTTCTCCTTCGGCGGGAAATCGACCAATGAGTCCGGGCCAGCCATCGAACTGCTTAACGATGCCAGCGACATGATTGCTCCGCAGATGGTCGGGGGTCTGTTGCAGAAGGCAGCCATGACCGCCATGCCCGAGGCGATGGCCGAGCAGGGAATGAAATATACGGACCAATACATCGGCGGATTCACCCCGGAACAGCGCAAGTTGATGGAGGCCAACCTCGATCAACTGCGAAAGATTGAGAGTAAGCAAGCCGCCGACGGGGCGAGTCCGGCATCCTCCGCCTCCGGTGGCGGGCTCATCGCCGTTCATAACCGATCGGTAGTTGGCGAGAACAAGAAGAATCCGATGGTGGCCTTCTATGCTGCCGCCATCGGCGTGATGTTTTTGCTTTTCACAGCGAGCGGCTCGGNNGGTCCCGCTCGAAGTGCGCGACGTCGTAGGCGAGAAGAAACAGAACTCCATGATTTCGTTTTATGCCGCCGGGATCGGCGTTATGTTCCTGCTGTTCACCGCCAGCGCCGCCGGAGGCACTCTGTTGGATGAAGCCGAGAGCGGCGCTCTTGACCGCGTGCTCAGTTCCCGAATCAGTATGACGGGGCTGCTGGCGGGCAAGCTGGTGTTCAACATCCTGCTCGCTTTCACACAATTGACCGTGATGTTTCTCTGGGCGTGGTCCGTCTTCAAGCTGGATTTCTTCAGCCACATTCCTGGCTTTATCGTGATGGGCCTGTGCACTGCGTTTGCCGTCGCGGCCTTTGGCATGTTGCTGGCCAGCATCTGCCACACACGCGCTCAACTGGGCGCTCTTTCCACGCTGGCGATTCTTGTCATGTCCGCGATCGGTGGCAGCATGTTTCCCCGCTTTCTGATGCCGGAAGCAATGCAGAAGGCTGGATTGTGGACCATCAACGCGTGGGCCATTGACGGATTCACAAAAGTCTTCTGGCGCGACTTGCCCGTGAGCGCACTTTGGCCGCAGGTCGCCGTGCTGCTGGCCATTGGCATCGTGCTGTTCGCCATCGCCCGCAGGATCGCCCGCCGTTGGGAATACGCGTAAACACGACTTCCACTTACTACGAGGAGAACCATCTTGACAGAAGAAACCGAAGAACTGGAACTGAAGGACAGGCTGAGCCTGATAGAAAGCATGATTGCTGAAGGCCGCCGCACGACTGAAAGCTGGGGTTGGACGTTCCTTCTTTGGGGTGTGGCCTATTACGTCGCGATTGCCTGGTCCGCAATCAGCGAAAGCCCGCTGGCCTGGCCGGTGACCATGATCGCTACCTGTGTCCTGATGATGGTTCTTATCACACGCAAGGTACGGAGCCGCCCCATGACCACAAGTGTCCGAGCCATGCGCGCGATCTGGATTGCGATGGGCATCTCGATGTTTACCCTTCTATGTTCACTCGGCGCGAGCGGCAGATACAACCTGCACGTGTTCGTGGCCATCATCGGGGCCATGCTTGGCACAGCAAATGCAACGTCGAGCATGATTTTGAAATGGAGAATGCAGTTCGGGTGTGCGGTGGTGTGGTGGGCGGCGGCCGTCGTTTCCTGTTTTACCTCTGACACTGGAACGTCGATCGCTTTTCTCGTCGCCATCTTTTTCTGTCAGATTGTCTTTGGCGCGTATGGAATGATGTGCGAGGCGCGCGGACGCAAACAGGATGCCTCCCATGGCTGAGTTGCCGGAGCTGAATCCTGTTATTCACGGGAAGCTGCGTCTGGCATTGTTGTCACTGCTGTCTGGAGTGGAGGAAGCGGAATTCACCTGGCTTCGCTCCAAGACCGGGTCGACGGACGGCAACCTGGGCGCGCAACTCCTCAAGCTGGAAGAAGCCGGCTACATCGCCGTGGAAAAGAAGTTCGTCCAGCGCAAACCGCAGACCCTCTATCGCATGACCGAAGTTGGACGTGAGGCGTTGACCGAATACATTCAGGCGCTGAAACGGCTGCTGGGCGGCGCGATCAACGCATAGCAACAATAAGGAGAAACGTGATGAAGAATTTCCCCACTGTAAATCAACTCAGCGGCAGGGCGATCGGCGTAATCTTCGTCGCTTGCTTTGGAACGGGCTGGATTTTCATGGCCCTCACGGCAAAGCAGCTCATCAAACCAGCCACCGTGGCTGGAACGGTTTCGGGCATGCTGGCGCTGCTGCTCACGGCGGCTTACCTGATGCGCCAGGCAAAGCGCTGGCCACGGGTGCCCGACGATCCTGCGATTGGGCGCGCATTCGGTTGGGTCAATGCAATCCAGTGGATCGCTGTCGCTGTCACCGCATTCACGCTGGGCAGGCTGCATTTCGACGCCTACATTCCATCCGCCATTACGTTGATCGTCGGGCTGCACATGTTTCCGTTGGCCAAGTTGTTTCACTACGCCCAGCATTATGTGACGGGGACTGTGCTGGTGGGTTGGGCCTTGGCCAGTGCGGTATTCGTGCCTGTGAACGAGATGCAAGGAACCGCGGCATTGGGAACCGGAATCATTCTGTGGGCAAGCGCGGTGGTTTCGTTGGCTACCGGATTGAAAGCTGCGGCGGGTGTNNCGGCACGACTGAAGTCATGCCCTGTTACAAGACCTTCGCAATTTCTTGGTAAGTGATTCCTTTCCAAATCCAATCAAGAGGGGCTCGGAATTCGATCTAGTTCTCTGACCGCGTGATTTCGTGCGTTGCGATTGAGTGCAGTGGTATCCCACCCTAGGCGCAAAAACAGAGGCGCGCCGAGGGTGGGGCACCCAATTTTGGTACAACAACAAGCGGTCAAAGACCTAGTCGTGCCCTTTCAAGGCACCCAGCCGTCAGGATGAAGGCTCGTGCGAACGCGCTCCATGATTCCCAGGTAGTAGGCGAGGTTGTGGATTGAGTTGAGCGTGCCTGAAAGCGCCTCACCGGCATGCATCAGGTGGCGCAGGTAGGCGCGCGAGTAGCGACGACAAACCATACACTCGCAGCCGGGATCGGGTGGTCCTTGATCCTCCGCATATCTCTTGCCCTTGATGTTCAGGCGCCCTTCGCTGGTGAAGAGCAGCCCGTGGCGCGCGGCCCGTGTGGGCAACACGCAATCCATCATGTCCACGCCCATGCGGGCATACTGCTCAATCTCGTCCGGGTACCCGACGCCCATCACGTAGCGCGGCTTGTCGGCGGGCAGCAGTGGCAACACTTCGGAGATCATCTCCGTGGTCAAGTCGCGGGGCTCGCCCACGCTCAAGCCGCCGATGGCATAGCCGTCAAAGTCCATCTCGATGAGGCGCTCCGCACTTTCGCGACGCAGATCTTTGTACATGCCGCCCTGCACGATTCCAAACAAGCTTTGATTGCGGCCTACGAATTCATCGCGCCACGGAACTTCGTCGCGATGCGCACGAAAATGATCGAGCGATCGGCGTGCCCAGGCCATGGTGAGCCGCAGGCTCTCTTCTGCGCGGCTGCGGTCAGCGGGGTATTCCGTGCACTCGTCGAAGGCCATGGCAATGTCGGCACCGAGAGCGATCTGCACGTCCATGGAGTGCTCGGGCGTGAAGAAATGGCTGCTGCCATCGAGATGCGAGCGAAAGCGAACGCCCTCATCGCTGACCTTGCGCAGCGCGCTCAAGCTGAAGACCTGGAAGCCGCCGGAGTCAGTCAGGATGGCACGTGGCCAACTGATGAACTTGTGCAGCCCGCCCATGCGGCGGATGGGCTCGTGACCGGGGCGCAGGTAAAGGTGGTATGTGTTGCCGAGAATGATTTGCGCGCCCAACGACTCAAGCACGTCCTGAGGGACGGCTTTCACGGTGCCCGCGGTGCCCACCGGCATGAAGACTGGGGTTTCCACGATCTGATGAGGCAAGGAGAGCTGACCTCGGCGGCTGCCGGCTTCGGTGTTCGCAATGATTTTGAAGGGCGAGGTCACGTTGTGATTCTAACGGGCCGGCCTGCAGCTATTTCTTATCGCGTCCTAATCGAAGGAGAATGCCGGCGCGCGCAACGCGGGGAGTCGCCAATGTGGTGGTGGGCGTCTTGGCGACTTCGATCTGGCGGTTGAGCATGTTTTCTCCCGCGGCGAAGACTTGCACGCGCGTGCCAAAGTCGTGCGAGGCGTAAGCGTCAAGCCGGAAGTAGCCGTGCAGTTGGTAGACGTTTGCGTCATCGTCATATTGCCGCCCACTGAGGCGGCCCTGCAGGTTTACGGTCCCCAGGGCAGGGCGAAATGCTCTCACGTTCATGGTGGCGAGATTGCGTGCTACTTCTGGAATCCAGTTGCCCAGGTCCTGCGTGCCGCGGGTCACCGTGGCCTGGGCGAACTGATAGCCGCCATCGACGGCCAGCCAGCGCAGCGGGGCAACCTCATAGTCGATCGAGACGCCGCGGCTCTCGATCTGGCCCAGGTTTTCGCGCATCAGCAGAATCGGCGAGGAGTTGGGATTGGTGGTGACCGCGGTGATGGGGCGATTGACCTGGGTGAGGAAGTAGCTGGTGCGTACGCTGCCCCAGCGGTATTCAGAAGCCAGCCCTGCTTCCCAACCCGTTGCGCGCTCACTGAGCAGGCTGCCGTTGGGTTTGGTCAGCTGATTTCCCACTTGCGTTGAGCGGTAGAGCTCATTGGGCGTGGGCTCGCGAAAGGCCCGGAAGCCCGACGCGGAAAGTGCCCAATGATCAAAGAGCTTGCGAGAGAGGCCGACACGCGGATCAAAGAAGTGCTGGTTGAATTGCGTGGGCTGGGTTGGGTTCGGGCCCCAACTGGAGCCATTCCAAAGCAGTCCATGTCCGTCGAAATTCTGGAACCAGTCCATCCGTGCGGAAGCCGTGAGGGTCCAGGCTTTGTACCCGTCCATGACTTCTGCGTAAACGGCAGAGTCGCGCTGATGGTCGTGCAGGTTTGTCAGTGCGGTGGAGGAGCCATAGCTCTGTTCCTGGTCCCAGACGCGGACGTCATGGGTATCGGCGCCCATGACCAGCAGCAGTCCCGCTGTCAGCGGCTGGTTCCAGTGCGCTACTGCGCCGAGTTCATTGTTGGGCGTCAGTGAGAACTTGGATGGAATCTCGCCGCAGCGAAAGCTGCACGCAGCGTTGCCGAAGATGGGCAGGTTGGAGATGCTGGAGAACGTCTGGCGGAAGTGATCGGTGGAACCATAGAAGCGCGTCACCAACGAGGCTTCGCGCGGGCCTTTCCAATCCGCTCCAGTTGCGTATCGCCACAGGCGAGTTCCATTGGTTTGGTAGGGAGTCCCGTTGTTCCGCGCTTCGTTGAATCCGCTGCCGCGAACAAAGAGCCTCAAAGCATCGTAATCATGCTCGGCCAACAGCGCGCCGTTCTGGCTGTGAACGTTACTGGAAATATCTACGGGACCGCTCTGGGACGGAGCTTCCTGAATGAAGCCGTCGGTACCGATGGTGCCACCGCTTGCCAGAACTCCCCAGGGGCCATGTTTGGCCTGTACGCGCAGGCTGTCGTCGTAGGTGCTTTCCGCGCCGTAACTGGACATCAACTCGAAGGTGGGCTTGTCCGCGCTGGGCCGCACAGGGACTACGTTGACTACGCCGCCGATGGCGCTTGATCCGTAAAGATCGCTGGCACCGCCGCGCACGAGTTCGATGCGCTGAATGGAAAGCTCAGTTTTCTCCAGCCAGTGAATCGTTCCGGCGAAGGCGTCGTTCAACGGCACATCATCTTCAGTAAGCAGTGTTCGGCTGGCCGAAGTGGACCCGAGGCCGCGCAGACTCATGCCTTGCGATGACGGGTTGGCGACGAGCGAGCTCGAACGCCGGAAGAGCTCGACACCGGGAAGCTCGCGCAACTGGCCATCCATCGTAACGGACGCTGTCGAGTTCAGTGCGGATTCAGAGAGCATGCGCGTCGTGGCCGGACTTTCCAGCGAACCCAGCGGCGCGCGGTAGGCGGTGACCGTGACTTGCTCGGCGTGGGCAGCCAGCTCGAGGCGGACCGTTGTTGCGCTGCTGATTTGCAAAACCTTTTCGGAAAATTGAGAGGCGGCGACATGCAGGCTACAGGGAGTGGTGCATGCAACTGTCAGCTTTCCGTTCGAATCAGTATGTCCCAACAACTTCCCGGCTGAATCGTGCACGGTGGCTCCGGGGAGTACGACGCCTCGGCTATCCTCGACGGTGAGTGTGAAGCTTGCCGGGCTCTGTGCGAGCAGGCTCGTCGGCGCGAGCACCATTGCCGTCAGGGCCAGTCTGCCAGTCATCCGCTTGAATTTGAACCACCGCATTGCTATCGCCCTCAGAGGGGGGGAACAGTCCGTGGAGTAATTGTGTCACGGTTTTTCCGGTCCCGGGGTCAATGGCATGCGGGGCTATCTCGCGGAGCGGGATGAGGACGAAGGCGCGCTCGGCCACGCGCGGGTGAGGGATTTCGAGGCCGGGCAGGCTGATGTTGACGTGGTCGAAGAGAAGGATGTCGAGGTCGAGCGTCCTGGGGCCGTTGGCGATTCCTGCCGAGCGGTCGCGGCCGAATTCGAGCTCGATGGCGAGAAGGCCGTTGAGCAGGGTCTGCGGGGCAAGATCGGTTTCGAGTGCAATGGCGGCGTTGACGAAGCGGGGCTGATGGGCGAATCCAACGGGATAGGTGCTGTAAAGAGAGGAGCGAGCAGCGACGCGGCCGAGGGACGCAAGGCGCAAAGCGGCAGCGGCGAGAGTGACCTCAGGGGGACCTGCGGTGCTGGGAAGATTTGCGCCCAAGCCGATGTAAGCCGTGTGCATGGTTCAAGAGTAGCGCGGAGAGCGGAGGCCCGCAGGTCAGGCAGGCGCAAGGTGAGCAGGAAACCCTCAGTCTGGTAGCATCCTCTTTGGAGATGATTCAGGATGGATGCTCTTAGCAATGCGGGACTTGGCGCCCGGCGCAATGAAGATATCGCTCTCGATTTGTTGAAATTTGTGGCTGCCACTGCTGGCGTGGGCAAGACTGCCGTGCCATCAACGGGATTCAGTGGCGCATCCGCGCCCAAGACGGAGGAGCAGGTAGCGCAACTGCTCGCGCTTTACAGCCGCTGCCTGAAAGCTGTCCAGTCCAAAGCGCCGGAAGCCGGGGCGGCGCAATAGCCGGCGAACCCATTTTGCGGGTCGCGGTTGCCGGTGCAGGCGCCTTTGGACGCAACCACCTTCGCGTGTATCGCGAGTTGGAGACGGAAGGGCAGGGCGTCGCCCTGGTGGCTGCTGTGGAGCCCGACCCGGCCCGGGCGGCCGAGGCCGCGGCCAAGTACTCACTTCCTGTCTACTCGACGGTTGACGAGTTACTCGCTGCCAATCTCAAGCTGGATGCAGCCACCGTTGCGGTGCCTACCGTACATCATCACGCGGTGGCCTCTGCACTATTGAACGCGGGACTGGACCTGCTGGTAGAAAAGCCTCTGGCCGGGAGCCTGGCAGAGGCCGACGAATTGCTTGAGCTGGCTGCCAAGCATCAACGCATTTTGCAGCCGGGCCACCTGGAGCGATTCAATCCAGCGGTGCTGGCGGTGCAGCCGCAACTGCGCAGGCCCATGTTCTTTGAGGCACACCGGCTCTCCATCTTTACTCCAAGATCGCTAGATGTGGATGTTGTGCTGGACCTGATGATCCACGACCTGGACATCGTGCTGACCTTTGCCAACTCGCCCGTACGCGAGGTGCGGGCCGTTGGTTTGCCGATTCTTTCGCACAAGGTGGACATCGCCAACGTCCGCGTGGAACTTGAGTCCGGCTGCGTTGCCAATTTCACGGCATCGCGCGTCTCCACGGAGCAAGTGCGCAAGCTACGGTTCTTTGAGCCTCGGCAATACGTCTCCATCGACTATGCCCGGCAGGACTTGCTTGTGATTCGTGTGGATTCCGGAATTGCCAACGAGGGCGCCGTTCCCAACCTGCTTGCGTCTCTGCCCCCGCACATCAGCGCGCTCATTCCGCAGCACCTGGCTTCGGCACTCGCTGCGGGTAAGATTGATCCTGCTGTGATTGCGCAATTCGCAGCATCGGCCAAGCTCGATCCGGCACTGATTGCCTCATTAACGGCGCCGACCGGACCGGCTCCTGGCCTTTCATTCGCAAAGCCGCCGGTGACGCCGGGTGAGCCGCTGCGGCTGGAGATTGAATCGTTTCTCGATTCAGTGCGCACGCGCCGCGAACCGCGGGTCACAGCTCGTCAAGGCCGCAACGCGTTGGAACTGGCCCTGGAGATTCAATCGTCGATGGCCGCTCACGCCCATCGCGCGGGATTGGCGGATTTTTTCGCGCCCGAGAAAGCTGGGAGCGCTTAGCTTCTAGCTTTCAGCCGTCAGCTTTCAGGTTGCAGCTTTTAGCCGCAGGCTTTCAGCAACTTGCTGCTCGCTCGTGGTGTGGGGCTGGGAAGGCTTACGGCTTCTAGGCGATGCCCAGGACGCGGTTCACAAAGCCTACGATGTACTTCCAAACCAGGTAGTAGCCGGCCATTGCCGCCAGGATGAAAAACGGCAGCACCACGTAAGGGATCTGGACGCATTGGAAGACGGAGACACCGTGTGCGCCAAAGTGCAGCACGCCTAGGTAACTGGCCACTGTGGCTCCTATTGGCGCGCCGATGAGCGGGAGAATTGCCCCATGCGGGCCGATGGGTAAATGCGTGCTCTCATGGGATGCGAGGTGGAGCATGTTCCACAGCCCGAACAACGTGGGGACCAGCGCCAGTGGAAAGACGAGGAACCTCTCGACAGGAAACGGCGCGGCAAGCACTAGGCGGAGCACCACAAAGGCGGCCAGAATCAGTGGCAATACGAGCGTGGGCACAAAGATTCCGGCCAGGTAAGCGCGGAGATAGGGATGGGTATTCATAACTTCCTCCTTGTCGGCGAGCAACGGAACTCGCCTGTTTACAGGCAGTAAAAGAGCACAGAGATCGACGCCGGAAACGCGGCGGCGAACAGAACGAGTGCAGCCAGCAGCGCCCAATCGAGCGATGCCCAGGAGATCAAGGGTGGCGTCGCTGGCCGGGCATGGAGCCGTCGCAGCATTGCGGCCCACAGATCACGATCTGGCTCAGGATCACCTTCAACCCGAGGCAGAGCCTGTTGCAACAGTTGCTTTATCTTGTCCTCATCGTTTGCATTCATGGTGTGATCCCCTGTTGTTGAAGGTCCTTTCTGAGTGATCGAAGCGCGCGAAAGACACGCAGTTTTACCGCCGAGACGGAGATACCAAGCGCCTCAGCAATTTCTTTGCCCGGTCGTTCCTCGACGACCGACAGGATCGCCGCAATGCGCAACTTCGGCGGCAATCGCTGAAAAGCCTGCGCGGTTTTGGCGCGAAGCTCCGCGCTTATGGCTGGGTCGGCCGCGGTCCGAGTTGGAATCTCGGCATCCAACTCAGTCTCAGGCCGAGCACGCTTCAACCAATCGAGCGCCGCATTTGTGGCGATGCGCCGCGCCCATGCTTCAAAGCCATGCGAGGGCTGAAAGCGAGCGTGGGCCCGGTAAATGCGCCAGAAGGTTTCCACCGTCAGGTCCTCGGTTGTTGCCGGATTGCGGACGATGCGCAGAATCCAGCCGTAGACTGCGCGCTGATGAAGGCGGAAAAGAGTCTCGAACGCGGCCACACTGCCTTGTCGAAACTCATTCAGGACGTCGCTCGGTTCGCTCTGCATCCGCCCTTCCCTTCCTATCTATGCTTACGGCGGTTGAAGGAGAAAGGTTACATCTTTTGCGGATGCTGGTTTCAGGAGAGCGCTTGGCACATGGCTTCAGCTGCAAAGTGAACGATTTGAAATAAAGCGATTTTTCAATGAAAAGAAACAGGGTTTCAGCTCAGCTTGACAGTGCCTTCCCACGGCCATTAACGTTGGCATCCGGAGGGTGGGTCAGCATTTAAATGTGACCGGGAATCGTGAACGATTCTCCCCGCCCATGAGGGATAGGATGAAGGGCCTGAAAAATTTGATGGTAGCGGCAGCAATTCTGGGTTGTGGGATCAGCGTTGCAGCGAAGGCACAGAGTACCGATAAGCCCGCATATCTAGACCCCAACCTGCCAGCGGATCAGCGGGCTGCGGATCTTGTTGGCCGGATGACTCTTGAAGAGAAGGGCACTCAACTGTTGAACCAGGCGCGCGCGATTCCGCGGCTCAATATCCCTTCCTACGATTGGTGGAGCGAAGCGCTGCATGGCGTCGCCGTCAATGGAACGACAGAATTTCCTGAGCCCATTGGGTTGGGCGCGACATTTGACGCGCCGGCCATTCATGAAATGGCCGTGGCCATCAGCATTGAGGGCCGCATCAAGCATGCGCAGGATGTGCGTGCCGGCCACAGCAACATTTTCGAAGGATTGGATTTCTGGGCGCCCAACATCAACATCTTCCGCGATCCGCGGTGGGGCCGCGGCCAGGAGACGTACGGCGAAGACCCATTCCTGACAGCGCGGATGGGTGTCGCCTTTGTGACCGGCATGCAGGGTGACGATCCGCACTATTACCGCGTGATCGCGACGCCCAAGCACTTTGCCGTCCACAGCGGGCCGGAATCGACCCGGCACATGGCCGACGTGACGGTGAGCAAGCATGATGAAGTAGACACTTATCTGCCCGCGTTCCGTGCAGCCGTGACAGAGGGCAACGCCGATTCAGTGATGTGTGCCTACAACAGCATCAACGGGCAGCCGGCGTGCGCCAACGAGTTTTTGCTCCAGGATCAGCTTCGCGGCAAGTGGGGATTCAAGGGCTACGTGGTGTCGGACTGCGGAGCGGTGGTCGACATTTTCAGCGGCCACCACTTCAAGCCAACGCAACCCGAGGCCTCAGCGATCAGCTTACAGCGTGGCATGGACAACGAGTGCGGCGACTTCTTCGCCAAGGTGAATGACGATCACGATTACAGGCCTTACCTGGATGCAGTGAAGCAAGGGTTCCTGAAAGAGGGCGAGATCGACGTTGCGCTGACGCGGCTGTTCACGGCGAGGATGAAGCTGGGCATGTTCGATCCGCCGGAGATGGTGCCGTATTCGAAGATTGACGAGAGGGAGCTGGATAGCGCCGCGCATCGTGAGCTTGCCCGCAAGCTTGCCAACGAGGCGATGGTGCTGTTGAAGAACGATGGCACGCTCCCACTGAAGACCGGGGGCGTGAAAATCGCGGTGGTTGGTCCGCTGGCGAATCAGACACGCGTGCTGCTGGGGAATTACACGGGCATTCCCAACCACACGGTTTCGATACTGGAGGGCATTCGCAATGAGTTTCCCGATGCCCAAATCACTTACGTACCGGGTACGCAGTTCCTGAGCAACGACGGCAGCCCGATTCCCGCAGAATTGCTGACGACAGACGGCAAACCGGGCGTGAAGGTGGAGTATTCGACTGGTACGATCGGGACTAAGCCGACTCCGCTGGCCACCCGCACTGCAGCCAACATCAACCTCTCGGCTGAGACGCTGCCGTCGGAGGCGCTAGGCAAGCCGAATCTCGGCGTGCGCTGGACCGCGACTCTGACCCCTACGGAAACAGGGGACTACAAGTTGGGGATGCTCGGCCAGGGATTTACGCGGGTGTTGGTCGATGACAAAATTGTGGCGACCTCGCGGATGACAAACGAGTCGGAGGCAAAGCTGGGCAAAGTTCACCTTGAAAAGGGCAAAGCCTACGCGCTGCGCGTGGAATACGCGGGGCCGGATAGCACGAATACAGTGGCACGGTTGATTTGGGCCAAGGTTGATCTAACCCCGTCGCCGGAAGCGGTTGCCGCGGCAAAGAAGGCTGATGTTGTGATTGCCGTTGTTGGCATTACCAGCGAGCTTGAAGGCGAAGAGATGCAGGTCAACGAGGAGGGCTTCAAAGGCGGCGACCGCATCAGCATCGACCTGCCCAAGCCCGAACAGGCACTCCTTGAGGCTGTTGCCGCTGCACGCAAGCCCTTGGTGGTGGTGCTCACCAACGGAAGCGCGCTGGCGGTGAACTGGGCCAAGGACCACGCCAACGCCATTCTCGAGGCGTGGTATCCCGGCGAGGAAGGCGGCACGGCTGTGGCGCAAACGCTCTCAGGCCGCAACAACCCCGGAGGCCGGCTGCCCGTCACGTTCTACAAGGACGTGAGCCAATTGCCGGCGTTCGAAGACTATTCGATGAAGAACCGCACATACCGCTACTTTGAAGGGACACCGCTCTATCCATTCGGTTATGGCATGAGTTACACCACCTTCACGTATGGGGGGCTCACGGGTCCAAACAACACGATACCGGCAGGCACCACGGTGACCGTTGAGGCCGCTGTTACCAATACCGGCCAAAAGCCAGGCGACGTGGTGGCGCAACTCTATCTCGAGTTCCCTGACGTTCCCGGCGCGCCAATGCGGGCGCTGCGTGGATTCCAGCGAGTTCACCTGGAAGCAGGCGCCTCGCAAAAGGTTCGCTTTGAGCTGAGCCCGCGAGATATGAGCATGGTGAGTGCGGCTGGAGAACCGATGGTTGCCGAGGGCGAATACTCAGTTTCGGTTGGCTCCGGACAGCCCCATACCGGCATACCGGTGCTGACGCGAACCTTTAAAGTGAAGGGCAATCTCACGTTGCCGGAATAGCGACAATTGGGTCAATTGCACGAAAGGGCGTTCGCCGTGGCGAACGCCCTTTCTGCTTGTGAGGAAGAGCAAATGAAATCGCGAAGGGATGCGTCAGCAGATTTACAAATCATTTGGGGGCGGGAACACTTCTTCACGATTCGGTGTCTACACATATCACAGTGGTTCTGATGGGGATGAGCGGAATGCCGTGAGCCCCGTTCCACGCGCCTGATGGGTGCGGGGAGCGGACAAGCTCTCTGCGCCTTTGCAAGGCTTCCTGAGTCCCGGCCGGAGCGGCTGAATCGCTTTCACGGGAGGCAGGCCATGTTTGAAGACTCCACGTTCGAATCGAATGGCAGGATCCACACGCGCAGCCGCTTTTGGATGGTCGCGACCCTCATCTTGAATGGGTCAATCCTGGTTGCGCTGATCCTGATTCCGCTCATCTATCCTGAGGCCCTGCCGCGCCAGGCGCTTGCCTTCCTGATGACGGCGCCGCAGACGCCAGCACCGCCTCAACCGCCGACGCAACAGACTGCGCAGCCCACTCGGTCTGTGTCGGAGATCCAGGGTACACGCATCATGGCGCCGCCGCGGATTCCGACACACATCTTCATACCGAGCGGCAGGGAACCCGCTGCGATTGATAATGTGGCGAACTGGAATCCCGATGGCGGGGATGGCGGCAACACAAGCAAGATATTTCAAGGACCCAGCGTCAGGCCAGTCGTGCGCGCTGAGGCGAAAGGCCCGATGCGCGTTTCGTCCGGAGTGGTGGAGGCAATGGCGCTGCGGAAGACGTCACCTGTGTATCCTGCGATGGCCCGGGCGGCGGGGATTCAAGGCACTGTGACGCTGCAGGCCACGATCGCGACGGACGGAACCATTGAGAATCTGCGCGTGGCGGGCGGCCCGCTCATGCTGCAACAGGCAGCAATCGATGCAGTGAAGAGCTGGCGGTACCGTCCTTACCTGCTGGATGGCGCACCAGTGGAGATGGAGACGACGGTGAATGTGATCTTCAGCCTTGGGCGGTGATGACCTGATTTCGATCTCACCGTCGCACTTCGCCCTTGTGGACGTGTAATCTCCCAGGTCTCTACGCCGCGGCGGACGAGACCTGGGGCACCCGCATTCAATCCTTCCAGTCGACTGGCGCGGTTGGCGCTTGATCGGCGACAATCTCATCTGCCATGAAAAAGCAAACTCGCCGAGACTTCCTCAAGACCGCTTCCGCCGTAACGCTTGCCTCCGTTGCATCGCGCGGATTTGCTGCTTCGCCAAAGCAGCGTGTCTTTATTGCGTCAGGAACGCCGGACGGAATTCTGGTCTATGACTGGGACCCAATCAAGGGGGAGTTGACGCCCGCGGGAGTTGCTGCGAAGGTTCCCAGCGTGGCGTGGGCCACTGCGGCGACTCTCTCGCCAGACAAGAATTACCTCTTCGCCGCGTCAGAGGTAAATTCGTTCAACGGCAAGCCAACCGGCGCGGTAGCCAGCTTTCGCATTTCGAATGGAGAGCTGCAGCTAATATCCGAACAGAATTCAGCCGGTGTTGGTACTTGCTACGTGGCTGTTGATCACACCGGGAAGGTACTGATCTCGGCTGACTATGGGGGCGGTAGCGCGGCGAGCTTTTTGATTGATGCTTCTGGCAGCCTGAGCCCGCTGGTGTGGACAGAGCACTACAGAGTGCACGGCCCCAACACCGATCGGCAACAGAGCGCACATGCGCACTTTGCTTCGTTCTCGCCGGACAACCGTTTCGGATACATCAACGATTTGGGCGGCGACATGATTCACATCTACCAACTGAATGCGGCCACAGCGATGCTGACGCCTGCGGGAACGTATCACTCCAAAGCCGGAGCGGGCCCGCGCACGCTGCACTTCCATCCGAACGGGCACACTGCTTACAGCGTGAATGAACTGGACTCCACGGTGGATGTTCTGGAATGGAGCAAGGCAGACGGGAGCCTGACCATGGTGACTCGCATCGACCTGCTGCCAGAGGGCTATCACGGCATGACGCGCGCATGCGACACAGTGATCTCAAAGGATGGACGATTCGTTTACTTCGCCAATCGCGATAACGATTTCCTTTACAGCTTCAAAGCCAACCCGATGACCGGGGCATTGACGCCGATTGGCCGCTCGAACTGCGGCGGAAAGATTCCGCGCAACTTTGTGCTGGATCCGACGGAGCGCTGGATGCTGGTGGCGAACCAGGACTCGAACCTGATCAGCGTGTTTGCGCGCAACCCCGAAACTGGTGTACTGGCCGAAGAAGGCAAAAGCTTTGCGGCGGCCACGCCGATGCGGATTCTTTTCTTGTGGGAAGCTGATGCTGCAAAAGGAAAGGTCTAGGCGCCCAGCAACGCTGGACTGCCAATTGGGTAGCCAGATAGAGAATCCGCGCTGGTTTCTTCCACCGGCTCCGTTTCGACGGGGACGTGGGCCAGTTCCCATGCCGAACGATCCTTCATCAGGCGTGAGACCAGGGCGGTGTGCATGGCGTGGCCAGCGCGCTCGGCTACGACGTGACCTTCGATGCGCCGTCCGGCAAGAGCCAGATCGCCAATCAGATCCAGCACCTTGTGGCGCACATACTCGTCATGAAAGCGAAGCGGGCCGTTCTCAGGGCCACTGGCTCCTAAAATGATGGCGCTCTCCGGTCCGACTCCGCGGATCAGGCCCATGTCGCGCAGTCGTTTCTCGTCTGCCTTGTATCCAAAGGTGCGGGCCGGTGCGATGGCAGCGCCGTAATTCTCTGTGGCCAAATCGATGATGGCCCGCTGTTGGCCGATCGGCGCGGGGAAGTCGATGCTGTACTGGATGCTGTAACCGGAGCCAGGATAGACGCCAATGAACTTGTCGCCTTCGCGCACCTCAACGTCGTGCAAAATACGGATGGTCTCGCGGCGACGGCGCTGAGTTTTAATGCCAGTATTAAGGAAGGCCTGGACGTAAGGCAATGCGCTGCCATCCAGAATGGGCAGCTCCAGGTTGTCCAACTCGACGATGACGTTGTCCACGCCCATGCCGATCAGTGCAGAAAGAAGGTGTTCAGTGGTGGAAATGAGCACGCCCTGGCGCATCAGGCTGGTGGCGTAACTGACTTTCGCCACATTTCGGCCAACGGCTGGGATTTCAAAGTTGTCCAGGTCAGTGCGGCGGAAGACAATTCCCGATCCGGCGGGCGCGGGCAACATGCGCATGGTCACCGGTGCCCCTGAATGAAGCCCCACCCCTGTGAACTCAAGGGGCTCAGCGATGGTCTGTTCAAGGTGGGCGGGGTTGGGCAAGAACTTTGCTCTCCGGGTTGAGGGAAAACCGGGCTATGAAACCTGGCCCTGGAAAACTGGACGTAATTGTTAGGTTAGACGGGATGAGCCAACTCTGTCCTGTGTCAATTTAGCCACACTCTGAGATTGAAAGACCACTAAGAATCAAGAAAAAATGAAGATGGTCCGAGCATCTTGCAATACACTAAGCGTCGTAGAATCAGGGAGTCAGTTCAAGGGAGATCCATACGATTGACTCCGGGGTCTGAGCCAGAGCTTAGTCTGCTTCCAGCAGCGGCACCCTTGAGTGCGGGCTAGCTCCCAACTTTCGCTTAGTACCTGTTTCATAACTGGCCTGGTGGCCGCGGGGCGTTCCCTCAGGATTTATACAGGCTGCGAAAAAAGGTCAGCTTGCGGTGAAAAGCTTCAAGAACCGGACCTCAGGGGCTAAAGCCCAGCTCTGATTTTGTTGCAATTTCGGCACGACTGAAGTCGTGCCCTTTCAAAACCAGGTTATGAAACAGCTTCTAAACGGTTTTGGTAAGGTCCTGAAAGGTTTACTCATGCAGATCGCCCCCGATGCTCCCATCCCGATGCGTGCACTGCTTGCCGGCGCCCGGCGTAAGCAGCCCGGCTTGCTCGATTTGTGTCAGCGACTGGTTCGGACGGAGTCACCTTCTGACGATAAAGATGGTGTGGACGCTTGCGTTGCATTGGCTGAAGCACACGCCCGTGCCTTAGGAGGGCGCGTGAAAAGGCACCGGCAACGCAAATTTGGAGACGTGCTCGAAGTTCGCTTCGGGCCAAGGCTGGCCAGCCGCCAGTCCGGCTCCGGCTCCGCGAAGCGTCCTGGACGGATTCTCCTCCTCGGGCATTTGGATACGGTTTGGCCGCTGGGAACGCTCAAGACCATTCCCTGCCGGTTGGCGGATGGTCGCCTTTGGGGGCCGGGAACACTGGACATGAAGGCTGGTGTGGCCATGGCTTTGACCGCCATTGAGATGCTGACCGAGGTTGGCCGCATGGACCGGGAGATCGTGCTGCTGCTGAACAGCGACGAAGAGGTTGGCAGCGAGATCTCACGGCCCATCACCGAACGGGTTGCCGCCGAGTGCGAAGCAGTTTACGTGTTGGAACCGGCGCAGGGGCTTGCCTACAAGACAGCCCGCAAAGGCACTGGCAACTGGCGAATCGAAGTGACCGGGGTGGCGGCGCACGCGGGCGTTGATTTTGAAAAGGGAGCGAATGCCGTCCGCGAACTGGCCCGTGTTGTGGAGCGCGTAAGCGGCTGGACGGATCTGAAGCATGGGCTCACGGTGAGTGTTAATGTGGCAGGCGGCGGATCGAAGACGAACGTAATTCCGGCACATGCCTGGGCGGAGGTGGATGGACGGATCTCCCGCAAGGCTGATGGGCCACGGATGGAACGCAAGTTTGCGGGGCTCAAGGCGGCGGACAAGCGTTGTGCAATTGCCGTGACAGGCGGAATCAATCGGTCGCCGATGGAACGAACGCAGGGAACGGTGCGGCTCTATCGGCAAGCCCGGATTCTGGCCGCCGAGTTGGGATTCCAGTTGGACGAAGCCGCAACTGGAGGCGCTTCCGACGGCAACTTCACTTCGGCGCTCGGGGTTCCCACGCTCGACGGAATGGGGGCTGTGGGCGAGGGCGCCCATGCGCCACATGAATCGATCGTTCTAGAGCATCTTGCTCCGCGAACAGCGCTGCTGGCGGGATTGCTGGCCAGCTGAAGAGCGGATGAAGCTTGATACACTCCTGTTGAAGAGATCATGGAGTTTGAACCTACGATGACGCACTCTGTTCTGATTCTTTTGTTGGCGACGAGCGCCGTTGCCGCAAGCGCACAATCGCCTGCCAAGCCATCCGCACCCACGGCCACCGCCCCCAAGCCTACTGCAACAAGTGCACATCCTGCGCAGGCAACAACCGGGCTCAAGCTGCCCCCGGGGATTCCCCCGGTGACGGGCATGATGAAGACAGCCTTTTCGCTGAAATACCAGGACATCAAGATCGGTACGGGCGCCGATGCAGAGCCGAACAAGATGTACAAGGTCCTGTACACGGGCTGGCTGGCCGCCGACGGGCACAAATTCGACTCTACTAACGACCATCCGCGCGCGCCGGTGCTGGACAAGGACGGAAAGCCGGTGCTGGACGCCGATGGCAAGCCCAAGCAGGGCGATCCACAGCCGATCAGCTTTCCGCAAGGTTTTGGTCGGGTCATTCCAGGCTGGGACCAGGGCTTTGAAGGAATGAAGATTGGCGGCAAGCGGCGCATCTTCATTCCGTGGCAGCTCGCGTATGGGGCACGCGGCCGTGCTGGCCCGGATGCGGCACACCCGGTGATTCCTGCCGAGGCCGACCTGATTTTCGACGTCGAATTGGTGGATATCACCGATTTGCCTTTGCCGCCTAATCATCCGGCGATGGGGACCCTGCCTGGCGCTCGTCCGATGGGCGGCGCTCAGGCAGCACCTCAGGTACCGGTGGTGCATCTGGCACCATCAGCGCCTCAGGCTCCCGCAGCGCCCCAGGCCCAGTCAGCACCGACGGCTCCGGCTCCTTCAACGCAACCGCAAGCGAAATAGCTCAGCACCCTTCGGGTCCATAGAGCGCGAGCGGGGAGACCGCGGTGATTCACGGTCGAGGGCGGCAGCAGATCTATCAGGCCACGCTGGCAGGCAGCTCCGGCGTGGCCTCGATCAACTGACGTGTATACGCCTGACTCGGGTTGGCGCACAAGTCGACAGCTTCGCCCAGCTCAACCAGTCGGCCTCGCCCCATCACCGCGATGCGCGTGCTCAAATAGCGGACCAGCGGCATGGAGTGCGAGATGAACAAATAGGTGAGCCCGTGTTCGCGCTGTAACCGCCGCAGCAGGTTGACCACCTGCGCCCCGACACTCACGTCCAGGGCCGAGACCGGTTCATCGAGAATCAGCAGCTTGGGCCGCAGAGCCAGCGCACGTGCAATATTGATGCGCTGGCGCTGACCGCCGGAGAACTCGTGAGGATGGCGAGCGAGCACGGAATCATCAAGACCCACCTCCGACAGAAACTCGATGGCCTTGGCGCGCAGAGTGGCGCGGTCTGTTTTGATGCCCACCTCGCGGCGATGAATGATGAGCGGTTCGGTGACGATGTCGAGCACGTTCATGCGCGGATTCAGGGCGGCATAGGGATCTTGAAACACTGGCTGCATCTGGCGGCGGAGGCGGCGCAACTCGCTGGCCGAGGCAGAGGCCACGTCGGTGCCGTCAACCCGCACGGAGCCGCGGCTGGGCTCAACGAGCCCAAGAATCATCCTTGCGAGGGTGGTCTTGCCTGAACCGGACTCGCCGACAAGGCCCAGCGTTTCACCGGGTTCGATGGCAAATGAGACATCCTGTACGACGTGTTGCGGCTCATTGCGCAGGCCAGTCCAGCGGGGATAGCTCTTCCAAACCGAGTTGACCTCGACCAGCGCCATGCCCAAATGGTACATGGGGCCGACCAGGCCTCCGGGTCATCAGAAAAAAGACTCTTGACATATTCCCATATAAGAATGTAATTTCTTGCCATGGCACGAGCAGCCACCACATCGGACGCTTTCAATGCGGTGGCCGAACCCCGCCGGCGACAGATTCTAAGCTACCTTGCCCTCCAGGAAAGGCCGGTTGGAGATATTGTGGCTGCGCTAAGCCTTGACCAGCCCTCCGTGTCAAAGCATCTGGGGGTTTTGAGGAATGTGGGCCTGGTTCGGGTTCGGCGCGATGGGCGGCACAAGTTCTATCGGACCAACGCCGAAGCAATCCGGCCACTGCACGAGTGGGCAGGCACGTTCGAGCGCTTCTGGCGGCACCAGTTGAGCCGTGTGAAAGAAATTGCCGAGGAGAAGGCAAAGGAAGCTCAATCGATTTCGAAACCCGTAGTTGATCCCCAAATCTAATCCTGAGGAAACATCATGATTTCGACAGCACCCAGCATTGAGAATATGACCCTGGAAATCAAGGAACAGATCGCTGTCCACGCACCGCTGGACGTGACTTTCGCGGCGCTTCTTGAACAATTGGGGCCAAGCAACCAGAGACATGACGGCGTGCCCATGCCGATGAAACTCGAGCCGTGGCCGGGCGGAAGGTGGTACCGCGACCTGGGCGATGACAACGGGCATTTCTGGGGCCATGTGCAGGCCATCAAAAAGCCCACTTTGATTGAGATCAGCGGTCCATTGTTTGCATCGTATCCATTCGTCTCGAACGTGCAGTACCGGCTGACGGAGGCGAACGGCACTACAACAATTTCGTTCCGCCACACGGCGCTTGGATTTATTCAGGACGACCAGAGAAGCGGCGTGAGCCAGAACTGGAAGTTGATGCTGGAACGCGTGCGCAAAGACGCCGAAGGCAAGTAACGGCAAAAGCAGCGATACCCTAGCTGATCCCTAAAGCGATGAGAGGAGCGTCTACCTATGTGCCCAGTCTGTTTAGCAACAGCGGCGTGGATCACTTTGGCAGCTGTCTCGACCGGCGGGATGACCGCTCTTGTGGTCAAGAAAGTTGCAGCTGGCAGGTCCGCGGACGACATCCCCAAAATCACACCATCAAAGGAGGACAACCATGGCTAGCAGTGTGACAGAGGTCCAGCATCCGAAGGTTGTTTCGCACGCGGAATGGCTGACGGCGCGCGAGGAACATTTGAAGAAAGAGAAAGAGTTTACGCGGCTGCGCGATGAATTAAGCCGCCAACGTCGCGCACTCCCCTGGGAGAAGGTGGAGAAGCAGTATGTATTTGATGGGCCGAACGGCAAGGTTACCCTGGGCGATCTCTTTGGAAAGCGGAGCCAGTTGATTGTGTATCACTTCATGTTCGGTCCAGGGTGGAAGGAGGGTTGCCCGAGCTGCTCCTTTCTTGCGGATCATTTCGATGGCCCAACGATTCACCTGCCGAATCGCGATGTGACGCTCGCGGTGATTTCGCGCGCGCCGATTGCCGAGATTGAAGCCTATAAGAAGCGCATGGGCTGGCGGTTCACATGGGTGTCTTCGTTCGGGAGCGACTTTAACTACGACTATCACGTGTCGTTCACCAAGGACGAGCTGGCCAACACGAAGGTGAGCTACAACTACCAGGAGATGCAGAACTTTCCCCTTGAAGAAGCGCCCGGAGCCAGCGTGTTCGCGAAGGACGGCAACGGCGATGTCTACCACACCTACTCGAGTTACAGCCGTGGGCTCGACATGCTGCTGGGCACGTATCACTTCCTGGACATGGCGCCGAAAGGCCGCGACGAAGAGGGGCTGGCGTTCTCGATGGCATGGGTTCGGCATCATGACAAGTACAACGAAGGCTACTTTGTTGATCCAAAACAGCTCTACAAACAGCCGGACAAGAAGAGTGAATCGTGCTGCGGAGAAGAGCATCACTCGTGAGATCCGCAGTCAGAGCAGTTTCGGAATTCTAAATTCTTTCCTGCTCAAGTGACCGGGGCGCGCTACTTGGCCGCCTCATCGACCTGGCGGAGCGCCTTTGCCATGGCATCAAGGCGGTGTTGCCTCTGCGCGTCCATATCTGTGTTCGCAGGGCGCCAATTACTGGCCATGAGGCGTTTGGCGTAATCGTCGAGGTGCTGGGCAAAGCTTGCGTTGATGTCTGCAACGGAGGCCTGAGCCCTGGGCAGAAGCTGGTGGAATCGCGCTATCTCATCGGTGGCGTGTTCAGGGTGGTAGCTGAGGCGATCGCCAGTCTGCATCGCGTCAATAAGGATATTGGTCGGATCAGAGACAGGCCAGGTTTGATGAAGCGCGTCGTAAGCGGCGCGTAGCCTGGTCATGGCTCCTGCGAATCCATCGAGTTCGGCGCGGCGAGCTGTCACTCCGCTGACCCGGCGCACTTGCACCGTAACCTTGGAAGCGACATTGCTACTGGACACGGGAATCACCGTAGTCAGCGTGTTGCCCTGGAACGACCAGCCCGCTTTGCCGGTTGCCGCCGCTTGTTTCACCGGGACACCGTTGACCGTGACCACGGAAGGCGGCCAGTCGGCAGGCAGGCGCAGTTCATACGCCCGAGTCTTCGCCATTCCGGGATAGCTGCCCTGGACGGGCCCAATCTCGACGTTGAGGGTGTCGCCACTCTGCATTGCCTTGATCGGAGTGCGGGCGAAGACTCCCTTCTGATATTCCACTGATACGCCCGAGTCCTCGTAGACCTCGTAGCTAGAGGTAGAGGCCAACGCCATCGGCCAGACGTTGACGATCAGCGGATCGACGGGCTTTTCACCGGTGTAGCGCATGGGCGGCTGCATGGGCACAATGGCCCCGGCACGCATGTATACAGGAGTCTGGTCGATGGAGAAACTGCGCTCCACAGTCACCGGTCCAGTGAGATGCTTGCCCGTTGGACATTCAATCCATTCGCCCGCAGGGAGCCATACCTTCTCAGTAGCCAAGCCTGTTGTCTTGTCTGAAGGGGCGGTTACGGGTGCGGCAATCATCTGATCGCCAAACACATACTCACCCTTGCTATCGTAGGCGGCAGACTCTTCAGGCCAGTCGTAATAGAGTGGGCGGAAGAAGGCGACGCCTGTGTCGTAGGTGCGGCGAGCCTCAGTGTAGATGTAAGGTTGCAGCGCATAGCGAAGCTGGAACGTTGAACGAAGAATAGACGAGTACGGCTCAGGATAGGCCCAGATGCGGCGCTCTGATTCAGGATTCTTGGTGGTGTGCGTGCGAAGGATGGGACTGTATGCGCCAAACTGAACCCAGCGCGTGTAGAGTTCCGGTTCGACGGCGCCAGGCATGTGTCCGCCGATGTCGTGACTCCAGTAGGCGTACCCGACGTTGGCTGCGGTGGCGGTGAACCATGGCTGGAAGGCGAGCGAATCCCACACAGAAAAGGTGTCGCCGGAGAAGCCGATTTGATAGCGGTGATTGCCGAGTCCGCCCCAGCGGTGGAAGAGCAATGGGCGCTTGCCCTCGCGTTGCTGGTCAGTAAAGTGCACGTAGTTGAGCCACCATGTGGGCATGACGCCGGCCATCCTGGTGTGCTGCTCCTGCTGCCAGTCAAGCCACCAGAAGTCGATGCCCTGCTTCTCCAGCGGACGGTGCAGCAGGTTCATGTAGTTGGTGGCGTATCGCTTGTCGGTAATGTCGAAGGGCACATATTTTTTGGTGGCAGGATCAATGCCCATGGCAGTTGCCATGGCGGGATAGGCCTGCTCCCACGGCTGAACACCCGAAGCCGGATGCATGTTGAGTGTGGTCTTCAGACCCTCGGCATGCACTTTGGCAAGGAACTGTTCGGGATCCGGGAAGAGCAGCTTGTCCCAGGTATAGCCGGTCCAACCCAACCCTTCGCCCGACTGATCAACCTGGCCCTCGGCCTTGAGTTGGTCGACGCCAATGTGCCAGCCCATGTCAATGACCAACACGTCGAGTGGCACGTCGTTCTCATGGAAACCGCGCACCAGCTCGTCGAGCTCCTGGTCGCTGTAGTCCCAGTAGCGCGACCACCATGCGCCAAAGGCAAAGCGCGGCGGCAATGGAATGCGGCCGGAGACGCGGACATAGTCGCCGAGGGCATTGCGGTAGTCGTGGCCGTAGCCAAAGAAGTACCAGTCCTGGCGGTCACCGGCCGGGCGCTCAATCACCCATGGCCATGGGCTCTTGTCGCCATTCGAAAAACTGAAGTCGGCGGAGTCAAACAATGGGCGCGTGGAGTCGTCCACGAGCGCCCAGCCTGAGCGTGAGATCAGGCCCGGTTCAATGGGCTCTTTTGTCTGACTTCCCAGCGCGCCGTCCAGCGTGCGCGTAGTGCCTTGCAGGTTGTCAGGGTCGGCCTGGCCCGGATGCCAGACAACGTGTTTGCCATCGACGGTGAGTTCAATGCTCAAGTTGGATGCAGTAAAGCGGTTGTCAGCGTCCGCTCTCGTCACTGGGGAATAGGTTAGGGTTAGCACACTTGTTTTTATGTATAGAACCTGGCTTCCATTCAATCCTTGAATTCTGTGCTCGAACTTCGGCACCGGCAGGCAGCGATTAAGAAAGACAAACGAAGCGTGGTCCTCGAACTTGCCATCCGCCGCCCACTCCATGCGAATCAGCTGCGGAGTCAGCACGGTAAATCTTGCGTTGCCCACGGTGACAATTGCACGGGGATCGGCAACTGGGTTGGTCAGGTCCGCGGCTCCCTTTGTGGCTTGTCTGGCTGGCGGTGCAGGAGTTTGTGCGGTTAATCCAAGGCTGACTGCGGCTACAAGTCCGATGGCGGCAGGGCGTGCAAAACTGATGCGCACAGATCCCCCTAGCTTTAGCTCTTGTGAAGCCTATCACCGCAAGCTGAGGGAAGGGCAACTGGGCCGTCTGACCTTGAAGAGAATCCGAACTAAAGGTTCTTCAGACTGTTATGAAACTCGGCATCCAAAACTGCGTCGGTGATACCGACAGCCGCACCGAAGATGGCGACGACGATGATGACCTTGGTCCGGGTGGAGAGCTTCTGGTTGTGGACCCCGGTAATCTGGGTGTATTGGATCTCGCGGGCCTGGTCCGCGCCTTTTGGCTTGAGGGCAAAGCTCTGCTCGCCGATGCTGACGATGAGTCCCCTGGCCTCAGTGTCATCGGAGAGAGTGACTCGAACGCCCTGGCCGACGCCGTGCGCTGCCACTTTTGCTTTCATGGCGGCAGCATCGACAGGCTCGCCTGCGGCAAAGACGGGGCTGTTGCCCAACAGGGCAAGGATGAGCACCATTGCGGTGTGGCGTATGACGCGGGGAAGTGTCATGTCCGGCGACCTCCAAATGGAAAGATCGTACGCTAGATGTCGAGGTTCTTGACATCTAGGGCATTGTCTTCAATGAACTTGCGTCGCGCTTCAACATCTTCGCCCATCAAGGTGGTGAAGATGAGATCAGTCTCGGCCAGGTCTTCAAGCTTTACCTGGAGCAAAGTTCGGCGGTCGGGATCCATGGTGGTCTCCCAAAGCTGCGTGGAGGTCATTTCGCCCAGACCTTTGTAGCGCTGCACCGAGTATTCCTTCTTGCCCTGCTCGACGATATGGGCAAAAAGCTCGCGAGCTGTCTGCTTCTCCACTGGGTCACGGGGAAGGCGCGCGGTACGGCGGGCCGCCTTTGTTTCGGCCTGGGCCTCGGCACCTTCAGTTTCAACCGTCTCGGCATCTTCGGCAGTGGATTCGGCGGTCACGGCCTTGGTTGCGTATTCGATAAGGAAGGGTGGCTCGAGGAATTCCTTGATGAGGATGTACTTGGACATCATCTGCTTGAACTCGGGGCTTGAGGCCAGAGCCCAGTCAATGCAGCGCGTAGCGCCTTGCGCATCGGTAAAGCAGACGGACCAGGTGTGGTGCTCTTCATCTTCGACAGGTTTTGTGACCTTGATCTGGAATTCGTCGGCAAGTTCAGTCAGCTCTTCATGCAGCAAAGCCAGCTTGGGCGGAACTTCGCTGGCAGACTGCGAAGCGAAATCGGCGCGGTGAATCAGCTCGGCCCGGGCCAACAATTCGGTCAGCTTTTCATTACGAATGCGCTTGTCGACTTTTTCTACGAAGCCAAGGTACTCGTTGAGCGTGCCCATGAAGCGTGCCAAGTCGGCGCCTTCGATGCGGCTGGCTGCCTCTCCGTGGCGGACGATCATCCCTTCAGAGGCGCGATTGACCATCACCTTCACAAACTCACGATCATCTTTGATGTACTGCTCGAAGCGGCCCTTCTTGATCTTGTAGAGAGGGGGCTGGGCGATGTAGATGTTGTCGCGCTTGATNNGTCATGTGGCGGAAGAAGAAGGTGAGCAAGAGAGTGCGGATGTGCGAGCCGTCGACATCTGCATCCGTCATGAGGATGATTTTGCCGTAGCGAATCTTGGTTGCGTCGAAGTCATCCTTGCCAATTCCGCAGCCGAGCGCGGTAATCATGGCGCGGATTTC
>PLKU01000079.1 GCA_003140705.1 Acidobacteriaceae bacterium
TCGGCTTTAGCCGCTGAGGCAGCGTTTCGTCTCCAAGCGGCACTTTTTCCGCAGCCTCTTCTACGCTAGTCGCAGCGCATCGAAGCGACGGCCCAGCAGCAGGCAGAGAGCTTCCACTGCCAATTGATGGTCCTCGCGCTGCGGCAGCCCGGAGACGGTAACCGAACCGATGACGCCCGCCCCCAATACTCGGATAGGAAAGCTGCCGCCATGGCTGGCATAGTCGGCTACCGGCAGCCCGTAGCGCTCGACGAGGTTGGTCTTTTTCTCTTCCATCTCCAGCCCGATAGCGTAGGAACTGCGATGAAACCGAAACGTCGTATTGCTCTTGCGGCGGACCCACTCTACGTTATCGGGAGTGGTTCCCGCCAGCGCCGCATAAAAGAGCGGCCATCCAATACGCCGTACGTCGATCACGAGACTTAGCTTGCGTGCGACAGCCAGCCCACGCAGTTGCGTGCCCAGCGTCCACGCCGTCTCTTCATCGAAGCTGGCAAACTGGAGCTCCTGTTCCTGAACTGCGATGCGTGCGACATCGTCGGCTATTGGCATGGTGATCGGGCGATGCTTAAAGCATTTTCACTCAGAAGACGTTGGCTATGCACAGCCGTTCTTTGCTGGAACGGCTGCACCAGGACCAGTTTCCGCTTACACGAAAATGCTTAGGACACTTTAGCATCAGCGAGGACATTCTGGGGAGATAGATCACGGTCGATTGAAAAGCGATCCTCTTGCTTTCGAATTGATACCAGAAATACTTATTTCGCCGGCGACGAGGGAACGACCACTGGCTTGACACTGCCGCAGTCCGAACTCGCAAACTTCGCGGTAAACGTCTTATCGATCACCATGTTCACCGGCGTCCCTCGAACACTACCCGTCACCGTCGTGTGGCTTGTCCCGCTGAAGTGCCCCGCATCGGGCAATTGGAAGTCGATGTGTCCCTTGGAGGACAGACTCGGGCCGTTACATGCGGTGTCATAGGCGATGCCATGAGCAGTCTGGACTTTGTTGGCGACGCTGCATTGCGTACCCGAGACCGCCTTGTTGGTCGCCGTCAAATAATCACTAAGCGTCGTCCCGGCGGAGAAACAAGACTGCCCCGCAATAGGTGTTCCATGGTTTACGCTTACATGCGTCTCCCAGAGGCCGGCTTTGATTGGAAGATCGGAAAGCTGCGCAGGCAGGGTCGAAGGCCCGAGCAGCAGAACGGCTGCAGCGCACAGACCTACGAGGTTCGGGTATTTCCTAGGCTTCACGAAGATGCACCGCGTTCCATGGCTGGTCCAGTCTCAGAAGAGTAACACGTCGCTGGAAATTTGTCCCGCACGACGCGGTTTGCTGGAAAGCACCGGTTCGATAACCAAAACGACTGCAGGATCGTCGACGAGACCGGTGCGACGATCTCGCATTTGCCCCCTTCGAACTTCGGTCAGAGTTTCCCGGGCACTATTCGTACGTGCTCGGGCAAGCTTGGAATATTGCGCTCAAAATAGCGGGTTTTTGTCTGGATTAGAGACGCAAACATTACCTTCGTGCTGTGCTGGATGTGAAATTGGATTGCCGCAAATTGAGAAGGAACTATAACATGGGGGAATTCACACAGGCATTGACAGGGAGAACGATGTGCGCCACCGGATTATCTCAGGTAACCCCAGTCGAAGAGGTGACCGGCATCAATAACTGGGAACCACATGACCAGAAAGAGCTATTGCTAGCACCTGCTAAGAAGGGTACTCCATATAAGAAGGGTACTCATTTATTGTCCACTCCATGCATTCTGCACTCAGAGAGAACGCCCTCGCGGGTTCCTGAAGCCGGGGACGTTGGCATTAGGAGCAGACGAAGGACGGCGGCGATGAATCTTTTTCGATTGAGTGGAGATTGCTTGCCGCACTCGCAAGCCGCAGAAGATCGGGTGGGATTTCGTTCAATGCGATTTTCTGGCTATCTTTCGAAATCTCCAATTATGTCGGACGGGGAAGAATGGCGCGGAATGGGGAAGACGGTTACTTGGATTCACGGTCTGAGGCATTTGCTGCGTAGGTTGCGGGCGGAGGAAGGGCAGAGCCTTGTCGAATTTGCGATTGCGTTCATGGTGTTCATATTTTTAATCTTTGCAGTTTTTGATTTCGGACACTTGTTCTTCGTGGAAATGGACGTTCAGAACGCCATTCAAGAGGCCGCTCGATATGGATCGACGGGAAATCATCTGCCGGATCCGAGCAATCCGGGTAATAATCTATCGAGAGTGATCTCGATCATTAACACCTTCGAGAGTGACGCAATGGGCGTGCAAGTTTCAAACATTCAAGTATCAAGCTTGAACGGCGGTCCAACGAGCGCCGGTGGTCCAGGAGACATGATGACCATTACGGGGACCGTCAACATGCCTTTGCTGACACCGCTGATTGCGCACTTGTTCCCAAATGGGCAATTCACCTTTACAGCGAGTACCACGGTTATGAATGAGCCCTTTCCGCCCGGCCAAACGAATTAGATGGGGAACGCAGGGATGATCAAGCGACTTACCGAAGGTTTAGCATGGGCAAAGCGACTTGAGGATGAGCGAGGGGCGGCCCTCGTTGAGCTAGCGATTTGTCTGCCTTTACTGTTTATCCTGGCCTTTGGAGTCATCGATTTTTCGCAGATACTTCTCGACAATCAAACGATGTCTGGCTTATCCAGACAAGGCTCCGACCTCGCTTCCCGCGGAACGACCCTGACAAGCACGGTGGCGGCACTCGGTATTCAGGGTGCTTCATTGAATATCGGCACGCAGGGGAGGATCATCGTGACTGAGGTAGCCAACGATGTCAATGGCAATCCTCAAATTGTAGGCCAGGTGGTATCGCCAACTGGTATCTCGGTATCCAGCGCCGTTGGCACTGGGATTGGGAATCCAGCCACCATGCCATCGAGTGCCAGCACCGTGCTGAACGCAGGTCAGACGCTCTATGTAACCGAGGTGTTTTACTCCTATACTCCCATCACACCCCTTGGTAATTTTATGAAGATATCTCTTGCTTCCACATTGTATGACGCGGCGTATTTTTGAGAGGAGAATCAAATGCATCTCATTCGAAGTCTGACTGCGACTGGGAAGGAGAGCGGGAACATATTGGTTTTGTTTGCCTTGTTGCTGCCCCTCTTATTGCTCTTTGTGGGGTTGGGAATCGACTTTGGTTTTGCCTTTCTGACAGAAGCTCAACTTGCGAAGGGGGCTGATGCGGCGTCGTTAGCGGCTATGCGAAACCTAGGCCGAGGGCAGGTTGAGGCTAGCGCCATCGGGCAAAGCGAGTTCGCCTTAAACTACAATGCTAACTCGAATTTGAATGCTTCGCCCCCCAGCATGAGTATTACCTATTCGTCAGACTCTTACGGCGAACCCATTGTCAATGTTGTTGATACCGCAAAAATCCACACCTTCTTTATTGGAATTGCGGGCTTTCCCACTCTCACCATAGCTGCCGCTTCCCAGGCAACCCGCCCGCCCGTTATCCTTTCGTTGGTGTTAGATAAATCTGGTTCGATGCTCCTAAACGGTGGGTCAACGGCCTTGCCTCCCTCGTTGATAGATTTTCTTGGCTACTTCATCGAAGGCACCGATCAACTTGGAGAAGTAAGCTTTTCGTCGATTGCAACTCAGGATGTGGCAATCTCCAAAACTTTCCAGACGCCAATTACGAACTCCGTGACGGGGATGGCGTTCGGCGGAGCCACTTTTGCGCAAGGCGGACTGCTGGATGCCCAGACTCAAGTCCAAGGCGTTTCCAACCCACCGCCAAATGCCGTGAACGTAGTCGTATTTTTCACAGATGGTTGGGCCAATACCAATCAGGACACTCTGGGTGGTGGGCTGGTGAACTATGGAGGCTGCTCTCCGGTTGAGGCGGCGGTCGGTTGGTGCAGTGGAGTTTTTTGTATGAACCCGACGACTGGTAGCACAATCTCATACTCAAGTGGGAACGTAGGATCATGTAATGGTTCCTCTACTTTTCCTTCGCAAGACCCAAGTCTTGCGAATCCCGCCCAGCTTACTGAATTGAATATCAGCACTGAGTCCGACTATCGTGCGGTCCAATCGGCCAATACGATGAGAACTCAGGGGATAACGGTTTACTCGATTGGTCTGGGTGATAAGATCAACACGACCTATCTCCAGGAGCTTGCGAACGACCCTGCGAGTCCGACGTACAACGCTAGCGAGCCATCCGGAATCGCGGCGTTTGCTCCCACGGCGAGCGACTTGGATTCTGCTTTCCAAACGATCGCCTCGAAGATACTCCTTCGCTTGACGCATTGAAGCTCTAGGGCCTGTCATCAAACTGGATATATGCGTAGACGGCATGGGCACCCACCATAGAACTCTGCCAGCGGTGCTGGATTGTAGGAATCCGCCCGGCCTGTCCGTTAGCAAGAACCCCACAAGCCCGCACCAGGGTGCGAAATCTGAGGGGACAGCGGCGTCACAAATGGAGCAGTCGCCAGATAGGCACCGATGAGAGATTGGCCCAATCGGGGCTGCTCGGCGAGACGGGCAAAGCAGGACGCACGCCTCTCGAGCGGCTCCGTTCAAACGCTCCTGTGTTCTCCAAACGCCGAACTTCCGGGTCGGCAAACCGTCAGCAACTGATCGTTCAATAACGCATAAGTAAATGCCCGCGTTGAACAACAGGTGACCCAAATGGGGACCGCAATGGACGGGCATGCGAGCATTCTGGCGTCTCAATACGCCGGGATCAATCAGTTTCAGCCGAGCGCCCAGGATCGGTGACGGCAAACGCCGTTTGGTCCAGGAATGCTGGCGGGCACCGCACGGACGCTCCTCAAAAAGCGAACTCTTCAGGTCTCAACTTGTGCAATGCCCATGTATGAC
>PLKU01000574.1 GCA_003140705.1 Acidobacteriaceae bacterium
TGAAAACGCCGAGCTGTTGCCGTAGAGCCAGGTTTTCCAATAGCAGATCCCGGCGTGAGCGAAAGAGCCGAGTAAAGAGAACAACCAATAGCCTCAACGAGCGCAGCATGTGATCAGTTTTGCATGTGAAAGTGTCAAATTAGATGAGATGGGTATCTGCTTCACTCACCAAGCCACAAGATATTGTGCTTAGTGAATCTGATAGACTTGCCCGAACCACGACAGAAGAGTTCTTCTCATGTCTAATTCCCACCAACGAAAGAAGTTATTCAAGCTTGGGAAGAAAGTCGTACAGGAGACTCCACCGGAACACAAAAGCAATTCCTCGACAAATTTTGCTTCCAGCGGCTTTCGCGTCGATGGATCTTGGGGGTCGTTTGCAGGAGGTGTTGTCGTGACGATTGCGGCTTTGCTGATCACGAAGACGCCCTTGGACGTTTTTGCGTGCCTTGTTCTAATGTACTTTTGCTTTCTGTATGCGGTGTTTTCGTTCCCTGCGCGTAAGTTCCCGAAAAGATCCGTCAGTATCAGTTTTTTTGCGATCCCGGCAGTACTGATTATTGTTGGAGCGTTTGGGTGGTGGGTGTGGCCTCATGAAGTAGCTCTCACGTATACCAACGCGCCGGAGTTCAACCTTTTTAGAAAATCCCGTATACAGGTTGCGGCTGACTCTTATAGCCGCTTCCTGAAAGGGGTCGGTTTCAATGTGCCAATGGCAGCACCTGTTCTCGGAGTATCTTCTGGCCGAGTCCAGGCTGGTCTGCTACCTGGGCTCGATACTTTCCGAATGACAATCGCAAGAGAGGATTTGGATCATCCAGATAACGATCTGATGGCAACATACGGCTTCTATATAGTCTCGCGGGAAATTCATGAATCTTCTTCTGCGGGGAACGATCCCGACCGCAAGGAGAGGATAAGCGACGCGATATGGCTTTTCGCAAACTATTACCGTTGCAGCTTTAATGGAAAACTGACAGATTACTACCGTTCTTCGCCGAGCATCGAGAAATGGAACAATGCACTCTGGGAACTGAGAGCCAAATATGGCGCGGAAGCGATGGACAAGGCTATGTTCTACGCTACTCAGCAGTGGAAGCCGTTCGGGTCTATCGAAGGAGACGTGAATTTCGACAACTACTTTTCACTAAGAATCCTGGCCGGCATCAAGGATCTGGATAACAACGCGGAAGACCCAGGCAAAGACGCTCAATCGTTCCTTGAGCAAGAAGGGCTATACACGACGAACGTACGGAAGTGATACAATGTAGATACGAAGGAGAAATATGGAAGCTTTGGTATTGAAGTGGGGAAACAGCTTGGCAGTGCGCTTGCCAAAACAGGTAGCTGCCGAGGCGCGGTTCCAGCAAGGGGACCGCATTCGTCTTGAAGTAGATGAAGCGGGTACAGTGCGGATCAAACGCGCTTTTCCTACGCTGGATGAACTAGTCGCGCAGATTACGCCCGAAAACCGTTATACCGAGAAGGAGTTAGGCGTAGTCGGAACGGTCGGAAAGGAAGTTGTTCAATGGTGAAGGCCGTGTACGTTCCAGACCTGGGAGACGTCATCTATCTCGACTTCGATCCGCAAGCAGGCCGGGAACAGGCAAAGCGTCGGCCGGCTCTTGTTTTGACCGGTCGAAAATACAATAACGCAGCAGGTCTTGCAGTTGTGTGTCCTTTAACATCTGTGGTCAAGCCCTATCCCTTTGCTCTGCGGGTCCATATAAAGGGGCGCGAAGGCTGTGTGCTCACCGACCATATCAAAAGCATGGACTGGCAGGTTCGCCGAGCTGAGTTCTATGATAAGGCGCCAGGCGCTGTTTTGGAGCAAGCCCAAAATCTACTAGGAGTCTTGCTGGGTATTCATTGATTCCCTTCAGTTTTTCCGCAGTGCCCAGTCTAAATCTCCGCGATACTTGTCTGGCTTCACGAATCAATTGAGGACGGAAACTAAGTGCCAGATGCCTGCTTCGCTAGGGGAATGGCACTAGTTTCCCTCCCGGGTGACTTCCTTCGTGGCAGTCTCCTAGCTTGCTTCTTTTCGCAGTGCAGGATTTTATCCAATGTTACAGGCTCGATTGCCACAGCCTGCTGCACCAGCCTATAGAACAGCTTGCCGCGGCTCATAGACTTGCGGCGATTAAAGCGAAACGTAAACTCATCCAGATAATAGTCCAGATGCTTATGACTAACGGCTCCCTGATGAGTACCTAACAGCCACCGCTTCAGCAGAGAAATCACCAAGTGTACTCGCGGTAATAGCTCTGGAGCGGATTCCTTTTTGCCTTTCAGCACAGTGACCTCGTGAGTGTAACCCGAAGAACTTACCGAGTTGTATCCCTTCCAACCGTCTGTGTGGACAACACTGCCAGGCTCAACTGAGTCCTGAATAAAAGGAATGAGAGATTCAGCTGATGCGTCTGGGATCTGTCGAAATCGAATCCGGCCAATTCCAACCCCATCTTCTTGAACTGCGACCACGACTAGCGTCTTATCGACGTTGCCTCGGCCGTGTAGTAGATCTTCGGGGCCACCGATATAGCACTCATCGACTTCCACTCTTCCACTCAGAAGTTCCCGACCGGGCCGAATCATGGCCCGACGGAACTTGTGTAGCCAGGTCCAAGCTGTTTCGTAGCTCTTAAGTCCCAAAATCCGATGCATACCTAATGCGCTGGCGCCGTTCTTTTGCGTCGTTACCCACCGCATCGCACGGAACCACATAGTCAAAGGGGTATGGGTATCCTGAAAGATCGTTCCGGCTATCACCGAAGCCTGATATCTACAGGCAGGGCAGCGAAGCAGAGTCTCTCGGACCGGCCGTGGCTCAGATACTTCTCCGCAGCGTGGGCAATTGAAACCTTTCGGCCAGCGAAGACGAGCCAAGTATCGCCGGCATTCTTCCTCTGTCGAAAACATCGATTCGAGTTGCATCAAATTGCGCGGATATTCTTCTAGCACCTGTAAATGCTATATGTTGTGGTATGGTGAGTCAAGCAGATAGCTAGCTTAGATGAATCATGTATATGCTTGATTCGACAGCAGATCGGTATTTTGGCGAGGCACAGCTCAAGTGCTTCGCAAACGTCTTTCAGCATCGGCATTCCAGTATCCGCAATCCAGTTCCAAAAAGACCGAGGTGTACGGAATGGTGAGCGTCGACTTGAAAATCAGAATGCGGAATGACCTTCCGCTCTCGTCGAGTTTTGAAATGATCTGGTCATGGTCGAGCTCGCCTGGGTTCAGATCGCCGAGCAGTTGGTTGAGTCCGTGACGGTACGCGGTAACTCCCGGTGCGTCCTCTTCAGTGAGGAGTTTTAACTCTGCATCAATCAATACCTTGGCTCGAATGTGCTCGCATTCAGCGATCGCTTTGAGTGTCTTCTCCAGAACTTCGATGTGACCTGTTCCGGTCGCGATTGTTTCGATTCCGGTGTTGGATTGAGCGGGGTAGGCAGAATCGACGACAACGATCCAGTTGCGATGGCCAAAGAGCGGAAGGCGCCGACCAAGAGCCGCTTCCCACACCGAGGCGACGCGCGGCTTCAGCTTGCTGCCCCAGAAGGCATAGCAGCCGACGGCAAGATAACATACCAGCGGCACGATCATCGCCATTGCCATGCTTCTGGTGACCTGGTTGACGAAAGCAATCAGGGGAGTAAAGACCGCGCCGCCGATAATCGCCATGACGATGAGCGAAGCGCCGGACTTCGTGTTCGGACCCAATCCGCGGATACCCAAGGCAAAGATCGTTGGGAACATCAGCGACATGAAGAAGCTGGTCAAGAGGATCGCCCAGAGGCCGACCCAGCCGGGACAGCAAATGCCTATCGCCACCAGCCCTACATTGATCGCGGCAAAGATACCCATCAGAGTGCCGGCGTGCACCCGCTTCATCAATGCGCTGGAAGCGAAGCGACCCACGCCGAAGCCAGCCAGACTTCCGGTGAGGAAGTAGCCGGCGATGCGCTCGGGCTGATGGGTGTAGTCCTGCACATATTGGATGAAGTAGCTCCAGGTTCCGACCTGGGCGCCCACATAGCAGAACTGCGTCAGCACGGCGAGCAAGAAGTGCGGATAGCGCAGCAGCGCGCGATAACTTCCCCTGGGTCCTTCGTCGTTTACCGAACGCGCCCCGGCAATCGCCGGGAACGGCGTGCGAGCGATCAGAAATGCCCAAAGCAGCACCAGCAATCCGAGAATCAGATAGGGAGGAACGACACGCATCGTCTCTTGATGCAGATAGGCGTTGTAGGTTCCGGACAGCTTCAGCTTGGCCACTTCGGCGGACTTTAGTTCGACCCCGGAGAAGATGAACAAGGTGCCGATTAATACTCCGGAGATTGCGCCGATGGGGTTGAATGCCTGCGAGAAGTTGAGCCGTCGCACGGCGCTCTCGGGGTCGCCAAGTTGAGCGACCAGAGGATTGGCTCCAGTCTCCAGAAAAGCGAGCCCGCTGGCGATGACAAAGAGCGCCAGCAAGAACAGGTAGTAACTTCCGACATAGGCGGCGGGCCAGAACAGGAAAGTTCCTGTGCCGTAGAGCAACAGTCCAGTCACCAAGCCGAACTTATAGCCGCGGCGCTGCATGAGCATCGCCGCGGGAACAGAGAAGGAAAAGTATCCGATATAGAATGCCGACTGCACCAGGCCGGCCTGCAGGCGTTGAAGCT
>PLKU01000494.1 GCA_003140705.1 Acidobacteriaceae bacterium
CCAGACGATCGGAGCCACCTCAAATATTGGGTTTCCCACCGAATTGTAGATGCAACGCCATCTACAAAAACGTCTACAGTCGGAACAGGTTTTGCTTGTTGAGTTGTGGAACCCTGTGGTTTTTGAAGTTTCTGGCGAGTACAGATTTCCAGGCCCTTAACTTTGCCGGAAGCTAACATTCGAGTTGGTACAAAAAGACTGGGCCCATCGTCCCACCCGAATAATCCACTCGACCGCGTCGGACCACTTCGTACTAGTCGTTTTTAGGACCTGGGTCGCCATAGAAAACACCACGGCCGTGGGTGCCGACATAGACTCGTCCGTATAGCCGGGGGTCAGCGGCAANNGCAATTTGCAGGATGAGTCCCCATTGGTGCTCATCGTCGTTGATTCTTACCCAATCTCGCGCCTCGTTCGTGGAACGGAAGATGCCGGGCTGGCCGTGCACGGTCCCGGCCAGGTACAGGGTGGGATAGGGATGGTTGGCAGCGGCTTTGCCAAAGCCGAAGGCGTGAATTTCCTCGACACCAGGGAGGCGAGCGAACGAGATGTTAACGCTGCTTGCTTTTGGCATGGGCGAAAGAACGCGGTAGAGCCCGTCGAATGCAGCCAGCCAGAGGTCTCCGGTCCGATCGGGTGCGGCGTGGATGCGGTCCTGGCCTCCGCGGCTATCGCCACGCCAGGACGAGGCAAGTACGGGTGAAGCGTCTGGCAGCGTGAAGTGCTGGGCAGTGAAGGTGACTGCTCCGTCGCTGCTGCGGTAGAGGGTGAGGCTCGCGAGCGATATGGCGTAGAACAACTGCGGGTCGGCAGGGTCGGCGATTATGCGGAGACCGGCGGGAAGACCCTGTGCCGCGGTCCAGGTGGCGCCCAGGTCATGGGTGGCGTAGGCGGCTTCGAGTTCAGGAGTCCAGAGCCAGGTGCTGCCGTCGGCTGAGACAGCAATGGATCCGCCATAGCTCGTCGGTGTGGGCGCATCGGCGGTGGGTTTCCATGTGCGGCCCGCGTCAAGCGAATAGCTGATGCTTTCGCCGGGTTTGTGCTCGGCGCTAATTCCGACGCGGACGATGACTTCGGGACGGCGGGTGGCGGCGACGACCCCGGTAGTGTTGCTCATACGCGGCGGTGCGGAGGAGCCCTCGGGCGCCGGGTGGTCGAGGTCCCAGTGAACGAAACCACCATAATCCCCAATTGCGGTGATGAGGTGAGCACCCTCGGCGGGGCTGTTGAGTTCGAGGGCCACAGTTTCCTCTATACCGGAAGCGAGGATGCTCCAGTGGGTGGGCTTCCCGCGATCTATGGCGGTAAGGTCGAAGGTCTCCCAGCCGCCGTAGCCAGTGGTAAAGACGGCGTGGTCAGGATTGACTGGATCAATCTCGATATCAAAGAGCCAATGGATCGGAGTGCTCTTCACATAGGGTGCCGCGCTGTAGTCGTAAACGCCGCCACTGCCGAAAATTGGCCTCCAACTCGCACCCCCGTCAATGGAGCGGAAGATGTCTTCGCCCCCGGCGGAGCGTGGGCGGCCGAAAGAACTTGCGATGAGAGTGCGCGGGTGATGTGCATCGACGGCGACGGCTGCGTAGCCGAACTCCTTGCTGGCGGCGATGGGAGGGTCCGGGGTAATATCGGTCCATGCGCCGCTGCGAGTGTCAAGCTTCCAGACAGCTCCGTCGGTCATGCGCGTGGGGCCGGGAGATGTGCCATAGGCAACGTAGAGAGATCCGTCAGTCGCCAGCGAGGCACGAGTGGGTCGATATCTGGTTGGTTCACCGGGTATCTCACGCCAGGTTGCGCCGCTATCGGTGGAAACGAACAGGTTGGGCCGGTTCATGAGCGAGACGCCGACATAGATTGTCTGGGTGGCGGAGGTTGGACTTTTCGAACCGGTCTCGGGGTCAAATTTGACAAAGACAATGCCGCTGCTGCGGACAGGCAGGCGCTGCCAGTGCTGCTCGGGCGTCTCGCCGGGAACAGGGACCGGCGCGGAAGGAACGGCCTCGGTAGCATCGGGAAAGCTGGTAACCTGCGTCCAGTTAGCACCGCGATCCTGCGAGCGCCAGAGCCCGTCATGGCGGGTTCCGAGATAGAGTATTCTGCCATCGCGCGGATCCACGGCGAGGCGCTCGCCATTGCCGCGGCCGTCTTCGTTGCCGCCAAACTTGAAAGGCACATCAGTCCGCTGAAAGGTTTGGCCGCGGTCATCGGAGCGCAGGATCGCGCCGTTGGGTGTACGCGCGTTCGTATAGGTTCCACACGCCATGTAGACACGGTTGGAGTCGGTGTAATCGACCGCGATGGACTCAATCCCCATAAGATTGAGATCCTTGTAGGGTAACCAATCCAGGATCGGTTGCCAGCGATGAGTGGTGGCATCCCAACGGTAGGCGCCACCCATGTCGGTGCGCGCGTAACGGACGTTGGGTGCTGTGGGATGAAAGATGACTCCGTCGACAAACCCGCCGCCTACGATCTGAACATTTTTCCAGGAGTAGGGCTCCGCCTGCGGAGACTGTGCCGTGGCGGCCAGTGCGCTGAGCATAAGTAGAAAAGCTGAGCCCCAAATTTGCTTCATGACTGCATTCCTTTCCTTGCACCTGGCAAGGTACGTGCTAATCGGATTGAGTTATCGCAGCCTGAGGCGGATCTCGGCTCCAGTGTTTTGCACGCTCCTGAGCGGAGTGGGTGTGAACGAGAAGCCTGCCGGATGCACCTTTGAGACCAGAACAACCTGGAAGGTGCTAGCAGAGCCAGGACTTCATTTCGTCGTTCATCTGGTAAGTCGTATGGCCGAACAGATGGACCCAAATTCTTATGCTCCACGGTTGCTGTTTGGGGCGGTGGGGGATTCCCTTGACTGATTACCTTAGGCTCCGGTTTCGGAATGAGCGCAGCGATTCTGGAAAGAAGTTCTTCTTCGGTCTCTTTGATGGAATCATGAATGCCCCATCCAGCAGCCGCGCCCAGTGACAAGAGCAAAATATAGCTTGGAATCTGGACGAGTAGAGACCTTCGCCGCACAACCCCAGTCCGGTGAAAAGCTAGAGCGAAGCACGCCGCAGGAAGGGCTAGGAACCAGGTGGAAACAGGTACCATCAGCAGTCCAATTATTCCAATAGCTCCTAGAAACGCACCGTGTTCCATGAATCGAAAGAGAGATTCGGCGATTGAAACCTTCTCTTCGCGTGTGCCAGTCTCAGGAGTCGCCGCACTACCTCCCTCCGTGACAACGGCCAAAGGCGTGTCCGGCTGGCAGTCTTTCAACTGGCCCTGCAATTCCTGTATTTTTCGGTTAAGAGCTTGAATCTCTTTTCTCGCCTTAACCAACGCAATATGAGGCATGCTCCTAATCCTCCCACCGTGGCACACCTTGCGTCCAGATCAGTCTTATTTATATCCAACGCACGCTTCGAGTAACCTGTCCCTCGCCAAAATGCCATCCGCCTCAAGAATAACCCCGATTCCAGAACTCGCTGGTGTTTTCGGGAGCAGTTTTCGACCTGGAAAAAGTTGGTCGGCGATCATAGGTCACAATGAAACCGGGCGACGGGATAATGCGGGCTTGGTGGGCACACTCTCCCAGTCGGCAATCCTCGGCTACTGTCAAAACTGAATGAAGAGGGGACTCAGGCGGCCAGATCGTAGCGATGATGCAGGCCGCCGAGCCTTGGCATCGATACGACTTTGCAGCTTGCATCCGAGTCCTTCCCTGCTCCACGACCCGCAGGTGTTTCCTTGGCCAACGCAAGATGCGTTCGATCCTCGTGATAATACCGGACGTACTCGCTCATCAACCGCTTCATGTGCCGTTCGTTGAAAACGATCACATGGTCGAGCATATCTCGGCGGCAGTTACTGATCCAACGCTCTGCGACGCCGTTCTGCCAAGGGCTCCAGAAGCTGGTCCGCTTCGGCTCGATGCCGAAGCTTTTCACGGTGTCGACCACTTCTTCATTGAAGTTTGTGCCGCGATCAAAGATCAAGTATTTAGGAGCCGAGTCGTAGGGGAATGCCTCGCGCAATTGCTGGATCACCCATGCGGCGGTCGGATGCTTGGTCGCGTTGAAGTGAAGAATTCGCCGCCGATCATGCGCGATAACGAAGAAGCAGTACAGAACGTCGAAGTTCAGCGTCGGTACGATAAAGAAGTCCATCGCAGCAATAGCCTCACTATGGTTGCTCAGAA
>PLKU01000264.1 GCA_003140705.1 Acidobacteriaceae bacterium
CCATCAAGCCCTACGATGAGGCAGCCTGGGCCAAGTTGGCAGATAGCCGCATGCCCGTCGATGCTTCGCTGGCGTTTACGGAAGCGTTGCACGGCCGATGGGTGGCGCTGCTGGAATCGATGACGGAAGAAGATTTCGAGAAAGGCTACGCACACCCCGAGATGGGCCGGCAAACCCTGGCCACCGTGCTGGCGATCTACGACTGGCACTCTCGCCACCACACTGCGCACATCACAAATCTGCGCGCGCGGCAGGGATGGTAGGGCCGGGCAAGGCCGCTGGCATCGAGGCTTCTTCACCCGATCGGCTGACCCAAAGCATTGAGGCTTACCTGACGGACCATCCCGCGGCTGCTCCTGGCGGTTCCGGCTTTGAGAGTTCATCCAGCTAATGAGCCGGTGTTGCGCTACTTTTCGCCGCAAGTGGAGTGGGAGCTTATTTGCTTGACGGAGCATTGGCGTCGGGAACTGACGGTGGTGTTTCGCAAGCGGAGCGGGGAGGCGGGAAGCTAGAGAATTACGCGCTGGCGCACTCGCGGAGGTCGCGGGCCAGAGCTTCCACGCGTTTCAAATCCGTGTCCCATGCAAACATGATGCGTGCCGCGCCGCCGATGAAGGTGTAGAACTTCCAACCGCGGGCGCGCAATCGGCTGAGAATCTCGTCCGACGTTATGAGGAAGACGGTGTTGGCATCGACCGGCGAANNCCGCAATCTGGTTTGCAAAGTGGGTTGCACAGCGATTCGCGTGCGTGGCATTCTTGAGCCAGGCACCGGTCTCAAGCATCCCGACCCACGGCGCGGCGAGGAAGCGCATCTTCGACGCGAGCTGCCCGGCCTGCTTGCAGCGGTAATCAAAATCGACGGCCAGCGCGGGATCGAAAAACAAGACTGCCTCACCTACAGCCATTCCATTTTTTGTTCCGCCAAAGCAGAGAACATCCACGCCGCTTTTCCAGCTGAGTTCCGCCGGGGTGCGGCCAAGCTGGGCGCACGCGTTGGCGAAGCGGGCGCCGTCCATATGCAGCGAGAGCCCACGGGCCTTGCATGCCGATGAGATGGCCTGCACTTCTTCAACGCTGTAGACGCGACCGGTCTCAGTGGATTGGGTGATGGTGACGACGCGCGGCTTGGGATAGTGAATGTCCACGCGCTTGGTGGCGATTTCGTGAATGGCAGCGGGCGTGAGCATTCCATCCTCAGAGCGGGCGACCAGCAGCTTCGATCCGTTGGAGAAGAATTCGGGAGCGCCGCACTCGTCCGTCTCGACGTGGGCCTGATCAACGCAGATGACACCGTGATACGACTGGCAGAGCGACGCGAGGGCCAGCGAGTTGGCGGCGGTGCCGTTGAAGACGAAGAACAGCTCGAGGTTGGTTTCAAACAACTCTCGAAATGCATTGGCGGCACGCGCCGTCCACGGATCGTCGCCGTAGGCAGAGGTGCTGCCGTGGTTTGCCGCTTCCATGGCAGCCCATGCCTCGGGGCAAATTCCGGCGTAATTGTCGCTGGCAAACTGTTGAGCAAGATCGTCGTCGGTTTTGTGCATTTCTTTGATTTGCTCCTTGCTGGGAATCTTGATTGTGTCATCCGGGCCGGGCTCGCATCCCAGGTCTCAAGACTGAGGCGCGGGACGCAATTCATCTAGTGGACATCGGCCATCGCTGCGTTGAGGCCCTCAAATATCGCGTCGAACTTGCCGCTCTCCGCAGCGAAGCGCAGACGCTTTACATTTTCCACGCAGATTTCGGGCGGGGTGGGCTGAGTCTTCAGAATCGCCATCACCTCGGCGATGAACTGGTTGAGCGGCATGGCGCGGGGATCGGAGGCACCGCTCATGAGATCGGTGGCGACGTATGGAGGGACGAGCTCGAGAACCTCAGTGCTGGTTGCCTTGAGCTGGTAGCGCAACGAGAGCGTGTACGAGTGGATGGCCGCCTTGGTGGCGCAATACGTTGGAGTCAGAGTGAGAGGCAGGAAGGCGAGGCCGGAGGAGACATTCATGATGGCGGAGTGGGGTCGCTTTTGCAGTTGGGGCAGCAGAGCGGCAATGAGTCGGATGGGGCCCAGTAGATTGGTGGCGACGATGGCTTCAGCGTCGGGCAGATAGTTTTGGGCCGGATCGTTTGAGGCAAGCAGCTTTTCAGCGCGCATGATGCCGGCGTTGTTGACGAGGACGTTGAGGTTTGGAAACTCCGCAGATACCTGGACGGCAAATGCGCGGATGGCGTCTGGGTTCTCAATGTCGAGGGTCAGGGATTTCATGCCGGGGTTGGCGGCGGTGGTGTCGTCGAGCGCCTGCTTGCGGCGGCCGGCGATGATGACCTGGTTGCCGAGTTTGTGGAACTCCTCGGCGAGTCCGCGGCCGATGCCGCTGCTGCCGCCGGTGATGAGGATGGTGTTGCCGGTGAGGTTCATGGGGGTTTTATCTCTCCAAATGGAATTCTAAGCGCGGCGGTTCAGCAGGTCATGGATTTAGCAAAGCAATTCCAGAGGCAAGGTGTTCAATACATCTGCTGGATGGTTTTCATGGGCAGAAAGAGTCGTTGACCCGTATCGGGTCTCAATGTCTCCAGGATCGGGGCAAAGCCGTATCTGAGGTAGAAGGCGGCTGCCAATCTGTTCTCTATCATCGCTAGCTTGCAGGAGCATGAAGGAGTGCGTTTGAAGGTGGTGGCGTAATTCACTGTTCAAAGAGATCGAAGAACAGGGAAACCAAGCTTCTGACTAGAACAGCTCCCTTTCAAGCCAGTCTTGGCCTTCAGAGACGAAGCGTTTGCCTTTATCGAGTGAATCAAAAGCATCTCTTAGAGCAGCTTTCCCGACAGGGCTCCAAAACCCGCCTTTCAACTTTTCCCCCTTCCGCGTTGCCGCTTGGCGTCTCCACTCGTTAATTTGCTTCTCATTTCTTCAGCGGCTTCCTCGCAAAGTAATACAGCGAGAATGCCAGCGCGGCGAAGGAGGCTACTGAGACGTAGTTGTTGTCCAGAATTGTAGGGGGCAGGTTGAGGAGGTCGCGGTTGTCGTAGTAGGTTGCTTCAACGGCCTTCAGCGCTACACCGCAGAGGCCAACGATGCCGCCCGCGGCGATGAGGCCGGAAGCGAAGAGGGAGCCCGGAGAGATTTCGCTGTCGGCGTCGGCAGCTTCGCCGCCGGACTTTTTCACGGCCTGGTCGACGAGCCAGCGAACAACGCCGCCGACGAAGATGGGTAGAGTGGTGCCGATGGGCAGGTAAGCGCCGACGGCAAATGTGAGAGAGCGAATGCCGAGCAGCTCGACGGCGATGATGAGGAAGACGCCGAGTAGCACCAGTCCCCAGGGAAGCTTGCGGCTCAGGATGCCGTTGATGACGGTGGCCATGAGCTTGGCCTGCGGCGCTGGTGCGCTGGCGCTGCCAATTCCCTGAATCCAATGAACCTCAATGCGGGCCGTGGCCGGTGAGTAGAGATACTTGCCGTCCTGCAGCTCGGTTGAGCCAATGGCGTTGAGGATGGTGTATTCGGATCTCGTGTGGACCGAACTGGAGTTGTCGCCGGAGACAACTCGAATTTGTGCGGGGAGCTTGGTCAGGTCGGACTGGATGGCGACGCCGGCATGAGAGGCGTTGATATTCCAGGGCTGCGAGGCCGCGTGGAATTCCTGCAGGCCGGTGTTCATGAGGTTGAGCGTGAAACCGATGACGACCGTGGAGACGACCACGCCGATCATGAGGGCGATCTGCTGAAGCCGCGGCGTTGCGCCGATGATGTAGCCGGTCTTGAGGTCCTGCGATGTGTCACCGGAGTTGGATGCAGCGATGCAGACCACACCACCTATGGTGATTGCGAGCGCGCCGAAGGCGGGGGCGGTCCAGCCTTGGACAAGGAAGATGGCGGCGGTGGCCATGAGGGTCGCGATGGTCATGCCGGAGACCGGACTGGCTGATGAGCCGACNNGGCCGACGATGCGCGAGCTGACGGTGACGAAGAGAAATCCGAAGACGATGACGAGCAGAGACGCGGCGAGGTTGGCGGCCCATCCTACAAAGGCTCCGGGCACGGGTTTGAATTCAAGGAAAATGAACATGAAGGCGACGATGAGGAGTGAACCGACGATGACGACTCCCATGGACAGGTCGTCTTCAGTGCGAATCGGCTTGGCCTGCGCGCCTGCGGTGCCGGGACGCATGGTCTTCAATCCCGAGGCGAGAGCACTGTAAATGGTGGGCAGGGTCTTGAGCAAGGTAATGAGACCTGCGGCAGCCACCGCGCCCGCGCCCATGGGCTTGATGTAAGTGGACCAAAGATCGCCGGGACTCATCTGGGCGATGGGAACCTGGCCTGGATAGACGGAGTGGCCCAGTTCCTTGCCAAAGAAGTAGATGAGGGGCATGATGACGAGCCAGGAAAAGACGCCGCCGGCAAAGATGACTCCGGCGACCTTGGGACCGATGATGTAGCCGACGCCCAGGTATTCCGAAGTGGCGTCAGCATTGATGGATGCGCCCTTGAGGACGTGTTGGGGGCCAAAGTCGGGTTGGAACTCGGGCGAGCCGGGCCACGCTTTAAAGAGGTTCTTGTTTTGGAAGAGGGTGTAGAGACCGCCGAGGCCGAGGCCGAGGAAGACGCGGCTGGCGAGTGAGCCTCCGCGCTCGCCAGCAATGAGCACGTCGGCGCAGGCAGTGCCCTCAGGGTAAGGCAGGGCGCCATGCTCCTGCACGATGAGCTGGCGGCGGAGGGGAATCATGAAGAGGACGC
>PLKU01000501.1 GCA_003140705.1 Acidobacteriaceae bacterium
GCGTGGCGGGGCTGGGTGCGCTGGGGTCGATCGGCGGCGTTCAGCACAGTCCTCACGGCAAGGGTGAGGAAAAGGAAAAAGCGAAAACAATGGAGAAGGACAAGACGGGAGGTAACCAATGAGGCGGCTTTGGTTGATTCCAATGGTGTTGGTTGCCCTCTTGATTCCGGTTGCGGTATTGGCCGGCAGTGAGGAAGGTGGGTTCGACGGCGTGGTGCACTCGATTGAGGGCCGCTATCACGTTCGGGCCACGCGCATTCCCTTTCTCGGCCTCATCAGCCTGGTTTCAACAAAGGCCACACACGGCGGCGTCAGCGGCTTGCATGTGGCTGAATTCGATTCCTTTACAGCCCAGGTCGACGGCGATGAACTGAACCGCATGGTCGAGGAAAAGCTGGGCGCCGGGNNCCAAGCGGGAAGGCAACGAGCAGACCCTGATCTTCATCTATCCGGAGGGTGACCGGATGGGCCTGTTTGTGGTGGACCTGGATGGCCACGAAATGGATGTGGTGCAGGTTTCGGTCGATCCCAACCACCTGAAGGAGAAGATCGGCAGCTTGAATCACCATCATCACGAGGACGACGCTGCGGAAGGAGACTCCGACTAGCGGTCAGGTCACCCGGAACCAAACTCTGTATATGCGGCGAGCCGCCGGCTGCCTAGACTTGAGGACATGGCAAGCATCGCGCCCACGCCGACTTCGCGTTATCGTGGCCGACTTGCGCCCTCACCTACCGGATTCCTGCATGTGGGCCATGCGCGCACATTCTGGACAGCCAGCCAGCGCGCGCGTGAGGCGGGTGGCACGCTTGTGATGCGCATGGAGGACCTGGACCCGGAGCGCAGCAAGGCTGCATACGCTCAGGCTGCAATCGATGACCTGCGCTGGCTTGGCATTCGATGGCAGGAGGGTCCCGACAAGGGAGGGCCTTTCGCACCTTACCAGCAAAGCCGGCGGCGGCCCATCTATCTTGCCGCGTGGCGAAAACTGCTGCGCCGCGGCTACCTGTATCCATGCAAATGCTCGCGCAAAGACCTGGATACGGCGCTAGGCGCACCACACGAACGAGTCACAGGCAGAGCTTACGATCCGCAGCAGTCGGGGAAATTGGAGCCGCTCGACGATGAGCCGATCTATCCCGGCACCTGCCGAAACTTGCAAGGCAAAGCGCCGCAACTGCCCGGACCCACCGTGAGCGACATTGAGACGCCGGATGGAATCAACTGGCGCTTCCGCGTTCCCGATGGAGAAACGGTCGAGTTCGAAGATAAAAACCTGGGAATGCAGCGATTTGTTGCCGGGGAAGACTTTGGGGACTTCGTGGTTTGGCGGCGGGATGGCATTCCAAGCTATCAACTTGCCTGCGTGGCCGATGATGCGTCGATGGGCATTACGGAAGTAGTGCGCGGGGCTGACCTTCTGAAGTCCACCGCGCGCCAGATCCTGCTGAACCGGGCTCTTGGCCTTGACAGCCCTATTTGGTACCACTGCCGCCTGGTGGTGGATCACAATGGACGCCGGCTGGCCAAGCGGCACGATTCGCTGAGCTTGCGCTCGATGCGCCAGCGCGCGCTTACACCGATGAATATTCTTTCGGCTGAATTGCCTGTAGAAGTTTGAGCGAGGCGCTTCGGGCTACCGTCCCCCCGCCCGGCTCTGCGATACTACTCAGTTATGCCAATTGACGACCTGCAACAATCAGCCCAAAAGATCGCCGGATTTCTTTCCACCCTGAACAAGCTTGGTGGAATGCGCCTAAGGTACCGCATCAGTGCCGGCGACGGCGCAGTGCACGAGGATGGCTCCGCAGCCCCACAGCTTTGCGTCGAGTTGGCCGGCCCCGATGTCCCACTGGTAATTCAACACAACGGAGAGCTCCTGCGCGCACTGGAGACGATCGCGGCACAGATTCTCCGGCTGGACCAACGAGAACAGGACCTGATCAGCTTCGATGCGGATAACTTCAAGGCCCTGCAACTTCAGCAATTGCGCATGACGGCTGAAACCGCAGCGGAAAAGGTTCGAAGTTCCGGCATTCCGTATGCCTTTCCACCGATGAACAGCCGCGATCGCCGGCAGATGCATATGGCCTTCCGCGGAATCGAAGGCGTGGAGACGGCCAGCTCAGGCGAAGGCCCGGACCGCTTCCTTGCGGTCTACCCTGAGGGCAAGAGCCATCTCCCGGTGACCCCACCGGCGAAGCCGAGGAGCTTTGAGCGGGGTGGCGGGCGTGATCGGCGCAGGTAGGGACGACCTGCAAATCAATTCGGCGCCCGTGCTATAACAGCAAAATGGGGGATGCACTGGGATCGCGCAAAACGGTTCCTGTGCGTCATATCGCCGCGGTCCTGGTCGGAAACGCACTGGAGTTCTACGATTTTCTGACCTTCTCCTTCTTCGCTGTCTATATAGGCAGAACCTTCTTCCCTTCAAACGATCCGTCGGCGAGCCTGCTGGCATCACTTGCCACCTTTGGGGCGGGATTTGTAACGCGCCCGATCGGCGCTCTTGTGATTGGCAGAATGGGGGACCGGCTGGGACGCAAGCCGGCGATGATTGTCTCCTTCTGGATGATGGGTATCGCGATCATGGGGCTTGCGCTGACCCCGTCTCGAGCGACGATCGGCATTGCCGCGCCAGTTCTGGTGGTGTTCTTCCGTATGTTGCAGGGGTTTGCTCTGGGCGGCGAAGTAGGACCTACAACCGCTTTCCTGCTGGAGCTGGCGCCCCCCGAACGGCGCGGGTTCTTTACCGCGTTCCAGTTCTGGACCCGGGACCTTTCCATCCTCATCGCCGGACTGGTTGGATTTTCGCTGGCGAACGTGCTCTCAGAACAGCAACTGCAGGACTTCGGTTGGCGCATTGCCTTTCTGGTGGGTGCGGCCATCGTTCCACTCGGACTGGTGATGCGGCGCAGCTTGCCTGAGACGTTTCATACGCAGCCCGGCGGCAAGAGCGAACACGTCCCCCTGCGCCCCTACTTGCCTTTGGCGCTCTTCGGCCTGATGATGCTCGCCTGCTCAACCATCGGTGCGTATATCGGCGACTACATGACTACGTATGCCATTGCCACGCTGCACATGACAGCAAATATTGCCTTCGCTGCCACGGTGGTCGTGGGACTGTCTGGCGTTGTCTTTGATCTTTTCACTGGGGCCATGTCGGACCGCATCGGACGCAAACGAATGATGATCATTCCGGGCGTCCTGCTGCTGGTGTTGATCCTGCCCGGTTTCTATCTGATCTCGCACCACGCCACCACTATCGTCTTTCTGGCAACAATCGCTGTGCAAGCCAGTCTGGCGGCCATGTCTGCCGGTCCGACCGTTGTCTGGTTGACCGAGTCTCTCCCGGCGTCCATTCGCTCCTGCGGAGTCGCGGTAATCTACGCGGTTTCCATCTCCACCTTCGGCGGCTCAACTCAATTCGCCATTACTTGGCTGATCAAGACCACTGGAAATCCCATGGCGCCGGCCTGGTACTGGATGGCTGCCATGTGCGTCGGGTTGGTGGCCATGTGCTCGGTGCACGAATCGGCCCAGCGCAGGGTTGCTGAGCTGGATGAGCGGCGCACTGGGACGCTTGGCTGAAGTCTGACCCGGCTGCGGCCAAGGCAAATAGAAGGCGGATCTGCCTGCAGGTATGCCACAATACCCAACAATGAGACCCGCACACCTATTCATTTTCCTCACTCTCGTCGCAGCCGCGTGTCCGGCACAAAAGCGACTGGTACTGATTGATCAGGACGGCTCAGGGCCTGGCGGCTCCGACCAGATGGCTATGCTTGCGCTGCTTCAGGCCCCGCAGGTTGAGGTGCTGGGCATCACCATTGTGACCGGCGATGCATGGCGCGACGAGGAGACCCTGCACACGCTGCGCATGCTGGAGCTGACGGGCCACGCCAATGTACCCGTGGCAAGGGGCGCCGTGTTTCCACTGGTTCGCACGCAGCGGGACACGCAGTTGACGACGGCCATGGATGGGAAGGTCGCCTGGCTAGGTGCATGGGGTAGAGGAATCTCAACGCTTGTGGAAACTTCTACAGGCGTAACCCCAGTGATTGAAGAGAAGCGCCCGTTCCATGGACCGTATGAAATTCCGCCCATGCCCGAGGGAATGCCCACCCTGAAGCCAATCGACGAAGACGCCGCCCACTTCCTTATTCGCCAGGTGCGCGCACATCCTCATGAGGTGACGATTTATGCAGCCGGCCCCTTAACGAACATTGCGCTGGCCATCTCCATCGACCCGGAGTTTGCTTCGCTGGCCAAGTGTATTGTGCTGATGGGCAGCAGCCTGAACCCGCAGACCGACGATCCGGAGTTCGCAACCAGCCCGCGGCATGAGTTCAACTTCTGGTTCGATCCAGAAGCCACACATATCGTGCTCCGCGCCGACTGGCCGCGCGTGGATGTCACCACAGTCGATATCTCCCTGAAGGCGCCATTCACGCAGAAGATGTTCGACGAAATCAGCAAGTCTCAAACACCCACAGCTCGCTATATCGCTGCGTGGAGCCAGAATCGCTACTACCTGTGGGATGAACTTGAAGCCTGTGCCTGGCTCGACCCTACGCTCATCACCCAAGAGAAGCTGGTGTATATGGACATCGACCTGAGCCACGGCCCCAGCTACGGCAACACGCTTACCTGGACCGAACAGTTCAAGCCTGCGACAGGCGTACGCCTCGTCCACGCACAGCTCGACCTGGATCTTCCGCGCTTCCAGAGAATGTTTGTGGACCTGATGAGCGGGCCAAGCGCAAAATGACGAGAACGGAAGCAGCATGCGTGGTACGGTGAGTGATGGCTAAGGAATCGATCCTCGGGTCGGGCAAGCTTGTAGCTTTCGCCCCTACAACTGATCCTGTGAAGGCACGCGCCTTCTACGAAGATGTGCTGGGGCTGCGGCTGTTGGCCGATGAGGCGCCGTTCGCGCTGGTCTTCGACGCCAACGGAACGATGCTGCGAGTGACCACGGTGCACGAGTTCAGCCCGCATCCATTCACGGTGCTTGGGTGGTATGTGGAATCAATCGAGAGTACCGTCGAAAAACTGACCGCGGCGGGGGTTGTATTTCTGCGCTTTCCCGGAATGAACGACAAGGACCCGCTGGGCATTTGGACCACGCCCAGCGGTGCCCGCGTGGCCTGGTTTCACGATCCTGACAAGAATGTTTTGAGCCTGACGCAATTCTGACCGCAATGAAAAGGCCCACGTCTGGATTCTTCAGGCGTGGGCCCTTCCGTTTTCTGACTCGCCGCTTCTCTATCCGTTCAACTGCTCCTGCAGCTTGTTCAGCGTGCGGTGGAGATCTTTGTCGGCGCGGCGTAACTCATCGATCTTGCTGATGGAATGCATCACGGTTGTGTGGTGCTTGTTGCCGAACTGACGGCCGATCTCAGGCAAGCTGGCTTCAGTCATCTGCTTGGCCAGGTACATGGCGATCTGCCGGGGCACCACGACGTTGCGTGAGTTGTTCTTCTGCTTGAGGTCACTCACACGCATCCCAAATTGCTCAGACACGGCGCGCTGAATGGCTTCGATGGTAATCTTGCGGACCTGCATGTCGATGAACTGCTTCAGGCACTGCTGGGTCGACGCAAGCGTGATCTCCATGCGATTCAACTGGCACCATGCGATCAGCCGCACCAGAGCGCCTTCAAGCTCGCGCACGTTGGTGCGCACATTCGAAGCCACGAAAAGTGCCACGTCGGTGGGCAGTTGCACCTGCTCGGACTCAGCCTTCTTCTGGAGAATGGCGACCTTCGTCTCAAGATCAGGCGGTTGAATGTCGGCAATGAGGCCCCACTCGAAGCGTGACCGCAGGCGGTCTTCAATCTCCGCCAACTCCTTCGGCGGCCGATCCGATGCAATCACAATCTGCTTCATGCTCTCGTGGAGAGCATTGAATGTGTGGAAGAACTCCTCCTGCGTGCGCTCCTTCTGAGCGATGAACTGGATGTCGTCGATGAGCAGCACGTCCACCGTGCGGAACCGATCGCGAAAGCTGGTCATGCGATCGTTGCGCAGCGAGGTGATCATCTCATTGGTGAATTTTTCCGCGGAGACGTAGCAAATGCTGGCCACGGGCTGGCGACGCTTCACTTCGTGCCCGATTGCATGCATCAGGTGGGTCTTGCCCATGCCCACGCCGCCATACAGGAAAAGCGGATTGTAGGCCCGCGAGGGCCGCTCAGCCACAGCCAAAGAGGCCGCACGCGCAAACTGATTGCCATTGCCGATGACGAAGGCGTCGAAGGTATAGCGCTGGTTCAACTGCGCCGCAGTCGACCAGTCGAAGCGGCCCTGTTCTGGGGAGCGCGGAGCGGGAGCGGTGTGTGGCGCGGTGGGCGCGTGCGCTGCCACTGGGCCAAAGCCCCCATCCCGTCTCTGCGGCGGAACTGAGGGGTCCTCTTCAGCGGTTACGAAACTCACGTCGTCGAATTCCAGCGACTGCAAATCGATGGCTTCCTGAATCAGGTCACCATACTTGTCGCCAATGTGCTGGAACTCCGGCGAAGGCACACGCACATAAAGCGTGCGGCCTGCCGCGTGACTGAACCGCGTGGGTTTGAGCCATGTCTCAAATGACTGGCGGATGACCTTCTTTTCCAGAGCAGCGAGAATCTGGAGCCAGGGGTTGAGTGCCGTAGCCGGCGAAATTGCAAATGCCATCGAGCTTTTCCTTGCCTGCGTCACTTTATGTGGTGCCAGTTCGGTTAATCCTCCGGGTTTTGGCAACGGTTCTCTGGTGGCGGAGAGCATTTGCTCACCGTCAGACCGCTGTCTGCCGAACACCTGGATTCCGTTTGTGTGCCCTTTGGATATGAGCCCGGGGCGCGAATAAAAACCGTTCCGTGGGACGCTTGGAGACTTTCGTGAACGGTCCCGATAGTAGCACATTTGGCGGTCGTTGCAATCACTCTTTCACATAACTTTCTGCAGGCTCGAAAGAGTTGCACCAAGGCTGGTGAAACTACCTTCAAGAGGCGCCCGAATCGCGAAAGGGCAGAGCGAAGACCACGTTCTCTCGAGCCGTCGTTAGCCTTAGATGAGAAAAATTCGGGTAAAGAATTGGCTTATCGTTTGATGTTGCGCATCTCTTTACGGAAGGCACGCAGGTGGTCTGGACTGGATTCCTGAGCCAACCTGCGATACACTTAGAACTTGCCGTCAAGGCATAAATCTTCACGAGGATACAGGAGCGCATTTCCATGCCCAAGCGCACATTTCAACCCAACCGCCGCAAGCGCGTGAAAACCCACGGGTTCCGCGCCCGCATGAAGACAAAGGCCGGCGCCGCTGTGCTCAGCCGCCGTCGGGCCATTGGCCGCGTCCGCGTGGCCGTGAGCGCAGGCTTCCGCGACTAGGCATTGCCTGCCGTTCTATTGAAGCCGGGTAGAAACTGGAACATTTTTTCTTCCGGCTAAAACGAATTCCGGCACTACCATGACCATCCCTTCCAGCCCTGACACACGCTCAATCCTGCGTTCATCCTCTAATGATTCCCGCGGCAGCGTTCAGCGCCAGTCGCTGTCAGGACTGCGGCTGCAGAAGCACGCCGACTATCAACGCGCCTACGCCGCCAGCCGCAAACGGCAGTCCTCCTCTATGAGTTGGTTTCTGGCGCCGCAGAATGCAAGCGGCACTGCTCAGACATCAATGCCACGCGTTGGAATCACTGCCGGCAAAGTCCTTGGCAAAGCTCATGAACGCAATCGCATCAAGCGCCGAATTCGCGAGGCCCTACGCCGCCACCGTGACGCACTGCCTCAGGGTTACGATCTCATCTTTCATCCGCGCCGCATCCTTCTGACTATTGAATTTGCGAAACTTGAAGGCGAGATTGTGCGTATCCTTCATCAGGCAAAGACCGAAGCGGCAAAAATGGCGACTTCCCAGGCTCCGTCGCCGGCCACGCAGGTCACTCTGGTCAAGCACGAACTATGAATCGCCTTTTGCTTGCGAGTCTCGTCTTTTATCGCCGATGGCTCTCCCCGGCTCTCCATTCGCTGAACCCCAGCGGCGGCTGCCGCTACGTGCCCACGTGTTCTGAATATGCTTCGATCGCCATTGCCACGCACGGAACTCTGCGGGGAGGGGCAATGGCAATCTGGAGACTGCTTCGCTGCAATCCTTTCGGGCGCGGCGGCCTTGATAATGTCCCATCCAGGGTGCCGAAGCCGAGCCGATCAACTCAGTGTCAACCCATTCCTCCCCACGAACCGTTACCATAAGAACAGCGGGAGCCTGACGGCTCGCCATCCGCCTGAGTAGCGCTAGCAGGCCCCAACGAACAGGACGTATCCTTTGCCCGAAATTCGCAATCCCAATCTTCAAACGCCGGGTTCCGGCGGCGGCAGCGGCGGTAGTGGCGGCGACATGCGCGGCACCATGATCTTCGCCATGCTCATGCTCGTGGTTTTGCTTGGCTACCAGTACTTTTTCAAGCCCACACCGCCCGCGGCTCCGCCTGCCAACCAGCCACAAGCCCAGCAGGCCCAGGCTGCTGCACCAATCGCATCTGTGCAGCCAGGCCCGGCGCAGCCGGCCACGAATTCCGCGCAAACGCTCTCGTCAACTCCCTCAGTGGCCGCTCAGTTGGAGACGGCAACCACGATTGAAAACGAACAATACAAGATTGTTTTCACCAATCGAGGCGCGCAGGCCACGCACTGGATTCTGAAAAAGTACAACGACTCGGCCGGCAAGCCACTCGACATGGTCCAGCCGCAGACTGCAGCCAAGTTCGGCCTCCCGTTGTCGTTTTTCACGTATGAGCCCGCGCTGACCGCGCAGTTGAACCAGGCCCTCTATCAAGTGACGGCTACGGGCCCGCAGCCTTCTGCCACCGGTAACGCAATCGCGCCTGAAACCAGCGCTCTCACTTTCCATTACGCTGGCGACGGTCTGGACGTGGTGAAGACGGTCCGCTTTGACGCAAGCTACGTGATTACTGTCGAGACTCAGGTGCTGCGTAACGGTTCGCCGGTACGTGCGCTCATCTCGTGGCCCTCGGCTCTGGGTGACATGGAGGAGTTTCTTCCCTCTTCGTCGACACGTTCGGCGATACGGACATCCGCTCTGTCAACACTGGCGTGGTCTGTCGACGGCAAGCAGGACACGCTCGCCGTCACAAAGGTTGGTAACGATGCCACCTTCGACCAGCCCTACTCCTATGCGGCGATCACCGATCTCTACTTTGTATCGGCCTTTTTGCCGGACATTCCTGAACGCACCACCGTGGTTACGCTGCACAACACGGTCGACCTGCCCGGCGATTTGAGCGATCCCAACAGCGAGAAGAAGCCGGCGCACGTGCTGGGACTGGCCGTGGGCGACACCAGCGGCTTCACGCGCCTTCGCCTCTATGCAGGCCCCAAGTCGATGGATGTGCTCAGCTCCATCCATGTAACCGGCAGCGATGGCAAGCCCAGCAGCCAAACGCTCGAGCCATTGATCCAGTTTGGCTGGCTGACCATCATTGCCAAGCCGCTCTACCTGGCGCTTCGGTACCTGGATGAACACGGCGTCGGAAACTGGGGATGGGCGATCATCGTGGTCACCGTGATCTTTAACCTCCTCATGCTGCCCACGCGGTTCATGATGATGAAGTCTTCGTTGAAGATGATGAGGATCCAGCCCAAGGTTGAAGCGCTGAAGAAGCGCTACGCCCATCTCAAAGCAACGGACCCTAAAAAGGCCGAGATGAACGCCGAGATGATGGACCTCTACAAGACCGAAGGCGTGAACATGTATGGCAGTTGCCTGCCAATGCTCATCCAGATGCCGCTGTTCTTTGCCTACTTTCGCGTGCTGCAGAATACGGTGGAGTTGCGGCAGGCGCACTGGTTCTGGCTTAAGGATCTTTCCACGCCGGACCCGCTGCATATCCTGCCCATCCTGATCATCATCAGCATGTTCTTTACGCAATACATCACGCCTGCGCCCGGCCAGGATCCGGCTCAGCGCCGGATGCTGGCTTTCATGATGCCGGCGATGTTCGGGTTCATGCTGTGGCGCTACGCTTCAGGGTTGGCGCTCTACTGGGGCACGGGGAACATCATCAATCTTGTCATGCAACTCGCCATCAACCAATCGAGCATAGGCAAAGAGATGCACGCCATCGCCGCCAAGAGGGCTATCAAGAAAGCCGGCGGCAAACCGCCGACCCTCCAGGGGCGCAAGTAGCGCGGGATTGTTGAGTGTTCGGCAAACAAGAGGGGACGGGCTGCGGCTCATCCCCTTTTTCTCCGTTGAAGGCCCTGCTTTAATCAGCCACTACCGGCTGGCGAATGGAAGGCTCATTGTATCCCTCGTCCGCCAGGTGCCTGCCCATCCGCGCATACATCGCTTCGTCGCGCGGCTGCCAGGTGCCGAGCCCATCCACATAGCGGTTGAACATGGAGAACGCAGCGGCAATGAGCACCGTATCGTGGATCTCGACATCAGTCGCACCCTGCTTGCGCGCCGCCTCTACGTCACCCCTGGTGACCAGCTTGCCATCCTGCCGCACCTTCCCGGCAATCGCCAATAACGCTTTCAGCTTTGGGCTCACGGGCGCGGTCATGAAGTCCGCCTTCACCTGCTCAACCACTGCACCGTCGCCGAGGTGGCATGTGGCGGCCGCCGCGTGGCTTGATTGGCAGAAGTGGCAGTTGTTCTGTGAAGAGACATAGGTGGCAATCAGCTCTCTCTCGCCCGGTGTGAGCGAGTTGGGCTCATGAAGCAGCACGTGCGCCAGCTCGCGCATGGGTTTTGCGGTTTCAGGACGATAGGTAAACCCGGCGCTGATACCTGGATAACCTTCCGGCAAGTCAATGTGCGGCATCTTTCCCTCCGTTGTGCGCTGCGCCTGCGTGACTTGCCAGATACTCTGCGCTGACCATGACGTAGCCATCGCGAGCCACACGCTTTCCGCGCTCGCGGTAGAGTGCCTCATCGTCCGGCTGATCCGTGCCGAGTCCGTCCACATAGCGGTTGTACATGCAAAACGCCGCGGCAATCAGCACCGTGTCGTGAATCTCAAGGTCGGTGGCGCCAAGACTGCGCGCAGACTCGACATCAGAGGTTGTTACCAGCTTGCCATCCTGCTGCACCTTGCCAGCGATGGTGAGCAGCGCCTTCAATTTGGGGCTGACGGCAGCCTGCATGAAGTCGGTCTTCACTTGCTTGACCAGCGCCTCATTGCCGCCCAGGTGAGCCGCAGCAATGGCGCCGTGGATGCTGTGGCAATAGTGAGTGCAATTGCGGCTGGAGACATAGGTGGCAATGAGTTCGCGTTCTCCGCGGCTCAGCGTACTGGGGCCAGTCAGCAGAACCTCAACGAGTTCGTTTAATGGACGCGCGGTCTCAGGCCGAAAGGCCATTGCACCACGAATGCCGGGCAAATCAGGGGGAAGTGCGATGTGGGGCATAGGGAAATCCTCCATTATGTGAAATCAGGAAAGCGACGTCTCTGCGGAAGCAACTTGCGCTGTTCTGTCGCCGCGGACCAGCAGCCAGCGCATTGGCAGTCCAGCCAGAACAACTGCGGCTCCCAGAAGGGAGGGCCAGGGGCTGTGCAATAACAGCATTGCGGCAAGCACTCCGCTGCCGATCAGGAATACAACCGGCGCCAGCGGATACCACCATCGCTGCACCGGCTCAGCGACACGAAAGAGAGTGACTGCGGTTAGAGCAAGAAACACCACTGCGGAGAAAATGATGAAGGCAAGGATGCGATCAAATGCGCCGATTCCCAGCACCGCAAGCGCCACTCCCGTCTGCAGCAGGACCGCATTCGCCGGAGTACCGAACAGCGGATGGAGTCGTCCAAAAACCAACAGCGGACTTGCCTGGCCATCGACGCTCTCTTCGCGAGCCAGAGCGTAGGTGACGCGCGGGACAGCCATGCTGAGCACCATCAAGCCGCCGAGGACGCAAAGCACTACGCAAGCCGACAGGATCCGCCCACCTGCCTCACCAAAAAGGGCCATGCCAAACTGTGCCACAAAAGCTGTGTTGCTTTGAATTGTCTCCATCGGCACAACAGCCACAAACGCGAAGCTCACCAGCAGGTAGATCGCCGTCACCACGAGCACGCCGCCCGTAAATGCAATGGGCAGCGTGCGCGGCGGATCGCGCACCTCGCCGGCGATCTTGCCTGCCTCCCACCAGCCACCGAAACAGAAAAACGCACTGATCGCCGCACCAGCAACGGCGCCCACCAGTGGATCGGATCCAGCACGGCGCTCCATGAAGGGCGCCAATTTGATGGCCGCCGCATGGCCTGAAACCAGAGCCCACACAACCAAACCACCCAGCACCGGAATCTTCAACCAATTCAGCGCGGTCATCACACCGCTGCTGACGCGCGTGCCGAAATAATTCATTGCTCCCAGCGCGAGCAGTATCAGGGCCGGCATGGATTTAACAAGCCACGCAGGCAGAGGAAGCAGCGCTTGCACATACGGCACCGTGCCCACGCTCAGCGCCGCCGCCACGCCGGGATACATCACCACAGCAGCCATCCATCCATAAAGAAATGCGACTCGCCGCCCAAACCCCTGGCGGAGATACACGTATTCGCCACCTGCCTGGGGAAACCGCACCGCCAGTTCAGTGAAGCAGAGGGCCCCGGCAAGAGTGATGACCGCCATGCCGCACCAGACCGCACCCAGCAGCGCCGAAGAGCCAAGCGACTTTGCCATTCCTGCAGGCGTAAGAAAGATGCCCAGGGAGATGGCTTCGCCGGTGACGACGGCCGTTGCCGCCCACACCCCCATCTGCCGCCCGGCTTGCTGCTCGGTCCGCATCGTCCGGATATCCTATCCAGACGGCTCAAGGCCGCGCATCCCCCGTTGGATTGAGAACTTCGCCAACATTGGATTTCGAATGAGTTTGCAAGCACGAGGATGGTCAAGCATTTGCCCAGGCTATTTGAGGTTCAGGTTCGATGCATCCTGCCCCTTTGGTGTATCGTCCAATTCGTATGGCAACCACTCCGAGCAGTGTCCCACATCCCGCGCCTGAGGCGGAAGAGGTTTACCGTCGATGGCTCCAGTTCCTCGATGACGAGTTCGCCCGGCACAGCTCTGCTGAGCGGCGCTCCGAGATTGTGCGCGACCAGCTTTACCAGCTGTACCTAGGCCGGCCGCACGGAGGAAAGCTCAACCTTACCCTGACCTCTGAGTTGCCTGGAAATGTGGTGAGCCTCTCGCTGGACCCTGAAAACGTGACCCTTGAGTCCGGCCACTTTGCCGACGTGGATCGCGAGCGATTTAACGAGCGCAAACCTCTGCTCTGGTTCTGGCAAATGTTTGACCGCTCGCCGGTTGGCCTGAACCATTGGCTGGGCCTGCGCTTCCGATGCATGTTAGGACGCCACATCTTTGCCCACATGGGGACAGGCGTCAAGATCTACCATGGGGTCGACCTGACTTACGGATACAAGCTGTCTATTGGCGACGGCGTCACCATCCGCCAGGGAGCCTTGCTCAGCGACCGTGGCGGCATCACCATCGGCAAGGGCGCCGTGATTGGCTCATTCGCCCGCATCTACTCCCACACCCACAGCCCGGACGATTTCGACAAGGTCACGCTTGTGCCCACCGTCATCGGCCCCGGCGCACTCATTGCCAGTCACGCCATTGTGCTGGCGGGGCACACCGTTGCTCCCGGCGAGGCCGTGGGCAGCTTCCCGTCTGATGGCAAGTGAGGTGCGGCTCAGCCGCGACTTAATCCACGCCGCCGTGCACGACAAAACGCTTTNNTCAGAATCCAGCAGTCCAGCATGCCAGCATCACTGACCTCCAACAAGTTCCGCAAGCTCTCATCCAGCTTTTCCGGCTTGAGTTTTCTTTCCTTCAGTACAGTCACTACCCCGCTTAGAGCGGCATCTTCTTCTTTCAATGTGTGCCGGTACACCTTCTCATCCGGAAAATTCTTCTTGAAGTTGTCCCCTTGATATCCGGCACGAATCAGTGAGTACATCAACCACGAAGAAGATCCCGGATGCTTCTNNGTCATCGGTGGTACCTGGATCGATATTGATGGTGATGTTTTTCGGATTCTTGGCGTCCGCCACCGGCCCCGCAGGCAGGTTAATTCTTGGCGAGAGCACCACTGCCTTTTCCACCTCTGCCCATTGCCGAATCCCTTGCCAGGCCAGTTTGTTGTAGGGCTCGGCCACGATCGCGTCGAGAAACTTCTCCTTTGCCGCGATCGGCTCGTTCCCGAGCCGATACAGGGCATCGCCCCAGTAGCGGTAAGCAGTCTCGCGATTCGGATTCACCGCAATCGCCCGCGCAAACCACTTGGCCGCTGTCTTCAGATCCTTTTGGGCATATGCGGTATCACCCGCGTAGAGGGGAGCCTCATAGAGCTTCGGATCGGCCTCCGCAGCCGCCGCATACTTCGCCAGGGCGGTCGCGAAATCCCCGGTCCCGTAGGCCTTTTCTGCCTCCTGCTGCAGCGATTCCGCAGGACTGCCCGGGGCTACCTTGAGGGGCGCATCTGGATCGAGCTTGGTCATCAGTTGCACAAAGTAGTTGGGATCGCCCAACTCCACTGCGCGCTTGGCGGTGTCGCGCTCGCGTGTCACGAACGCCTTGGCTTCGGCAGGGTCGGTGGCCATCTCGGCCTTTACGCCCAAGGCAATTGCTAGCCGTTCGGCATACATCCATTCTTTCGGATAGGTCTTGACCAAGTCCTCGTAGAGTGGCAACGCGTCGAGACGTTTTCCTTCTCCCCAGAGCGCACTCGCTCTTGAGGCTTCATCCTGCTGTGCTGAAGCGTGCACCCCACCCAGCCTCAAAGACGTCAGGCCGGCAACCGCCAACGAAAGCCAAATCCACGCAATCCACCGCCGCACACCGTTCCTCTTTCCTAAATCGAAACCGGGGGAAGCATATAACTTTAGACAGCATCGACCCCACCTTTGTTCCCACCTTGGCGCGCTTCTTTGCACGGCGCGTCCATGCTACCCTGAGTTTTCTGAACCATGGAGAGCAAGTTTGCAACAGTCCGACTTCATCAAGGCCGTCTTCGAGTTTGTCATCCTCATTTTTTCTCTTTGCGTCCATGAGTGCGCACATGCGTGGACAGCTTCACTGCTGGGTGACCAGACCGCCCGCATGCAAGGACGCGTCACCCTCAACCCCATGTATCACGTGGACCCGATCGGGACCTTGCTGTTCCCCGGGCTGATGATCTTCGGACCGTTCCTTGGGCTAAGCTTTTTTGGCGGCATGCTGGTAGGTTGGGCAAAACCCACACCGGTAATGACAAGGAACTTTCGCAAGATCATCCGCGACGACAACCTGACGACATTTGCCGGTCCCGCCTCGAATCTGCTCATCGCTCTCGCAGCCTTTACTGTTTTGGTTGTGATGATCTTTGCCATCCCAAACGGGCGCTTGGTCGTTTTGTCGTCCTTCATTGGCGCCCTGAGTCCGGGCGGCGACCTTGCCCCCCAGCCTCTGGTCATGCTCTGCACCCTTGCAATTCTGATTAACCTCTCACTCTTCATTTTCAATCTGCTTCCCATTCCTCCCCTTGATGGCAGCCATTTTGTCCGCAACATGTTGCCCTACAACGCAGTCCAGGTCTATGACCGGATTGGCGGCTGGATCAGCTACCTGCTGATGATCTTTGTGGGCGGATATATTATGCGAGCGCTGCTTACTCCGGCTCTGAGACTGGTATTCACGGCCCTCTACCATTTGTAGCCGCAGCGAATTTGGCCACGGAGTCCGCAGCGCCGCACCTCCCGCTACAATGGAATGTGCCCATTTTGAGGCTTCGCTCAGAAAGAGGCCGTACTCCCTTGGCACTCCCCGGAATCGACTGAAACAATGCCCGAACCCGCAATCTCATCTACCCGAGCCCGCGTCCTCAGCGGCATGCGCCCTACCGGCAAGCTCCACCTGGGCAACTACATGGGCGCCCTGGCCAACTGGGTCAAGCTGCAAGACGAGTACGAGTGCTATTTCTTCATCGCCGACTGGCACGCGCTGACGACCGACTACGCTGACCCGTCGCAGATTGTTCCCAACACCAAGGATGTGCTGCTCGACTACCTTGCCGCCGGTCTCGATCCCAACCGCAGCGTTCTTTTCCAGCAAAGCAAGGTTTTGCAACACGCCGAACTCTACCTGCAGCTCAGCATGATCACTCCTCTCGGTTGGCTGGAGCGCGTGCCTACATACAAGGAGCAGCAGGAGAACCTCACGGGCAAAGACCTCTCGACGATTGGCTTTCTCGGGTATCCGCTCCTGATGGCATCCGACATCCTGATCTATCAGCCGCAGTTTGTTCCTGTTGGCAATGATCAGACGGCCCATGTCGAGCTGACACGTGAGGTTGCACGACGGTTCAACCAGTTCTACCAACTCGACGGAAAAGACGTGCTGCCCGAACCGAAGGTATTGCTGACTCCCTCGCCGAAGCTCCCAGGTACGGACGGACGCAAGATGTCAAAGAGCTACGGCAATACCATCCTGATGACCGATCCGGAGCCGGTCGTTCGCCAGAAGCTGAAGACCATGGTCACCGACCCGGCGCGAGTTCGCCGCACAGACCCTGGAGACCCGGACAAATGCCCGGTCGGCGATCTGCACAAGGTTTTTTCGACGCCGGAGACCCTCGCCAAGGTTTATGATGGCTGCCGCTCGGCAGGAATCGGCTGCATTGAGTGCAAAGGCTGGGCCGCGAATGCCCTGGTGCAAATTCTGGGGCCGATCCAGGCCCGCCGCGCCGCTTTTTCGGAAAAGCAGGTGGAAGAGATTCTCGAGGACGGTTCCAGTCGCGCTCGCACGCGCGCTGAGCAGACCATGAAACATGTGCGCACAGCTATGCAATTGACTTCCGCCGCTGAAGGAAGCCGATGAGCAAGTCGGAGGCAAAATGACAGGCTCGCTGCATGAAAAGGAGTCGGTCTCATCTCTGCCATAAGCAAGGCAGAACAAAATAAGGCCTGAACCGCCGAGGGAACGTCAATGATCGAAAAGCACGTCCCGTCGTGACGCAAGGCGCTCAATTACGCCTTTGGAGGAATTCGGTCAGGATTTGGACTCTTCCCCAAGCCTGCCAGAGCCGCTTCGATCGATTCACACCATGCGCACGAGGAAGAAATCTTAGATGGTCCCGAACAAGTTTTGGAAGTCAAGAACCCAATGACCGAACACGTATCCAATCCGGAGCCCGTCCCCGAGGCCGCCAAGACGGTGCCTGAGACCGCGCCCGAGTGCTTCGTCCAATCTGACACCATGCCTGAACAAATCGCCGAACCAGAAATCGCTGTCGAGCCACCAATCGCCGCTGAATCTGCACTGACCACCGAGCAGACTCCTGAGACCGACCCTGCCAGCGAGCCATCCGACCAGCCTGTTGCGGAGGTCCCTGTCGAGCTTCCCTGGATTGCCACGGAACCTGCGGAGGAGGAGCCCGAAGCTGAGCGGCTTTCAGAGTCCGCCGAATCGGCGATCGCTAAAACAGCGCCCCGCGGCGCCCCAGTTCC
>PLKU01000444.1 GCA_003140705.1 Acidobacteriaceae bacterium
GGTTGAGTTGGCACTCAATCTTCATTGGTCCTGGAACCATGCAGCGGACGAGTTGTGGGAAGCACTGGACAAGGACCTGTGGGCAACCACTCAAAACCCATGGGTCATTCTACGTACGGTCTCTCGCGAAAAAATCAAGGCAGCATTAGGCGCGCCGGAGTTCCGCCAGAAGCTCGACAGTCTGCTTCGGCNNTTCAGCATGGAGTTCATGCTGACCGAAGCATTGCCAATCTACTCGGGCGGTCTGGGCAACGTAGCGGGCGACCAGATGAAGGCAGCCAGCGATCTCGGTGTTCCGGTTGTCGGAGTCGGCTTGCTTTACGGGCAGGGATATTTCCGCCAGGACTTCGATTCCGAAGGCCGACAACAGGCACTCTATCCAGTCAATGATCCGGGGCAGTTGCCGATTCGGCCGCTGCGACAGCCAAATGGCGAGTGGTTACGGTTGCAAATTCAACTTCCCGGCTCAAAGATCTGGCTTCGCTGTTGGGAGGTGTCAGTGGGAAGAGCAAAGTTGTATCTTCTCGACACCAACGACTTTGCCAATACCGCGGCTCAACGCGGTATTACCAGTGAGCTATATGGTGGGGACGCAGAGATGCGTCTGAGACAGGAGATCGTCCTCGGCATTGGCGGATGGCGTTTGTTGCGAGCTTTGGGTCTCACGCCTGAGGTCTGTCACCTGAACGAAGGCCACGCGGCATTCGCCGTGCTCGAACGAGCCCGCTCCTACATGGAGGATCACAAGAAGCCATTCGAACTTGCCATGAGTATCACGCGGGCCGGAAATGTATTCACTACGCATACGGCCGTCAGTGCCGGCTTCGACCGCTTCGATCCCGCGCTCATTCGCACGTATCTGAACCACTATGCAGTGGATGAACTCGCCATCTCAGTGGACGATCTGCTCGCCATGGGAAGGCAGAATCCGGAAGACAATTCGGAAACCTTCAACATGCCATATCTTGCAGTCCGCGGCAGCGGACATATCAATGGCGTCAGCAAGCTTCATGGAAAAGTGAGCAGAGAGATTTTCCAGTCCTTGTTTCCCCGCTGGCCAAGAGAGGAAGTCCCGATAGGGTCGGTAACCAACGGCATTCATGTGCCGACTTGGGATTCAGCCGGAGCCGATGCACTATGGACCTCCGCTTGCGGCGTGAAGCGCTGGCTTGGGGATCGTCCGGCCGAGGAGGACATCCGCCAAATCTCCAATCAGCAGCTATGGCAATTACGCACAGCAGGGCGAAAAGACCTGATCGAGCGGATGCGCAAGCGGTACCGGTGTCAGCTCGCCGCGGAAGGCGCAGATCCGTCGAATGCCGCCGGCAATTTCGATGCAGATGCCCTGACCCTCGGATTTGCACGGCGTTTTGCCACCTATAAGCGCCCCAATCTTCTTTTGCACGATACCGAGAGGCTGGTTCGACTGCTCTCGAATCCCCGGTGTCCTGTTCAGCTAATTCTTGCGGGAAAGGCTCATCCTCAGGATCTTCCCGGACAAGAGTTGATCAAGCAATGGAAAGATTTCATCAAGCGCCCCGAGGTTAAAGGACGCGTGGTCTTCCTCAACGACTACGACATGATGTTGGCCCAGGAGCTGGTCCAGGGGATCGATCTTTGGATCAACACGCCTCGGCGTCCGTGGGAGGCTTGCGGAACCAGCGGCATGAAGGTCCTCGTCAATGGCGGTCTGAATCTCTCTGAACTAGACGGCTGGTGGGCAGAGGCCTATTCCCCCGAAGTTGGCTGGGCCATCGGGGACGGCCAGGAACATGGCGACGACCCAGGATGGGATGCCCAAGAGGCAGAAACTCTGTATGGCCTGCTGGAAGCTGAAGTGATCCCGGAATTCTACGAGCGCGATAACTCCGGCATGCCGGGCAAGTGGCTGGGACGCATCCGCGAGAGCATGGCGCGGCTCACGCCTGAGTTTTCTGCAACGCGCGCAATCTGCGAATACACCGAGAGCCACTATTTGCCTGCGGCGGCGCGCTATCGCGATCGTGCAGCGAACGATGGTGCGGTCGGCTCGAGTTTGCTCCACTGGAACCAGGACCTTGAGCGGCATTGGAGCACTGTGCGTTTCGTCAGCATTCGAATCAACACCCACGATGGGCAGCACTTCTTTCAGGCGGACGTTGCACCTGGTTCGCTGACTCCGGATCACATGAGAGTCGAGATCTACGCCGATTCTTCTCAAGGGCTGTGCGCGGCTTTCGAGGAGATGACCACATCCGGTCCCTGCGCAGATATACCTGGCGCGTTCAACTATTCAGCTCAGGTATCCGCAACGCGTCCCGCAAGCGACTACACCGCGCGAATCGTCCCCCATCATCCCAATGCTCTCGTGCCGCTCGAAGCGAGCCAGATTGTTTGGCAGCGCTAGCGATTTATACCTTTGCCTCCGACGGGTCAGCGAGAGCCCCAGCCAGTATCTTTTCTGGCAAGTCAAGGCGCGCGACACCAATCCGGCGGTCCGCCATCCCGTAGTAGACGTCGAAGCGATCGGGCGTGCCAAGATCGTCGCGCCGGTCGAT
>PLKU01000312.1 GCA_003140705.1 Acidobacteriaceae bacterium
GCCCGCGTGGCGAACGGCAAGGACAAGGACGGAAAAGAGCTGTTTATTGCCAATGCTCTGGCCGATGAGAAAACAATGAACGCGGTGGTCTCGGCTCTGGAAGAGGCGCATTGGTCGCTGGTTTCCGTGCAGTCCCGCGAGCAGCAGCGGAGGCCGCTGGCTCCGTTCATCACCAGCCAATTACAGCGTGATGCAGCAAGCAAGCTGGGGTTCAATGTGCGACGCACGATGGGCGTAGCGCAGCGGCTTTATGAAGGCGTTGATGTTGGCGCCGAGGGCACAGTGGGCCTGATCACTTACATGCGTACCGATTCGCCGCGCATTGCGCCGGAGGCGATTGAGGGTGCGAGGGAATGGATCAAAAAGTACCTGGGAGCGCAGTATCTGCCTGCGACGGCCAATGAGTACAAGGGCAAGAAAGCCGCTCAGGATGCGCATGAAGCGATTCGTCCGACGGATGCTTCGCGTACACCGGAGTCGATTGCGCGCTACTTAACTGAAGAGCAGTTGAAGCTCTACCGGTTGATCTGGCAGCGGTTTGTGGCGTCGCAGATGATGCCGGCAATTTTTGATGTGACCACGGCGAAGATTGCGGCCGATTCAACGAAGACCGGGAAGATCTATGACTTTCGCGTGAGCGGGTCTGTGGTGCGGTTCGATGGATTCCTGAAGGTCTACGAAGTTTTGGAAGAGAAGAAAGACGACGACGATGAGTCTTCAAACAAGCTGCCCAACCTTGACGATGTGAAGAAGCTGGAGTTGGAGAAGCTGGATCCTGAGCGGCACTTCACGCAGCCGCCGCCGCGGTTCAATGAGGCTTCGCTGGTGAAAGTGCTGGAAGAGCGGGGCATTGGCCGGCCGTCGACCTATGCGTCGATCATCAACACGATTCAGGATCGCGAGTACGTGACGAAGATCTCCGGGCGGTTCTATCCGACCGAAATTGGGATGGTGGTCTGCGACTTGCTGGTGAAGAACTTTCCGTACATCTTCGATATCCAGTACACGGCGAAGCTTGAAGAGGAGCTCGACGATATCGAAGAGGGCAAGGAGAAGTGGACCGACCTGATGAACGGCTTCTACAACTACTTTGAAGATGAGTTGAAGGATGCCGGCGAGAAGATGGAAAACATCAAGCGCATGGAGCAGAAGACAGACGAGAAGTGCGACCTGTGCGGGTCGCCCCTGCTGCTGAAGTGGGGTAAGTTCGGAAGCTTCTTTGCGTGTTCAGCTTATGACAAGAAGGACAAGTCGAGCTGCACATTCACAAAGGAAAATACGGCGGGCAAGCCGGACCTGAATACACAAGAAGCGCAGGACGCCAGCGAGCAGGAAGAGTATTGCGAGAACTGCGGACGCGTGATGGTGCTGCGGCGCGGACCATTCGGCATGTTCATGTCGTGTCCGGGCTACAACGAGGATCCGCCCTGCAAGACCTTCAGGAAGCTGAGTCAGAAGCAGCAACAGAAGCAGGCAACTCCCAAGCCTACGGGCGAAGATTGCCCCCTGTGCGGCAAGCCGCTGGTGTTGCGGCAGGGGGCCTATGGCGAGTTTGTATCGTGCTCGGGGTATCCGAAGTGCAAGTACATCAAGCAGAACCTGATTGAAGGGCTCAAATGTCCCAAGTGCGGCGTTGGCGATATCGCCGAGCGAAAGGCGCGGAGAGGCAACATCTTCTGGGGCTGCACCAACTATCCGAAGTGCGACTTTACGTCGAATTTCAAGCCCGTGGCAAAGAAGTGTCCGGAGTGCGGAAGCGCGTACCTGCTGGAGAAGACGCTGAAGTCGGGGATCTATCTGGAGTGCCCGAATAAGAAGAAAGGCGCCGAAGAGGAAGTTGTGCCGAAGAAGCGAGCCAAGAAAGGCGCAGCTGCGGCCGCTGCAGAGCCTGTGGGAACGGCCGTGGTTTGCACCTACTCAAAGCGGATTGGGAATGCGCCGCCTCCACCGAAGGTTGAGACACACGGACCGGTGGTGGAGAAGAGCGGCGCGAAGAAGGAGCTGCAGCCGGCTTAATCCCGATAAGGCTTCAGACAAGTGTCCTCACGTCGCAGAGGCGAGCCCGCAAGCCGGAGCGTGGTTCCAAGTCTTTGTTGGGAGAAGCTATTTCTTGCACTCAGCGCGGAGGGCGGCGTTTGGGTCAGCTGAAGTGAATCGGACTCGAGGAGCCTGGCAATGCCCACCAAGCAGAATCCTTACGATTCAGTTGCCTATCCCAGCATTTCCCATTCAGGCACGCATCCTGATCGCCTGGCGACGATGGCAATTCTCAATGGGCTCAGCCCGGCGCCGGTTGAGCGATGCCGAGTACTTGAGATTGGGTGCAATGAGGGCGCGAACCTCATCCCCATGGCGTATGCGATCCCGGGCAGCGAGTTTGTAGGGTTCGATCTGGCACATTTGCCAATCGAGCGCGGCCTGGAGCGGATTCACGAACTGGGCCTGCACAACGTGCACCTTTTTGAGGGCAACCTTCTCGGCGTCGGCGGAGAGCTGGGTCAATTCGACTACATCATTGCGCATGGGCTCTATGCATGGGTTCCAGAGCCCGTGCGCGACCGTCTGCTGGCGCTGTACGGACAACTTCTAACCGTCAATGGAGTTGGGTTTGTTAGCTATAACGCTCTTCCCGGCGGTCATCTGCGCACGATGATTCGCGAGATGATGTTGTATGCGGTGGAAGGCATCGATGATCCAGAGGAGCGCGTTTCCGGTGGGCTTGAGTCTCTTCGTCTCTTGATTGAAGCAAGGCCAGAGGGTGATGCATACCGGATGCTCATTGAAGAGCAGCTGAAGAAGATGGAGAAGGCCGGCCCGCATGTGACTTTCCACGATGAACTTGCGGAAGCCTATCATCCAGTGCACTTTTTTGAATTTGTGGAGCATGCTCGCAAGCATGGTTTGCAGTATTTGTGTGAAGCTGTACTTCCGCCAGCAACCGATCCTGCCTATCGGCAAGATATTCGGTCCGCGCTTGGGGAAGCTGCCGGGAACGACATCGTCAATCTGGAACAAAGACTGGATTACTTGCGCGCGCGCATGTATCGGGAGACGCTGCTTTGCAGAGGTGAGCGGGTTCTGCGACGTGACTTTCCAGCAGATCATCTTCGTCGGCTGCGCTTTGCTTCGCAAGCGACCGCGACGCCAGGAGAAGAAAGAGGAGCAACCGCATTCACATTGTCGGGTGGAATCAAGATGGAATCGAACCATCCGGGAGTGATCGGGCTTCTGGAGACACTGGGGGCGCAATGGCCGAATGCGCTCATGTTTGACGAGGTTGAACGACGGCTGATGAACGCCGGGATTCCACTCGACGGCGAAGGCGTGACCCTGCTGATGCGCCTGGTGGTCTCAAAGATGATCGAATTGCGTTCATGGGAAGCCCCTGTAGCGGATGCCCTATCTGCATTCCCGAAAGCCAGTGCGAGTGCCCGGCGAGAGGCCCTGACCAGGATGTTTGCCACGACCCTGCTGCATGGAAGGATTGCACTCGAAGATCGCGTTGTGCGGAGTTTTCTACAGTTGCTTGATGGAACTCGCGACCGGCGTGCTCTTCTCGACGCGCTGAAGGCGGAGTTTCCTGACATGCCGGCAGACGAACTCGCAGCTGGAATCGAACCAGGGCTCGAGAACTTCTTCCGTGCAGGCTTGCTTGAGGCGTGAGGGGCGGCAGATAGCCAGCCAGTTGTGGGATCAAAAAAACAGGCGAGGCGGATGGGATGCGTAATGGCCTTGGCCCATCGCCCAAGGCTGAGTGGCCTGCGCTGCCCGGAAGAAGGTCTGGACGATACAGCGCTTTGCGGAGGAATCCGTTAGTATTGGCAGCGGAGAATACCTGATGGAAAGAATGCTTGCAACGCCCGCCGATGCTGAAATCATCCTGAACCTGTATCAACTGCGAACCGAAGCGGAGCTGCGCAAGGCCCGGGCATGGATAACCGGGGTCTTCTGGCCGACGACGGCGGAGGAGTATTTCGCGGTGGCTTCAAACCCGGCGGACCCGCACAATGCCTGGTTGCGGCAGGTACTGAGCTATTGGGAGATGGCCGCGGCCATGGTGATTCATGGAGCGGTTTCAGCGGAACTGTTTGTGGATTGCAATGCCGAGGGCTTCTTTCTGCTGGCGAAGTTTTCGCACATTTTGGAAGCGATTCGGGAGAAGAATCCTGGTTTTCTGATCAAAACGACGGAGCTGGTGGGGCGATTCTCCGCAGCGGCCCAGCGTTACGAAGTAGTGCTGAAAAACGTCCAAGCCCGACTGAACAGCCAGCAGGCGAAGCAGGCCTAAGCCTGGAGAAGCACGACCCCCCCGAAGCCGTGAGAACGGAATGAGTTGCCGAAACTGGGCAAGGGGGAGCATGATGGTAACTGTTCGAGATTTTCCAATCCCCTGGAGGTTCATTGTGAAGCGTGTCCTGGCTTTTCTGTTCGTAGTTTCTGCCCTGACGGCACTCTCAGCCAACGCGGCCGACTCATCCAAGATCAACGGCTGGATTTCCGACTCGATGTGTGGCGCAAAGCATACTGGCTCAGGTGCTGCCTGCGTGAAGAAGTGCATCGAGGGCGGCATGGCCCCCGTGTTTGTGGATGAGGAGAAGAAGGCAGTCTGGACGATCGACAATCCCGACGCTGTGAAGGGTTTTTACGGTGACCATGTAAGCGTGACCGCAAAGGCCGATGAGGCAAAGAAGACCGTCCACATCGAGTCCATCGCAGAAGCCAAGTAGGGCTCGCGGGATTTCAAAACTGCCTTCAGACTCGGCCAATCTCAATTGGACTCGACCCAGCGCCCAATCTCTGGTAGTGTCGTATCCGTTCTTCTCTCCGGCCCCGCTTAAGGGGCCGGGGTGAAAGATTAAAGCGGATGCAACCGGAAGAGACGATGGCGAGAGCGACCTGGAACGGCAAAGTGATTGCCGAAAGCGAGACAACGGAGACTGTGGAAGGGAATGTGTATTTTCCCGAGTCCAGCCTCAAGCGCGAATATTTTCGCCCCAGCAGCACCACATCAACCTGTCCTTGGAAGGGGCAGGCCAGGTACCTGAACCTTTTAATCGAGGATCAGGATAACCCCGATGCGGCCTGGTACTACCCCGATCCCAAGCCTGCGGCACGTAGGATCAAGGGCCACGTGGCCTTTTGGCGCGGCGTGGAAGTAGAGCCCTAACAGGGAGTAGGGAATAGGGAGTAGGCCGGTCGCCTGATGGCGTTTACGCTATTTCTCGCCTCTTCCGCAGCAGTTCCTTGCCATTGCCCTCGTCAACGACGCGCCAGGCGTCATTTTGAGATAGCTCATGTCA
>PLKU01000011.1 GCA_003140705.1 Acidobacteriaceae bacterium
CCGCCGCAACTTGAGTGAAATAGCCAAATCGCCGGCGCATCTGTGCATTGGCCATCTATCCACGCATATTTCCGGAGTTATCATACCAGTTCCGCCAGTTCGCTTATCGAGGGAATCCGGCTGGTTACGGGTACCAAAGATCTTTCAGTACCACGAAAGTGGTCACTCCCAAAACAAGCAGTCCATTGTGGTTGCGGCAGTTAGAAGCGGATTAGACCGTTGAACTGATCGTATGGGATAAATCCTGCTCGCATACACTGAGTTCCACCCAGTCACAGAGCATGTGACCGCACAAAATATGACACTCCTGAATTCGAGCAGTGTCCTTTGACGCGATGCAAAGCGTCGCGGCGGCAATCTTTGCCATCATGCCTCCTTCTTCACCGGTAAGTGCCACTGTGAATGCGCCGATCTTCTGTGCTGCCTCCAGTGCGGCGCAAACATTTCTGCTGTTCCCTGAAGTGGAAATGCCCACCACGACGTCGCCCTTCGCGCATAGCGCTTCCACCTGACGCCGAAAAACCTTCTCAAATCCATNNAGTCGTTGCCGATGGCCGTCAGGATCGAAGTATCTGTCGTCAGCGCGATGGAAGGAAGCCCGCGCCGCTCTCGCCGAAACCGCCCCATCAGTTCCGCGGCCAGATGCTGCGAGTCTGCCGCACTTCCCCCATTGCCGCACCAAAGCACTTTTTTCCCTTCGAGANNAATTCGCTCCAAGACTGCCTGCTGCGCACACAAATCCCGAATTGCCGCGATATGTTCGGCGATCGCGTGTTGAAAGACCAGATCCGGGTTGAGGGAGGATGACACGGCTGCTCCTTTGCGCAATCACGATCAGGACGGAAGCACCGCCAGCTTGGCTTTCTTCGCTTCGGATTCTTCCTCAGATGAGCGAGCGGCTTCCAGTTCCCGGAATCCCGGATTCAATTGCAATGCGAAGTCCGTGATGACGCCCGCGACGTAATCGAGCATCGGTGGGGTCAATCCCGGATACACGCCGATCCATAACACGTTGTTCATCACGAAATCAGTGTTAGGCAGGTCGCCGATGACGCGATATTCGCAATTCTCGTAGGCCGGCTGCCGAAGGAGATTGCCTGCGAAAAGGAGCCGAGTCCCGATCTTTTTTGTGTCGAGAACGCGAATTAGATCGGCGCGCGTAAAGGGCGCGTTTTCACGTACCGCAATGGGAAAGCCGAACCACGACGGATCGGACCCCGGTGTCGCCTCGGGCAGCAGAAAGTAGTCTTCGAGCGGCTTGAGCGCGGAGTACAGATGACCGAAGTTCGCCTTGCGGCGCTCGATGAACTGAGGCAGTTTCTCGATCTGTGAGGCTCCAAGTGCGGCCTGCATGTCGGTGGCTTTGAGGTTATACCCGATATGGGAGTAGGTATATTTGTGGTCATATCCGCAAGGCAGGTTCCCGAGCTGCCAGTCGAATCGCTTGCCGCAGGTGTTCTCTTTCCCCGGATCGCACCAGCAGTCGCGGCCCCAGTCGCGGAACGACTCGATCAGTACCTGCAAATTGGGCTTGTCCGTGAGCACCGCCCCGCCCTCGCCCATGGTGATNNATATCGCCGAAAGTCCCGACGTTTTGTCCCTTCCAGGTTGAGCCCAGAGCGTCGCAGCAGTCCTCAATCAGCCAGAGGTCATGTTTCCTCACGAATGCGGCCACGGCATCAAGGTCGAATACATTGCCCAGTGTGTGAGCAATCATCACTGCCTTGGTTCTTCCGCTACGCGCCAATTCCAACTGGCTCACATCAATCTCGTAAGTCGGTGAAGTAACATCCACAAACACCGGGACCAGTCGATTTTGAATAATCGGATTGATTGTCGTCGGAAAGCCTGAAGCCACGGTGATGACTTCGTCGCCCGGTTGAAGTCGGCGCTCGCCGAGTTTTGGCGATGTTAGCGCGCTCACCGCAAGCAGGTTTGCCGAAGAGCCGGAATTGGTCAGCGAAGCGCAGCGAACGCCTACAAAGCGAGCAAGTTTGCGCTCAAATTCCTCGGCGAAGCGGCCGGTTGTATACCAGCCGTCGAGAGCCGAATCCACAACAGAACTAAAATCGTCCGCATCGATCACCTTGCCTGAAACCGGAACAGACGACTGTCCTGGTTCAAACTCCGACGCCGGAAATCCCTCTCTAAAATACTCGGCAGTGAGGTCGAGTATTTGCTGCCGAAGCCGAGCTGTTCTGTCTGTCATCGAGGGTCCACAAAGGTAGCATACAAAATCCGGAGTCGTCAGTGTACTGTATTATTCAGGAAACAGCGCTCCCGCCTAAGTGGTAGTTTGCTTGCACCTCTTAATGTCCATCTGGCAGCGCTACGAGATTGAAATGAAAGCGGTTATTCTGGCAGGCGGTTTGGGAACACGCCTCAGCGAAGAGACGGGCCTGCGCCCCAAGCCGATGGTAGAAATTGGCGGCCGCCCCATCCTGTGGCACATCTTCAAAATCTATTCCCAGCACGGTATCAACGACTTTGTGATCTGCTGTGGATACAAGGGTTACCTGATCAAGGAATACTTCGCCAATTACTTCCTGCATATGTCGGACGTAACCTTCGATATGCACGAAAATCGCATGGAGGTGCATCGGCAAACCGCCGAGCCCTGGCGTGTGACCCTCGTCGACACCGGCGACGTTACGCAAACCGGTGGACGCATCAAACGCGTGATGGATTACGTGAAAGACGAACCGTACTTTGCGCTGACCTAT